>CAYNRK010000003.1:0-171051 GCA_964399675.1 uncultured Gammaproteobacteria bacterium | reverse complement strand
CTCGTTGCCGAATCCCTTGTCCCAGAGCAGCTTGGCTGCGATCTCGCGAGGATCGGTGAACTTGCCGGCAACGCCGCCGTCTCGCAACCTTTCGATCAGAGCCTGGAGCTCGTCTCTTACGCCAGGTGCGCCTCTGCGAACTCGAGCACGTTCGATTTCCCGAAGCTGCACCAATTGATCCACTGTGAAAGAGGTTTCCCTTTCTGCCATGACTTCCTCCACTTGCACAGATTGACTGCGGCAATGATCAAATCACCGACACAGGCATTGCTATGCAAACAGTAGATGCGCAGAACCGCTGCGCGCGGGCGTTTAGCTAAAAAAATATAGCCTATTTAGGCTATATTGTCAATTATTGACTATTATTTTTTTATTGTCATCCCGAACGACCCTGAGCGAGCGTAGCGAGTCGAAGGGGAGCCGAGGGATCTCGAATTCTTATAAATCATCATACAAATCACTCCAATCAGGGTTTTCTAAATTAATTAGATATTCTTTCTTTTTTCTATTCCATTTTTTTAATTGTTTTTCTCTTTCAAGCGCTGAATAAACATCATTTGTAACTTCATAATAAACAAGTTTTATGCAATTGTACTTTTTTGTAAAGCCTTTAATTAGTTTATTTTTATGTTCATGAATTCTTCTTAATAGGTTGCTTGTAACACCAATATATAAAACTGTTTCAGATGGGTTTGTAAGAATATAAACATAATAACTTTTTTCACTCATATCATTCTGTCATCTCGACTAAGGCCAGCTTTGCTGACCGCACGGAGAGATTCTGAATTTGAGATCCCTCGGCTCGGCTAGCGCCTCGCTCGGGATGACATAAAAGAGAGTTGGCTGACTTATTTTTCCTTTGTCATCTCGACCGGAGGCCAGCGCAGCTGGCCGGAGCGGAGAGATCTCGAATTCTATATCGAACTTTTCGAGATCCCTCGGCTCGGCTAGCGCCTCGCTCGGGATGACAATAAAAAACCAGGGTTCCTTTAAAATGCCATTTTTAACAAAACCCTATCGCAACAACGCAAAAACAAATCACCAACCCAACTTCTTTTCAAACCACTTTTCTAACTTATCAATTGCAACACGTTCTTGCTTCATTGTGTTGCGGTCGCGGATTGTTACCGCTTTATCTTCAAGTGAATCAAAATCAACAGTCACACAGTATGGAGTTCCAATCTCATCCTGTCTACGATAACGACGACCAATTGATTGAGTTTCATCATAATCTGAATACCAACGCTTTGTCAGTTGTTCATGCAAAGGCTTTGCCACTTTTTGTAATTCCGGTTTCTTTGACAAAGGCAGAACTGCGATCTTAAATGGCGCAAGTCGTGGATGCAGCTTCATTACAGTTCGTGTTTCAGTTTTTCCTTTAGCTGTTGAAACCTTTTCTTCTGTGTAAGCCTCAAGCATGCTCATAAGAGTCAAACGAGAAAGACCAAACGTTGGCTCAATAACATGCGGCACAAATTTCTCTCCAGAAATTGGATCAGTGTACTGCATATCCTGACCACTTTTTTCCATGTGAGTGGTTAAATCAAAATTCGTGCGATAAGCCAATCCAAACATTTCTTTCCATCCAAACGGTGTGTTGTATTCAACATCAATTGTGCGTTTTGAATAGTGAGACAACTCGTCTTGTGCATGCTCCCGAATTCGTGTGCTTTCTTTTGCAAACCCAATCTCATCAAGCCATGTTTGCATTTCCTTTTGCCAATACTCAAACATCTTCTCCCAATTTTCTTCTCGAATAAAATATTCAAACTCCATTAAATCAAACTCAAGTGTGCGGAAAATAAAATTTCCAGGCGTGATTTCATTTCGAAAAGCTTTTCCAACAGAAGCAATCCCAAACGGCACACGCTTTCGCGAACTATCAAGCACATGCTTAAAATTAACAAACATTGCTTGAGCAATTTCCCCTCGAAGATACAAAGCACTTTTATCTTTTTCAGTTTTTCCAATTGAAGTTTGAAATAACAAATTAAACGTTCGTGCATCTGTGAAATCTTTTGCATCACAGTCCGGGCAAGATAAATCCTTTTCAGAAATTATTTTTGTAAGTTCTTCTGGCGACAAACCATCAACCTTAGCTTCTGGATCAGCATCTTCAATCAAATGATCGGCACGATGTCTGGCTTTACATTTTTTGCAATCAATCATTGCATCATTAAAATTATCAACATGACCTGAAGACTCCCAAACCTTAGGATTCATCATAATCGCTGCATCAAGCCCAACCATGTCTGCTCGTGCATGCACAAACCTATCCCACCACCAATCTCGCAGATTGTTCTTAAGCTCTGTTCCAAGCGGACCAAAATCCCAAGAGTTTGCCAGCCCGCCATAAATAGCAGAACCCGGATACACAAAACCCCGCTTTTTCGCAAGGGCTGTTATTTTTTCCATTGTCACATCTTCTTTCATATATGCGAGATCTCTCCGCTCCGGCCCGTCTGACAGACCTCCGGTCGAGATGACATTATTTTTTTATTTTTCACAATCCTCCGACGAACCCCCGGTATCTCCACAACAGGTACGTTGTATATAATTTCGCCAGCACGGAGCCACGCGAGTACTGCCGAAATTATATACAACGTGACTGTCCCCCATAATTCTCTACGGAGATTGCTTCGCCCCTTTTCACGAAAGGGGGCTCGCAACGACGCAGGGGAGGAGAGCAAAGGCGCAGGGGTGAGGTCGCCAGTAAAGAAGCAGTGTGTTAAACCGTCATTATCTCCTCTTCTTTAATTTTCCCAATCTCCCCAACCTTATCTGAATATTCTTTTGTCAACTTATCCAATTCATCAAGAATTTTAAACTTCTCATCTTCACTCATTTCTTTTTCTTTTTCCTTTTTAATAATCATTTCCTTTATACCCTCACGCACGCCTTTAATTCTAATCCTCGCGTCTTCCAATTTTTCCTTTACAACTTTTACCATTTTCTTACGATTCTCCTCAGTCATCTGAGGCATTACAACACGAATATGATCGCCGTCAACAATAGGGCTGAGCCCAATATCAGCATCACGAACCCCCTTTTCCATAGCCTGCAACATGGATTTATCCCATGGAGTTATAATAAGAGTTTTTGCATCTTGTGCGCTAATCGAAGACAAACCTTTGATTTCCATAACAGAATCATAAGCGCTAACCTGAATGTCTTCTACAAGAGCAGGTGTTGCGCGCCCGGTACGAAGAACAGAAAGTTCTTTGTGTAAATTCTCAATCGCTGCCTCAAACTGGGTTTTTTTCTCTGTTAGTAATGCATGCATAATTTTATCTTGCTGGAGTCATGACTCCAATATATAACACTGAAGAATCGTCTGGGTCAATAAGCATGACTTGTGGTAAACGTGTTGATGGAAGTCGATCGGTTTTCCAGGTTGCACCCCCATCAACTGTTGAATAAAACGTTGATTGTGAAGCGTAATAAATTTTGTTTGGATCACTTGGATCCATAACAAGCGCACGGATCAAAACTTCTTGAGGAGATGTGACAAGATCAAGCGGCTCCCAGGTGTGACCAAAATCCATTGATTTCAAAATTCCATAACGTGTTGCAGACAACACAACATCTGAATCTTTACTTTGTGTGAGCGTGTATACTTTTCGAGATCCAGACAAACCAGCCAGACCCTCATCATTACTTGTCCAATTTTCTCCACCGTCAACTGTTTTAAAATACCCGGAAGCAAACGTTCCCACAAGAACAATTCGGCTGTCTTTTTTATTAACAAGAATGTCACTAATTTCATCCCCGGTGCTCAAGATTGTTTGCCACGTCTTTCCGGAATCAATGCTCTTCAAAAGATCTCCATTTGACAAACCAACCCACAAAACATTTCTTGAATACCAATCAACCTCAACTTGAATCACCTCTACACCAGCACGTGTTTCAACATACAACTCATCATCAAACGTTCTCATGCAGTCAATGGTCTTAAACAATTTCTGACCTTTTGCAACATAAACTGTACAAACATTTTTGTGATCAACAGCAATGTCTGTAATTAAACCTTCCTGCAACTCCTTTTCTCTTGGCTGGCTCCAGGAAGCTGCCCCATTGTCTGAATACAACATTCCGTTTTTTCTTGTACCAATATAAAGAAATTTTGAATCTTGCGGATCCATTTTTAAATGCATAACATTTGCTCCGGCAAGAGTACCAATACCTCTCTCAGTTGGAACAACAACTTGCTGTGTCCACTCCTCACCTAAATCTATACTCTTAAACACACCGCCATCAGCAACAACCTGGCTATCGCCCCCTCCAAAGCATCCAGCCCCGAGAAGAACAATTAAACCGCTAAGTAAAAAAAGTTTTTTCATATATGATTTTTAATGCATGAGAACATGCTCAATGCCTAACTGTGAATTGATATTAGATGTAATTGCGTTTTTTGTTTCTTGAATCCTGGTTAGCATTCCAAATACACGTTTTTGAGAAAGTGTTTTTGAAATAGATTGAAGATTATCTTTTTGTGATTGATGACAGATAATATCTTCTTGACCAAGTTCGCACAAAAGCAGATCACGCAAAACCGTTTGCCAACCAGAGAGCAGCTGATCAAGAGTTTCGTTTTTATTTAGGTCGTCTTTTGGAATAAGTTTATTGCTTGTTGACAGTTGATTCACAAAATCTGATCCAAGAAGTTGTAAACAAGACGCTACTGCTAAATCAAACTCTGCGCGAAAATCTGTCTCTTTAATATAGCGAAGTGCAACTCCAGGGCGTCCCTGACAAAACGAAGAAATGTTTTCCGCTTCTTTTTTACTCATTCCTTTTGTTTCAAGAGCATTAGAAATTGTATCACGATCAACAATTGATAATCTTATAATCTGACATCGAGACGCAATTGTTGCAGGAACACTTTGTACAGATGGTGCGCGCAAAACAATCAATGTTTCGCCTTTTGGTTCTTCAAGTGTTTTAAGAAGTGCATTTGCTGCACCTATTGAAAGAGCGCCTGCCTCTTCAATAAAAACAGTTTTCCACTTGCCTGAAAAAGAACTCATTGCAAGCCTTTCGCTTAGCTTTCGAATTTGCTTTACAGAAATCTGTGATTTTTTCTTTCCTGTTTTTTTATCAATCTCTCGTTTGATTTCAATATAATCTGAAATCTGTTCTAAATTTTGAGCTTCAGGATAAAACGATTTTATAAAAGATGTGGCCACCAAGGTTTTGCCAATATGATGTGGACCAACAATTAGCATGGCATGAGGCAGTTTTCCAGCCTTTTTCATGCGCTCTAAAACACCTAAAACCTTGCTATGTCCAATAATTTCTGAAAAGTCCTGCAGCATATATTCAAGTATATCATGTAGTCGCCTTGGCTGGAATCAATCATACTTTTAATTAATTACTTCCATTACGTCAGTACAAATAAACAGAATTTGAGAGATAAATTTGACTAATTTTAGCTAAAAAGTCTATATTGGTTCCATGGAGGTCTTGACAGTTTTGACAAAATATGCTATAGTGTGTTTAACAAGATGAGGAAGAGAGGTATTTAAAAACTAAGAAGCTGAAAAGCTTCTTACACAAATGGGGAGAGAGACACGAGCCATCCGTGACCCAACGATGGCACCGATTAAGAAAGTCGGTTGTTGTATGTATTTCTCCCACGAAATGCGTTCAGCAACCGACTTTTTTGACTTTTTGGACAGAAATGTGATTCACATTTTGGTCAAAAAGTCATCCTGAGCGACCCCGAGCCTGTCGAGGGGGAGTCGAAGGATCTCGCAGAGCGACTTAGAAAATCGGAGGAGAGAGTATATAACCCGTCCGATCAATTCCAATAGGAGGAGATTGGCGGCGGAAATCAAATGGCTTGACCCGGGTTTACCTGGCTCACTTCATACGCAAGATTTCCACGATTCACACCAACCTTCGGGTAGGTCAATGAGTCATATCTACCTCCGGTTTCCTGAGTCGGTCCACGATGAGTTGCCCGTCAAAATACATAAGCAAAGCTTGTGAATTTCGAGGGTCAACTCACCACTCGACACGGAGCAAGACATGCCGACCAAGACCGACCGCGTGATCTCCAGCTTCCTCAACGGCCTCGGCAAGGCCGTCGATACCTACACCAACGCCACGTTCGGATTCGTGTGCGTGATCCTCCCCCTCGCCGCGCTGGTCCTCTCGTAGGACTGCGCCGCAAGGCGGGAACTCGGGCGGTACACACTCTGTACCGCCCGCTCCTCAAAGTTCAAAAGTGAAGGCTTGTGAATTTCGAGGAGCTATACAGTAACAATTAAGGCGATAGTCCTGGTCCCGATGATACCCAAACATCGGCGCCGTTATCCCTCCCCACAGGGAGTTTGTCAATCTTCTTAGTAACACTAAGGAGTTGATGAACAGGACTTTAGCCGGGTGTCCAGTAAATGCTGGATGCTTAACCAACCAAGAGAAGCCTCCGTTGTGGGGCAACATATGGAAGGAGACGCACAGGCGTTTCCACTGGTCTGTTCAGTTCGCGGTTTCGACCGCAAGAGTTACCACTGAAAAGTGGTAGCTACCCCAGTACTAGGTGAGCCTTAGCAACAAGCTAAGGCAAAAGCCTCTTGACGCTCGGCCGTTGAGCCGTAAAGACCGCAGTCGAGTAGCGCCCGACTGTACGGATCCCAGCTACTACTCGGGTCGATGCGTGGAGGGGCACGAAACCCCTTCACGCACCGACCCAATCTTTTCAAAATTCAGAAGCGAAAGCTTGTGAACTGTGATGAGGACTTTAAAACCAATGGATTCACGCGGACATTATTTTCTCATATGAGAGATTAATGTCCGCGTAAATTCACTGTGCATATTCGGTGCATGTTGAAGAAAATGCGCGGACATCAGACGACAAGGGAGACATTTCAATGCACGCATTGATTCCAAGTGACGCGGAAGTCAGCGGTCGGGCGCTGCTGGTTTTCGGGAGCCGGGCAAAGAGCTCGGTGGAGAAGAAGAAGCAGTGGCAGGGTGTGCCGCAGCCGCAGCTCGTCGAGCTCGGCCAGGCCGCCGACACCGTCCTCGGGACGGACTGGCGGCTCGAGACTGACAACGCGGTGCGTAGCGCCAACGCCAAGGCCCTCATGACGATCGTGAAGCTCGGCGTGCCCACGTCGTGGCTAGTCTGCGCCGGTGGAGCTCTCGGGGTCGACCACCTCGCCATCCTGGCCGAGGCCATCGGCAAGGCCAAGACGACCGGGATCGACTGGCGCGAGTGGCTCAGCCGCTCCGCGTCCGAGGTCATCACCGAGGTCGTGCCCGCGATTCTGGCCCCGCCCGCACCCGCGCCGGACGAGCTGGACGACGACACCAAGGCCGGCCTGGAGGCGTTCGTCGAGGGCGGCGAGTGCGTGCCCGGCGAGCTGCCCAAGCTCGAGCCGGTGGTCGAGGCCAAGCCGAAGCGGCCGAGCAAGAGCGCGCGGAAGGCCCTGCGCCGGCAGAAGGCGCAGGAACGCGCCGCGGCCGCGCGCAAGTCGGCCAAGACCCCCAAGGCCGAGGCCAAGGCCGAAGAGCGTACGGCCGGGCACCTCAAGTGCACCGGCCGCCGTGGCAAGTGCACGACCACGGCCACGCCCGAGAAGATGTGGGTCGGCACCTACAGGTCGGTGCAGCGGCTGCTGGGCGTGCGGTTCGTGACCCAGGAGCACCTGCCCAAGGTGTGTCTGTGTGCGGAGTGCAGCGGCATCCTGCAGGGGCGATCCTTCACGGTCGCCGCGGTCATCGCCAAGATGGACGAGCAGGACGAGCGCGAGGCCGCCGAGGCCACGAAGAAGGCCGAGGCCGAGACGCGCAAGGCCGCGGAGCAGGCCGCGTTCGAGACCCGCGAAGCGCCCTTCCTCAAGAAGTGCGCGGCCGCGAAGGAGCTCGACCACAGCGTGGCGGCCCGCAACGGCCGCATGATCGCTCGTCGACTCGGTCTGGTGACCGTGTTCGAGCGCGAGGACTTCGTGGCGCTCGGGCACAACGAGCCCAAGATCAAGCGCTCGGGCCTGCTGAACGGCCGGCCGGTCCAGCGGATGGACTCGGTGGGTGCGGTGCTCGGCTTCGCGCGGAATCCGCGCAACTGGCGTTCGCTCAGCGCCTGACAGCTAGGAAAGACTAGCGCTCTCGGCCGACCAGGACATCAACTGGTCGGCCGGATCTCAAAGTTCTGGATCTCTAAGATCAAGAACTGTGAGTTCTAGAGAATCTGGTTAGCTATTTCTTGTCATCCCGAGCGAGGCGAAGCCGAGCCGACGTAAAGTCGCGTGGCGACCACGTCGCTTTACGCGAGGGATCTCGCATATTCGAGATTTCTCCGCTCGCTGTGCTCGGTCGAAATGACAGTAAGTAGCTGATCGGATTCGCGAACGAACCGCGTACCCCGATCGCAAGTCACCAAAAGGGAGGCCGGAATGTTATCGATCTAACACCAACGAAGCCAGCATCGACTGGCAACACGACAAGAGAGACTCCGGACACGGGACCACGGACACTCGGGAAAGACCGAGAGCGTCACCTGCACGCATGATCTACCCCCATGATCTGCAAGTGGTGAGCCAAGGGGAAGCAGAGCCCCCATGCTGAGGAAGCACTCTCGGCCGACCAGGAACCACACCTGGTCGGCCGGATCTCAAAGTTCTGGATCACGTATCAAGAACTGTGAGTTCTAGAGAATCTGGTTGGCTATTTCTTGTCATCCCGAGCGAAGTCGAGCTGGGCTCGACGAAGCCGAGGGATCTCGAATTTTCGAGATTTCTCCACTCGCTAGCGCTCGGTCGAAATGACAGTAAATAGCTGATCGGATTCGCGTATGAGGCGCGGACTCTGGCAGTGGGCCTCGCCCGTAGGCTGTAGCCTAACGGGCTACAGCCGAGGGCCAATCACCATCACAGGAGACGACAACATGGCCAGCAACCGACACAATCGCAATCGAGAGCCCCGCTGGAGCCTGCAGGGATTCGGGAGAATGGGCTGGGGAACGCAGCTCAGGAACCGCATCGCGGCCGCCGCAATCACGGAGTTCGGGCTGGACGACAGCCCGGAGATCCGAGACATCCTCGCCGGCGACGACGGTCGCGCCCGGGTGACCGCGGAGAAGCTGCTCCGCGAGATCTTCATCCCCGAGGCCGAGGCCGCCGTGGCCGAGGACATCCGTCCGTGCGACGCGTGGCGTACGGTGAACGAGGTCGAGGCGAGTGTCCGCGAGGGTACGTTCGAGATCCGCCGGCAGCAGCCGCGCCGGCAGGAACGCCGCGCGGAGACGCCGGTCGCCGACGACCGCGCCCGCACGCTCACGCCCACCGAGGGCGAGATCTCCGAGGGCGAGGGCGAGGCCGCCAGGGTCACCGCCGAGGCCGCGTAGACCCGTCAGACGGGTCAAAGCGGACTAGCTCGGGTCAACGCAAAGTAAGGGACTCTCCCTGAACTGCGTTGGCCCGGGCTGACCATTTGAGCACAGAAGTTAAAGCTTCTGAATTCAAATGGTCGAAAGACCTACTCTCTTCCCAAGAGTCAAAAGGGTACTCCCAAAAGGAGTGCTTTTTTGCTTGGCTTTACACAACCTTCCGACGAACTGTCAGGATCTCCACAACAGGTACGTTGTATATAATTTCGCCAGCACGGAGCCATAGCGAGTACTGCCGAAATTATATACAACGTGACTGTCCCCCATAATTCTTTACGAAGATTGCTTCGCTTCGCTCGCAATGACACAAGGTGCAGGACACGAGGGAATTCTTTACGGAGATTGCTTCGCCCCGTTTCACGAAAGGGGGCTCGCAACGACGCAGGGGGGGGTCGCAAAGACACAAAATGAGATGAAATAAAAAAACAAAAAAGTCCAGTTTGCACTGGGCTTTTCTGCTGGCACGACAATCATGTCACACCCCCTCTCTCCGCCCGCATAGCGGACTGGAAAAATTAACACCTCCCTCCCCTTTTGTCAAGAACTGTCAGATTCTTTTTGTCACCTCTTGACAACAAACTGAAAACACTTAGCTTTTCTGCTAGCTGTGCTGTTATACACACTTGACAACTCTCAGATGCTATGTTAATCTGTGGTCTGCCTATCTGGGGTAGACGTGAAAGTTAGGGAGGTGTGAGCCATGCCAATGGAATCACTAAACAAGCAACATGCTGCAGAAGCAGCAACTGCTATGAAATATCGAATAGATGCTGTTGATGCAATCGCGATCGATCCGCGAAGCGTTCAGCCTCATTCGTGCTGTTGCCCAGGCGCTGGTTAGCTACCTAGCCACACCAGTTCCTTTCCCAGTGACTCCACCCTTCCTAACACAAACGACCCTTGCCCTTTAGCACGAATAGCGCAAACAACTTGTCCCCTTACTTTCTGCGCTTCCCAAACAGCGCAACTCAAAAACCGCCAATCTCTCGGCGGTCTCTTCTTTTTTTAGATTCTATTCAACTATTTTTGAAGGAAATTTTTCAGCACCTATCCAGGCAAGCTCAAACAATCCTCGCGCAGCATCTGCAATTTCTTTGCTCACAATAACCACTGAAAGAATTGCTGATCGATATGAAAACAAAAAGACATGATTTTCCCGAACAACAATGCTTCCATGCATTGGGAACTTGGATGAAGGAACCATTCTCCACTCCCCTTTTCCCATACTGGTCACCTTTGCTGGATCCGGGTTTTCCATAACCGCAAGTACACGATGTCTTGTTTGTTGCTCTCTCAAACTGGTGTGATGCTGCTTTCTTTCCTCCATAAGCTCCTGTGTTGTGTGAACATCTTCCACAGGAAAAATTTCAACAAACTCACCTTTCATTTTTTCAAACATTGCTCTAACAGTTTTAATACCTTCTGTACCTTCCAAATACCTGATCTGCGGCTTGGCTCCCTCAGCATTGTACATTGCCATCAAAAGCGGCAGTGTTTTTGAAAGCTCATTTTGCTTTTCCTCAAGCTCTCTTTGTTGCACTCTAACAATCGACATTAATCGCTCAGGCGTTTCAGGAGAAAAAAATCGCTTCTTGCCTTTTATAAATGTGGACATAAGACCACGTCCTGTAAGCGACTCAATCATCACATACGTGGTTGCTCGGTTCACTTTTGATTTGTGAGAAATGTCTTGAACTGGCGCAGGACCCAGCTCCAATGAAGCCAAATAAACAGCCGCTTCTTTATCAGACAGTCCTAAATGTTTTAATTCTGAAAGTAATTCATCCATATGAAAATTATTATACCAGACTACGCAAAAGTTCCCAGGTTTGACTTGCAGATTTGTCCCAAGAAAAATCTTTAACTCGCTCAAGGCCTTTGTTAACAATTTCTGTTCTTATGCGTGTGTCTTGAACAAGTTGTCTCATTGCACGTGCCCAACTCTCAGGCTCTCCCGGTAAAACAAAAATTGCAGCGTCTTGAACAATTTCTTTGTGCACAGGAATGTCTGAAGTAATAAGAGGTGTTCCACATGCCATGGCTTCCAAATTCGGGATTCCAAATCCTTCATACCAAGAAGGAAAAACTAATGCAACTGCCGCGCTCATTAAAACCGCAACTTCTTCATCTGAAGGTCTTGGTAATATTTTGATTTGATCTTTTACTTCTGAAAGCTCAACGTATTTTTTTATCTCTTCATATCCAAACCCAGGATCCCCTGCAATAACAAGTTGATATGGATCACCCAATCCTCTTCCCTGCTTAAATGCTTCAAACGAACGAATGAGCATTGCTGTATTTTTCTTTTTCTCAAGCCTGCCAATTGAAAAGAAAAAGTTTCTTCCAAGTCGATATTTCTGAAGAGTTGGCATCATCTCAGCCTCCTTCATTTTGTGAAAAGCATTTGTATCGCAGGCATTGTAAATAATGCGAATCTTTTCCGGTTTCACATGATAGACCTCTTGAAGCTCTTGGCTTGTAAACTTTGAAACAGCAATTATTTTCTTGGCTTTGTTGATTGATCGTTTTGTTATTTTCAACAATCTCTTTCGAACTTTTGGATCATAAAGTTTCGGAACCCGCTTAAATCCAATGTCATGAATTGTTGTAACCAAATTCTTTCCAATCCGCGGCAAGCCCTGAGATGGAACAAACATAACACTTGGTGGACGTTTAAACATTTCCCAACTAACTCTTCCTTGCATCCAGCCTGACTTTAATTTCCAATCAAGCACTTTTGATTCCCAACCCTTAGGCAATTTCCCTAACAATTCGCCACCCAGTGGCGAATTAGAATACAAAAACACCCGCTCCCCCTCCTTAAGCGGCTGCTTTTTCATGGCTTCGATCAAATGAAAAGCGTATTGCTCAACCCCTGTTCGATTTTTTTTATTTGCCGATGATGCATCGATTCCGAAAGTAATGGAGCGTGTCTTCTGCAATAAGTTGACCGTATTCTTCATAGGTCCTATTGGTCCTATAGGACCTATGTTTAGTTCGTGAAAATACTTCGTTTATAAGCTTCCAAATTCTCAAGCGCAATCCCGGTTCCTTTGGCCACACATTGTTGTGGGTCCTCAGCCAAAAATGTTGGCACACCGGTTGCTTCTGCAATGAGTGTATCAAGATTTCGAAGTTGTGACGATCCACCTGAAAGAACAATCCCTTTGTCCATCACATCTGCTGAAAGTTCTGGTGGAGTTTTGTGGAGAACTTCTTTTACAGTTGCAATAATACCATCAAGCTCATTTTGAATTGCAGTTGTTACATCATCAGAAGTTACTTCAATAATTTTCGGAAGACCTGTAATCATGTCACGGCCCTTTACTTCCATGGACAATTTATCCGGTAAAAACATGGCAGCTCCAATATCAATCTTAATGGCCTCAGATGTTCTTTCACCAATAGCCAGTCCATATTTACGTCGTGTGTACTCTGCTATTGCAGCATCAAACTTAACACCTCCAATTCGGACAGATTCAGATGCAACAATTCCACCAAGTGAAATAACTGCCATCTCAGATGTTCCGCCTCCAATATCGATAATCATATGACCGGACGGCGAACCAATTGGAATGTTGGCGCCAATCGCTGCTACAATCGGCTCTTTGATAATGTACGCAGCTTTTGCTCCGGCTGTTAGTGTTGCATCAATCACAGCACGACGTTCTGTTGAAGTAATCCCACCCGGCACTGCAACCATAACTTCCGGACGAAAAAGCCTAACACCACCAAGAGCCTTATTTATAAAATATCGCAACATGGCTTCAGTTGTTCGATAGTCAGCAATCACCCCATCTTTAAGAGGGCGTCTTGCCACAATTGTATCCGGCGTGCGGCCAAGCATGTCCTTGGCTTCTTTTCCAACAGCTAAAACCTTTTTATCAATATAAGAAATAGCCACCACAGATGGCTCATGAATAATGATTCCTCGTTTTGGTAAATAAACCAAAACCGTTGTTGTGCCCAAATCGATTCCGATCTTTTTTTGAAACATAGGATAGGTCCTATAGGACCTATCGGACCTATAGTCTTACAACAATTTCTTTGTCTTGATCTAAAATTGTATTCAACTCGTAGCGCTTATCCCCCCAATCTTCTCGTGCCTCTGCCGGGCTGGCGTGTGAGACATTTTTATCAAAATCAAGATCAAGCGTCAATGTATGATCAAAACTCCCAAGTTGCTTTAAGACAGTCAGGTCATATCGACCATTTTCAATTGCTTCAATCACGGACGGAGCAAGTGCGTATTCAAACATAAGCGTTTGTGTCTGTCCTGGCTCCACAGACGTAAATGCTCCAAAAACACCCATGTTCAAATCTTGTCCAACATCAACAGGCCCTGCAATTTTTTGTGGATTCTTAAGCTTATCATCAATCAAAGAACCTGTTGTTTTTATAAGCTGTGACCCAACAGGAACATAAAGTCTGGTGTAGGTTCGATAACGAGTTGTTTTCCAATCAATCGCACCAAGGTGATTATAAGTAATTGTTGTACGTCCAATATATTGATTGGCATCATTTTTCTGAATCTCATATTGGATATCCCTTTTAACAACCGGATCGGATTTTAAACTTGCCAGATTCGCATCCACAACCATTTGCGCATCAAATGTTTCATAAAGCACACGCCCTCCCCAGCCCGCATCACTTAAAACCTCCTCGACTTTTTGATCTGTGCTATAGAGCATGAGCTGTTTATTTACAATAGAATCGCGAGCAACCTCTGTCATTGCAAGCCATTCTGAAAGTGACATGGAATACATTCTTTGCTGAAGTTCTGTAACAAGATCCGCTAAAATTTCTTTTCTTTGGCTTTGTGGAACTCCCTTGAGTGCGTAAGCAACCTCAACTTGATATTCCAATTTATCCGCAAAATTATCAGCATCAAATACTTGGTCTCCAGCCTGAACAGGCCCTGTCAAAGCCAAAAGACTTGATACAAACCTTGGTGTCAGTCCAATCACCATATCAACACGCGGGGCAGAAGGAACAACCAGTTGCTGCTCAGGTGTAAGCACACGAACCTCATCTGAAAAACGTGTAAGAGTTTTAATGGAAGACTGAGCAAAATCCGGCGACCAGTTTGCATCGCGGAAAAACCATTTGTTTGTTGCATTATAACGAGACAATGGTGCTGGTGGCTTGCTCTGAACACTGTGTTCTGCGCTGCTGTCAAGAAGATAACTATCCGCAGTCTTCTTATAAGTAATCTCAGCGTTCTTTGTTTTTACAATTCCATAAGTTCCAATAAAACCACCCCCAGGTCTGAGTTCGTGATTATTCAAAAACAATAGAAGATGCGTTTTTTCTTCTTCAAGCCCGGCAAGTTCCGGAAGAACGCGCGCGGCAACGGAAAGGAGTTCAAGTGTTCCTTCAGATTTTTTTAAATGATCACGAGCAGGTTTTAACAGTTCAAAAAATGGTCCGCCTTGTGTGTCCTCAAAAATGACATCAAATTCAGCCTGAGCCACACGCAATCTTGCAGAAAGAAGTTCAAGATCAGAAGAAGAAGCAGACAAGCGTTTAAGAATCGATTGCTTTGTTTCTGTTGGAAGATCTTGAAAACGAACATCCTCAACAAGCCCCTCTTTCATTTTGCTCAAATACTCGTCCGTAAGCCCGGAAAGCTGAACCAAATCCTGGGCAATCACAAAAGCATCTTTTAAAGATGCTATAAGCAAAGAACCTGAATCAATCACGGATTCAACTTGTCTTGCGGTTCCTCCAACCCATGGAAGATATTTTGTTGAAACAAGAAAGACAAACCCTCGCTGTGCACTTTCAAATTTTTTCTCAGCCACTTTTACGTGCTCAAGTGCGCTGGAAAAATGCAACTCAAGAGCATCGTCGCGTGCACTTGAGAGTTCGTCCATTGCATCCATGCTGTTTGCAAACACAAGACCTGCCGCAACAAACGTCATAACCAACCATGCAACAAGCAAAAAAAGAATAATCGAGAGCACTAAATGCAATCGTTTCTTTTTACGATCGCGTTTTTTATCAAGCGCCGGCTCGATATCATGAAGAAAGTTTGTTGAATGCGCCATGTGGATTTTCCTCGCCTTTATACTTCTTATAATAGTATAGCGCACTTTGAATTTGAATGCGTGTGAGTTTGTTGAAAAGTTGTTTTAAAAAATTTCCTTCTGCGGTTTCTCGACGATGGTAATGAACAAGTTGTGTTTCTGGATAATAAAGAATTTTCCAACCAGCTTTCCAAAAACGCCGACACCAATCCTGATCTTCAAAATACACAAAGTATTCCGGATCAAAAACACCAACATCATCTACGGCTTCTTTTCTCACAAACATTGCAGCGCCAAGCAAATAATCCACTTCTCGCGTTTCTTTATGATCCCAATCTTCCATTAAATAATGAGACACTGCTTCTTTTGCCTTACGCAAATTTTTAAGAAGAGGAATCCGTCGATACAAAATAATCTTTGGATCCATAAAACGATAACAGCTGTGTTGAAGCGATCGGTCTGGATTTAAAAGCTGAGGCCCAACCATGCCAACGTCTTTATTCTCGTCCATAAACTGAACCAATTTCTCAATTGTTCCTTCAAACAAAGCAATGTCTGGATTAAAAACAAAGTAATAACGACCAGACGCATGTTTCATGGCAAGATTCATTCCGCAACCAAATCCAATATTTGAATCACTTACAAACACTTTTACTTGTGGAAATTCTTTTTCAACTTGCTCTTGTATGCGTTGAGAAGGATTATTATCAACCACAATCACTTCAAATGGTACGGAAATGTTTGAACTAAAAATCCCCTTAAGAGTTTGCCTTAAAAGTTTAGGGGTGTTGTAGTGAACAATTAGAATGGAAACATCCATCATATTATTTAAACCAGGCTCTTAACTCTTTTGCTGAACGAGATGTTTTATCCAATGTGTGTTTACGTTTTCTCAACATCTTTGCCAAACCTTTAATAACTCCCAAATACGCTAACAGATTTTTAGGTTCAAAAAATAAAACATAAAAGAACCTAACAAGCTCTGAGATGATAAGTCTTGGTGCTGCAAGAATTGCGTTTGATAACCTTAGGTTCTTAATTAACATCAACACATGATTGCGTGTAGAGTAGAAATTCCGAACACCGGATTTGCTCAACCGATTTTTTATGCGCTCAACAAATCCCATGTTCTCTTTGCCATATATGCCTCGATAATGGTGCGCAACTGCCAATGGAACATAAAGGGCTTTAAACCCAAGGTGTTGAAACCGCCAAGCCAAATCAACATCTTCTTTGTACGCAAAAAAATCATTATCAAAAAACTCATCTTGATATTGCGCCTGACGAAGTGCGCTTGCCCTATACAACACAAGCGCTCCGGAAAGACCAAACACCTCTGTCTCCTGGTCGTATTGTTGTTTATCAAGCTCTCCTGCCCCTCTATCAAACACTGTTCGATTCTTTTGACACCTCAACCCTGTTGTGTCAATAAGATCTGATTTCACAATTTCCTTAAGGGTTTCGTCTTCTTGATTACTACCAAATGCTCGAAGTAATTTTCCACCAAATGATGCAGCCTGTTTTTCATGCACAGAAGCCATTAACTCCTCTAAAAATGTTTCAGAAAAAATCGTATCCGGATTAGTAACTAAAACGTAACGATCCTCTAAATCCTCCTCATCCCAATGATCAAGCGCGTACCGAATCCCTTGGTTATGCGCTACTGAAAACCCAAGATTGCGTGCATTACGAATCATTGTCACTTCTGGATAATTCTCTTTTAAATAAGCCTCAACATTATCACTTGAACCATTGTCAATTACAAGAATGTTGAAGTCCTTATAGGTTTGCTGCATAATGGACGCGAGCAAATCCGGAAGGAATTTCATTGAATTCCAGCTAACAATGTTAATGGAAATTCTAGGGTACATAATGGGCTCATAATAATGTAATTCTTCATATAAGACAATTTTATCGCGTCATTGCGAGGAGGCCGAAGGCCGACGCGGCAATCCTCGTATACGAAGATTGCTTCGTCGGTTGGCTAAAGCCTCCCTCCTCGCAATGACGCAATGTCACAACCATATGTCTGAAAATCGACCAAAAGTGGGAATGGGGGTAGTTATTATAAAAGACGGAAAAATTTTAATTGGAAAAAGAACAGCTGAGCTTGGATTAGAAACATGGGCTCCGCCCGGTGGACATTTAGAATTTAACGAATCTTTTGAGGAGTGCGCCAAAAGAGAAACCCGCGAAGAAGCTGGAATTGAAATTAAAAATGTTCACTTCCTGGGTATTACAAATGACAACAATATTAGCGAGGACAAACATTACATAACCGTTTTCATGAAAGCAGACTATGACTCAGGTGAGGTACGAGTACGCGAGCCTGATAAATGCGAACTATGGGATTGGTTTGATTGGGAACAGATTCCATCTCCTAGATTTGTGCCTCTTGAAAATCTAATGCGACAGGGAGTGCACCCGCTTGCGCGTTATCATGGCAAACTTGTACGCGACAAGATTCCAGAAATTATTGAACGAAACGGTGATGTACCACAAAAACACATTGCATCAGAACCAGAGTATAAGCAGGCGCTCCAAGCAAAATTAATTGAAAAAGTTGACGAGTATTTAAAGAGCGAGGAACCAGAAGAGTTGGCAGACATCCTGGAAGTAATTCACAGCCTTACGGCACTTCACAAAGTAAACAGAGAACAACTCCAACTTTTACAAAAAGAAAAACGCGACGAGCGTGGTGGATTTTCTGAAGGAGTTATTTTAGAAGAGACACGGTGAGCAAATTAGTCCACAAAAAATATTGACAAACTATAAAAAATTTGATTTAATTTTAGTGTAAATAAATTCTCCCTTCCATAACTGGATGGGAATTTTTTGTTGAGTATTGAGATCTGTGGGTCTGGCAGGTTGCATCGTTAGGATCGTCAACCTAAACGATCGGGGTTCAACTCCCCGCAGATCCACAGATCTCAAATCTTGACAAAACCTGAATATTTGTTATGCTTTTTGTGTTGACGAACCTAACGAAGCACCAAAGCCAAAAGAACCTCCCAATGGGAGGTTCTTTATTACCTTTGTTTCTTTGTCACATGAAACCCCAGATACTTTCCGGTCATCAATCTTGTTTGTGCATCAATGGCTGGGAATGACCCAAACACAATAAAAGTAATCGGAAGTAAAATCCACTGAAGCGCCATTATTATCCAGGTGTGCTTTTTAACAGACTCGGGTCGTCGAGGTAATAAAGTTAATGAGACAATTGCTGAAACCAAAATTCCAATCATTGCAAACTGCATAAGATTTTCAAGCGTGAACGGTGCTGCCTGAAAGATTGCGCCTGATTGACCTTTGGCAAGAAGAAGCGGAAGCCATCCAAGCACAAACATAATAATCGGTGCTGTGGCCCATGTGTACATCCCTTCAATATGGTTAAAGATGTACCAAAGTTTTTTTCTTTTTGGAATCTTAGAATCTCGACGAAACCCATCAATAATGTACGGCAAATGCTCAACGCCCCAAGCCCAACGTCGCATCTGAATATACAAAGCCCCCAACGCCTCTCTGTATGTTGAACCGGTTACCGCATCCATTGAGACCGGTAAAAACATTGGTGTTACTCTGTAATCTCCATGATAGCGCAAAAACGCTTGCATAAAAATTCTCGAGTCTTCACTTACAATATTCGTTTGCCAAAAACCCACATCTTTTAACATAACCCATGGCATAGAGTGAGATGAAAACGTCCACAGCCGATCTGGTCGAGTCAGCTCACCAAAAAGCCAAAAGGTTGTTCCAAATGCCCCAACGCGAACAGGTGCTGAAGCTGTCCAAATGTTATTAGAAAAAAGCGCAATAGGTTGATAGGAAGACCGCGTGGGATTTTCTACTGTGCAATAAAGATAAGTAAGATGAGAAAAATACTGAGAATGTGCGATAGTGTCCACATCAAACGCTGAGACAATAAAATCCTCATCCTTTATCTTTGGAAACTCTTTTTGCAAAACCTTTTCAACCTGTCTTCCCATATAATTCAAGTTCGATCCTTTTCCCTGAATCTCGTTTGGCAATCCTTTTGGATGCAATGTAACAATTATCTTTTTGAAAACCGAACCAAATTCACGTAGCGCTCGTTCGCTGTGTTTGTTAAAAGCTTCCGTGTCCGCCTCTTCTCCTCCAAGCACAATAATCATTCGATCGTTTGGAAAAGCATTTTCTCTAAGTGATTGCAAAGTGGTTTGAATAATCTCATATCCTTCTTTATAGGTAGGCAAAAATATAAGATGGTAAATTTCGTCTGCCTTTTCAATTGTTTTCAATCGCTTTTGCCAATCGATCTGAGCTGTCTTTTTAAATTTCCGCCATGAAATCAAAAGAAAAATATTGAAATAAACAACACGAAAAAGCCAAAGAAGATAAAAGACAATAATAAAAACAACCACCCACAAAGGTTTCACAAAAGCAAAAATAAGAGCAAAGCTAAAAGTTCCCCAAACCAATAGGCCGGGGAACATTTCCCAAAATCTTAATTTGCCGTAGCGATAGTTTTCCTGATCCATTATTTATCCGATGAAATATCTTTTTTGAGTCTATCAAGAAACTTTTTAGCATGGTCTTTTCCACCAAGTCCAAATGCCAAACCTCCAGCAAGTGCGAGCAATGCAACAAGCCCTGTAAACAAAACGCGGATAAGTTCTGGTGCAATCTGAAGTTGAACAAGCGCTGCCATTAAACTGAAGATCAAAATTGACCACTTAGCAATTCCTGCAAGAAAGTCAGCAGAAGCTAATTTGGCAGCCTCAACAGCGGACTTTACTACATTCTGAACAAAACTTGCAAGCAAAATACCAGCAAGCAAAATGATCACAGCAATAATGACATTTGGAATGTATAGCACTACCTGGCGAAGGTAAACTGTAACCTGTTCCCATCCAAGAATGTCTGTTGCTGCAATAAGAGCAACAATAATAAAAAACCACTTGACTATCCAACCAAGCAGCTCTCCAACATGCAGCTTAACACCTGCACGCTCAAATTGTGTGGTGATCTCGAGTTTGTGTGCAAGTTCATCAATGCGCACAAGCTCTATGATCTTAACGACCACACTCTTTAAAACAACTGCAACAATAAGACCAATCAAAAAAACAATGAGAGCACCGATCACGTTTGGCAAATACGCAATAACTGTGTCCCAAAGTCCAAGAAGGGGCTCTTGAAGCACTTCGGAATAATACATAAATTAGAACTTTACGAATAAAAGCTACTATAAAAGTAACATTTTTACGTGTTTCTAGCCAATTGTTTATCCCCAAATTTTATTTCTGTTTTGTAATACCTGCGGGCCTATCATAAACAACAGTTGCGTATGATTTTGACAAAACACCTGACAAATCAACTGAATCAATAAGAGTTTTATCATCTAAATATTTTGGATTCTCAATTGAGAACACTGGTAACTCATGTGAAAACGCAAGTGTGTTTGCAATTGCAATACTAACACGTGTTGCAGTAAAAGAACCCGGTCCATTAACAAGAACTATTCCATTAAAAGAATCTAAATCAACGTCCCAGTTATCAAAAGTCTTTTTTAACTGAGACAAAAAAAGTTCAGGTGAAACTCTAAACTCTTCCAATCGAACAAATTTATTATTTTCCAGAAGACCAATACTTAACTTGCGAATATCCTGGCCTCTTAAATAGAGCATCATACTTTATTGATTCGATCGATCATTACAACTTTTTCACCATTTAAAATTGACAAAAGGAATCGATCCGCAAGTTGCCTACGATCAAGAAATTCGCCTTTTGGCATAATTGTATAATTGATCTCGTTTGGCATTTCCGTTTCAAATTTACTTATTGTCTTCTCAAGAATATTTTGTTTAATACTTCCCACAATCAAAATGTCTGTTGGAATTTCCGGTACATCAACAAAACGTCCGGTAAATGCAAAGTAAAAAATACTTCCCTTTTCATCAACCTCTTGGACAAGATTTTGTTTCAAGAGGATGTGAATCTTCTGAAACAAGACACGAAGATCATCGTGTAAAATGAAATGCTTGTTAACCGTATAGTATTTCTTTTTATCAGAAAGAGCTTTTGATTTGATTTTGTTTTGATCTATTTTCTCAACAATTAGACCCATGTCAAGCAAGTTCTTAAGTTCACGTCTTACAGAATTAAGTTGAGCATCAATCCGTCTTGTGAGCTCGCGAACAAAAAAAGCCTCTTCAGGATTCTGTAGAAATAGACTCATAAGTCTGGCTCTTGTCTTTGAACCAAACATCTGTTCAAGCTTGAAGACCTTTTTTTTCATAAAATTCATGGTTGCACACAGAAGGTATCCAGGTATAATGTACACAAATGGTGTGGTAAGAGCAAATCTTTTATGTCGTTCCCGATAAAAGCATCAAAATACGAGCCAAATGCCCCAAACGAGCCAATATCCGGGGTATCTTTGCTTCTTGAGCTTGATGGACGCAAGGGCTATGTTTTTATGCTTGCCAGAACAAAAAAGAGCAATGGTGACTCAGAATTTCTTTTACAAACACTCAATGATCACGTTCATCGACTGGCAACAACCTTTGGAAAAGAGGCAAATGCACAACACCGCTTTGAACAATTTCTTGGTGCACTAAATGAAACGCTTGCACAGCATGTTAGAGAAGGAAAATTCCGTGTGCCCATTGAACACTTTGATGGAGTTGTTGGTATTGCAGTTGATCAGCAAATGTATCTCTCTGGAACAGGTGAATTAACCGCACTCTTTTTGCATAAAAAACCATCTGATAGATATCAAATTTTTAATCTTTTCAGAAGCATCCAAACCGAACGTGCTTTTCCAACATGGGAAAAACCTTTTGCAGTTGTTCTTGATGGGGATCTGCATGAAGGTGATGTATTCTGTATCGCTGATAAGGACCTGCAACGCACCATTGCTCAAGATGAACTCAACAA
The DNA here is from genome assembly GCA_964399675.1 of uncultured Gammaproteobacteria bacterium. GTDB lineage: Bacteria > Patescibacteriota > Patescibacteriia > UBA9934 > GWF2-40-263 > CAYNRK01. Next base: position 148,713 of record CAYNRK010000003.1, on the reverse strand, counting down.
CGTCCTCTCTTCCTTGCCCCCAAAAAGCGCCACCGAAAAAATCAGACAATATTTTCCTCATAATGAATCTCTGCTTCTTGTTATTGTTAAGGTTCAAACTGTTGCAATTGAACAAAATGGCAACGTGGCAAAACCACTTGCAGATGTGTCAGTTGAATCATTGGTTCATTCAAAAGAAGAAACCGAAAAATTGCTGGAAGATCAAAAACCAAAGCTGGGAGTATTGTTTATAAACCTTGTTAAAAAAGTTGGATTAATGCGAAAACGTCGATCGCAAGTTCTTCAAGATATCAATAGAGGCAACAGTGGTTTACAAACGTTTCTTCGAGTTTTAAAGGCTATTTTGCGCGTTCTGCTACGATTTGTATGGCGTCATGGAAAAACACTTTTCCGATTTGCAGCAGCCTTAAGTAAAAAAGAAAAACGCGCAGGTGCTCTAAAAAAACTCAATACAAAAGAACAAGGGGTCGGAAAATTTTGGGGGAACTTTTTACATCGATTTAAACGACTTGAAAAATCATCAAAGTACATTACAATCGGTGCTGTTTTGGCTGTTGTTGTTCTGATGGTGAGTATTTCCATTCTTTCAAACTCGCAAGCACGCGCAAAAAATGCTGAAGTATACCAGGAACAAATCTCCAGTATTGAAGACTTGATTGAACGTGCTGACGGTGCTGTCATTTATAAAGATGAAAATCAAGCGCGGTTGCTTTATGTGAACGCTGCAACAGTTCTTGAAAGTCTTGCTAAGGATACTGAAGAACAACAAAAAGTAGCACAAGACTTTGAAACAAAAATTCAAACTGCTCTTGATGAACTAAGGCACATCATCACCATTCCAAATCCACCACTGCTTGCTGACCTTGAAAATATTACAGACGGAGTCTTTGGAAATGCAATGGTACAACCAAACGGACAAATTTATGTTTTTGGATCTGACGGTCGTGTGTATCAACTTGATAGAACACAAAAAGTGTTCAAGCCGCTAGGAACAACACTTGAGAATCTCTTGCCTGCAAGTGAAGCATCGGAAGAAGATGGGAAGATCTTTTTCTTGGACGACCGTGTTGGCGTTTCAATGTTTAATCAAGAAACAGAAAAACAAACCGTATCATCACTAACAAGCAAGGTTCCTCCATGGGTGGATCTTGTGGCTTATTCAAATCGGATTTATCTTTTACTACCTGAAACACCTCAATCAGATGGTCAGATCGAACGTTATACAAATGTTGGATCTGGTTTCTCAGATAAAACCGGTTGGATTACTTCCAAAACTAAGGATCTAAAAAATGTCGTATCGCTTGCAATCGACGGATCTGTTTATGTTCTTAAAAAGAACGGGGAAGTTATGCGATTTGATAATGGAACAGAAGTGGGCTGGGAAACAAAACTAGTTGATCCACCAATTACAGAAGCAACTGACATTTGGACTGATCCTGAAAGTGAGTTCCTCTATGTACTTGAGCCAAAAACAAACAGGCTTATAATTTACAAAAAAGACTCAGGTGAATTCATTGTTCAATACAGATCAAAAGCATTTGAAGACATGACGGATATAATTATTGACGAGTCAAATTATTCTATTTACCTTTTAGCAGGTTCAAAACTTTACTCAATTGCTGCCTCACACTTAGAATAAAAATATGAAAAAAACCTTTCTTCCCGGCATTATTGCCGCATTAATAGTCATTTTCGCGCTTGTTGCATTCCTTGCCCCAAACACGATTGTAGATGAGATCACTGGAACTTGGTATACGGGAGGCCAATTAGAAGACGGCCGTGAATGGTTTGTGGAATATGATTTCAAAGAAGGACAATACACAATGAAAACTGACTCTGATATGAAGGACAAAGGCACTTATGCACTTACGGAATTCTATGAAGACGGATCGATAATAGTCCAAAAAACTTCTCTGGATCACAACAAAACATACGACATCGCAGTAAACAGATTGGATGAAGAAACTTTGTTAATGGATGGGATGGAGATGAAATTAAAAAGATAGAATAAAAAAATCCCTGGGCTGACCCAGGGATTTTTTATTTTACTTTAGATTTGCTGCTCCGCCAGCCTCTTCGATTTGCTTTTTAAGTTCCTCTGCCTCTGCTGTTGGCACAGCTTCTTTCACAACCTTTGGTGCTGCATCAACAATATCCTTAGCCTCCTTAAGACCAAGACCTGTGATGGTTCTAACAACCTTGATCACAGCGATCTTGTTATCACCAACTCCTGCGAGCTCGACGTCGAACTCTGATTTCTCTTCTGCTTCTTCACTACCACCTGCTGCACCACCACCAGCAACCATCATTGCAGGAGCTGAAGCGCTTACACCAAACTTCTCTTCTAAAACTTTCACAAGGTCTGCAAGATCTAGCACAGACATTTGCTCAATCTTTTCAATAAGATCCTTAAACTTTGTAGGAACCTCAACTGCTTTTTCTTCTGCAGCCGGTGCTGCAGCAACCTCTTCCTTTGTGTTCTCTTTTGTTTCTTTGTCAGTCATATTTTTTTAATTAGCTTTTTGCTTCTTTAATTGCATTCAATGCGTAAACGAATTGACGCAAGTTGCCGGCCAAGACATTAACAAATCCTGAAACCGGTGCGTTAATGGATCCAACAAGCTTTGCAAGCAACTCTTCTCTGCTTGGCAAGATTGAGAGTTGTTTGACCGCATCAGGTCCCACAATTTTTCCCTCAAGAATTCCAGCAACTACATTGATACCATCTCGTTCCTTTGCAAACTTGTGTATGAGCTTTGCTGGAGAAACAGCGTCATCATAACCAAATGAAGAAAGAATGCTCCCCTCAAAATCATCTTTGCTAACTTGGAATCCACTTTTTTCAAGCGCTCTTACAAGCAAAGTTTTCTTGGCAATGAGAAGTTCCACTCCGCTTTCTTTTCCCTTCTTTCGAAGTTCATCAGCGTCATCCATGGTGTATCCGGATACGGATGTGAACACCGCGGATTTGAGACGGGACATCTTATCTGCCAACTGATCTACAATCTCCTCTTTTTGTGCGCGTGTTTTTGGCATAGTTTTTCGACCTTTAAGTGAATGAGATCCTTCGACTCCCCCTCGGCAAGCTCGGGGTCGCTCAGGATGATTTTTTTCGCAAATATGAAAGAATCATATTTACTGGAAAAAAATCAACTGCGGACTCGTGCCGCAGATGATCGAAAAATGCCTGAGCATTTTCACCTCGACGGGACTTATGCGTCCGCCGTCGCTCGGCTACACCGAGCTTTGGCGGATCTGGCGACCCGTTGTCTGTGGCGAATCTTTAGTTCGAGAAAAGTATAATTGATAATAAAGGAAGTGTCAAGATAAACGAATTGACTGGTCTAAAATCTAACTAAGAGGATATACGTTGTTTGAAATAAGAATCTAACCTTGAGAAAGTGGAAAAAACCAGGGAAGGTGGCGCATATGAACAAACATATGAGCCTTTCCTCAAGAAGAGAATATCTCAAGCGTCTTAAGTCCAGATACTTAAAAGCTTCCAAAGAAAAGAAAGCTGGCATGCTGGATGAGTGTTGCAAAGTAACAGGTCTCAACCGAAAACATGTCATTGTCTGTTTGAGCACTAAGACAGATCTTGAAAACAAGACAGTACGTCAGCGCAAAGCCAGAGTACATAAGTATGACAAACGGTTTGTGGTGGTTATCAAAAAGATCTGGAAGATTCTTGACTACCCTTGTGGTGCACGCCTCAAACCCATACTCACTGAGATGGCAGACAAGCTTGTTGTATTTAAAGAATTGAAGATCTCTGATGAGATTCGTCAGAAACTCGAGACTGTCTCTGTATGGACTATTAACGAAAAACTCAAGCGCTCGCGCGTGCAAGCTCGCAGACGTATTCAAGGAACTACCAAACCGGGAAGTCTTCTCAAGAGTCAGATCCCCATCAGGACAAGCAGTTGGGAAGAATCTCAACCAGGGTTCTGTGAGCTTGACCTGGTGGCTAATTGTGGAGACTCTGCCCTTGGAGAATTCGCCAATACCTTGAATATCACAGATATTCTGACCGGTTGGACAGAACAAGAGTCGTTTATTGGAAAAGCACAAAAACGGGTTATGAATGGATTAGAACATATAAAGAAACGACTCCCGTTTAAGCTCAAAGGTATAGACCCAGACAACGGGAGCGAGTTCATTAATTGGCAGCTATACCGATGGTGTAAGGATAAAGCAATTGACTTCACACGTGGACGGCCTTACAAGAAAAACGACAACGCTCATATCGAACAAAAGAACTGGACACACGTGAGACAGGTCTATGGATATGAACGGATAGAAGGTCCTGAGGTTGTAAAACTTATGAACGATCTTAATCGTCATGAACTTAGGTTGTATAAGAATTTCTTTCAACCCACCATGAAGCTTATTCAAAAGAAACGCATAGGCAAGCACAAAGAAAAAATCAAACGTATCTATGACACACCTAAAACACCTTACCAGCGAGTGCTCCTGTGTAAAGATATTCCGGAAGCAGAAAAAAAGAAACTCAGACAAATCTACAAGAAATTAAATCCAGCTGAACTGAAAAGAGTAATCACGAAGAAACTTAAATTCATTCATAAAAAGAACGCTGCCTTCCGGAAGAAATCCAAACCCTTGGGTTAGATTCTTTCATCAGACAACGATACCCTCCCGGGTTAGATTATTAAATCAGTTGACACGGATAAATAGCCCAATCTGTTGACAAAATTCAAAAAAAATGTTATTTTTGGGCGTCGTTAAGCCGACAAAATACAACGCCCTACTACAAACTGGGGGGGGAGTAAAGTGTACGAAATCACCGTACTTGTGACCGTAGTGCTCATGCTGGTCTCTGCGGTGGATTACGTTCACCGCGCTTGGATTCGAGAAACGAATCCTGTTCCAGCCACATGGATCCTCATGATGGTTATGATGGGTCTATCGTTCTGGATGTACTGGGTCAGTCCCAGAAAATCCTGGACAGCAAACATTGGAGTGACTGCTGGTGTGATCAACATCACGATCATTCTCATTGGCGTCATTCTGACCAACATTCGTTACAAAACCCTGAATGTTGCGTTCGACAGAGTCCAGAAGTGGTGCCTTGCCGGTGGAGCAGGGGTTGTGGTGTTCTGGTCGTTGACCAAAGAGCCCTTGATCTCCTACACGTTGGTGCAATGCATCGCACTCATCGCTTACATCGCAACAGTAAAGCGTCTGCTCAAAGCAACCAAAAGCACCGAACCCCTGTTCCTGTGGTGCGCAGTGCTTCTAGCGAATCTGTCCGCGCTCTACCCCGCTTGGGTCAAGAACGATCCGTTCTCCTGGATCTACCTTGGTCGCGCTGTTCCCTCTACAATCCTTGTCATCTACCTGATTGCAAGGATCAAGCGAAGGGCACGCGACAAAGAAATCGCGAACGCCTAGACCGTCTGGAAAAGTTGTGGAACTCCACACTTAACCGGACGGTTTTTCGATTTGACAAACACAACTTTTTCTGATTTAATAGAGTCACGACTGAGGAATTACCTCTACAATGTCGGTCTCAACAAAAAGTCTCCCTTCCAAATTTATCGAAGGGGGATTTTTTGTTCATCCCGGGCACATGGGCCCGTAGAGATAATGGTAACCTCAGTCGATTTGACACCGACGGTTACAAGAAAAAATTATTTCCGGAAGAATCATAACGATCGTTAGGATTTTTGTCCGCATCTTGTTTTGTTTTGGCCAAAATTGTTAAAAAACAATTTTAAAAAAACATAACGATCGTTATGTTTTTTTGGGAAATTTTTTTGTATAAAATTTTTATTTTCTTACCCAATCACAGTCCCTTTAAACTTTTCACCTTTTAACAAACCATCCAAATTCTTCAAATTCTTCCCATTAAGAAGCAAAACCTGGATTCCGGACTGATCTGCCAAACGAGACGCAACAGGATCAAACGGTGCATTCATTCCGGGAACCCACTTGCTTCCAACTAATTTACGAAAATTTTTCCACGAGATTTCACAAATCTTTTCAGCGTTTTTGTACTTATTCGGATCCTTGTTGTAAAGATAATCAATGTTTGAAAGATTGATAACAACCTCGGCTTTCAAACGCTTTGCAATGCGTGTTGCAACATAATCCGTTGACCAACCCGGCTTCCATCCCGCAGCTATAAGAACTGGCTGCTTCCAGGATTTTAATAAGCTGGTTGGATTTTTAAGTATTGCAGGATGTGCAATGTCTCGAAAAATTGTTCGAAGCAAATGTCCGTTTAATCTGGTCGAATGAATTCCAAGCCAATCCAAATCATCACGAGTTAACTTCCCCACCTTTCTGGCTGCTGTTTGATAATGACGAGCCGTTCCACCTCCACCAACAACAATTACAAATCGCCAGTTTCGCTTGATATGCTTTTTAATAAGTGTTCGCAAGCCTTTTAAAAACTCATGATCGATTCCTCCGTTTGGAACAACAAGCGAACCTCCCACTGACACAACAAGCGTTGTTGGTTTTAATGAATTGCTATGAGCCATACTCTATCCGTGTCATTGCGAGGAACCCGAGCTTGTCGAGGGTGACGAAGCAATCTTCGTATACGAGGATTGCCGCGTCGGCCTTCGGCCTCCTCGCAATGACACGATAAAAAAACAAACGCCTTGTTGACGTTATTAATTAACTTGTTTCTGCATGTTTAATTAACCAATTAGTCAAAAGCGAAATCACCCACAATACAAGCGCTGCCAAAAGCGCGGGAACAAATCCTGAAATCACAAACCCCTCAACAATCGTAGAAGCCAACCAAAGCATCAAAGCGTTTATTACAAAAGTAAAAAGTCCTAGTGTAATAATCGTAACAGGAAGTGTGAGTATAAAAAACAATGGTCGCACAAGTGCGTTCACCAAACCCAGAATCAGCGCAGCAATCAGAGCATTGTAAACAGTAGCGATTGCAAAACCAGGAATAAGATAGGCAACAACCAGAAGTGCAAGCGCGTTGATTACCCAACGGAAAATTATATAACTCATATCTTTACACTATACAAAAAAGTAAGGTTGATAATACTGAATGAGTAACCACAAAAAGAAACCAAGAAGTAAATGCGAGACAAGTGTTTCAAGCCAAACATTTTCGCCTTCTTTTCTTGCAAACAAACCCATCCCAAGGGCTGGATAAATTAAAACGTTTGCAACAACCCAACTTAAAACCCCATAAACAAAAAGTGAATTTATTGCATAAGGCGAGTGAGTTACAAACAACCATCCTTGTTCAACAAAAACAACATAGATGAGTCCGAAAAGAAAACCAATGATTAGATAAAGCAAAAGCCCAACCAGAAAAACCTCATTGCGTTTCAGCTTTTTCCCAAAGATTGTTTTAATATCAATAACCAGTGGTGTTTCTTCTGGCTTACCTCCCTGAAGAAACTCAAGCATGATTGCTGGAATTGAAAACGCAAACGCTACTAGCACCCCCAAAGCTCCACCAAGTAGATATTGCATATTATGGATAAACTATTAAAATTTTCTTTTTGCCCTCTGTAATCTCGTTGCCATTGTTCCAATCATGCATTGCATTCATGATCGTGTCAAAATCATAAAGGAATGCTTCGCCGCGTTTTGTACCTGGATCATTGGTGATGAATTTGCCAGCTTCTGTGTACCCACGAATTATAAACATGTGATAAATCGGTCCGGGTTCTTGAAAGTATGGATTGCCAAGAAGCCGTCCAGCAGCTGGAACAATGACAGGTCTCCCAGCAGCAAGATGCATTTTAATATCATCAATCGTTGGGTTTTCAATTACCTCTGCTTTGGATGCTCCGAAATGCAGCTCCGCAAGAACTCCGGTTTGTTCAGCTGTTGTGTCCTCAAAATATCCAAATAAAGCATTTTCAAACTCAACTATTTTTTTCAAATCCACATCAACTGAATCCGGGTCCATTCTTCCTTCTGGAACATTTTGATAATAAGCATTAACCATTAAGATAGATGCTTCTTCACAGGCTTCTTTATGTAAAAGATCCCAGTTCGCATGCGGAGCTTGCGGAGTGAATGGAACAGCCAAGTTTACTGATGCTGGGAATGGTGTTGCTTGTTCTTTAAGAACTGTGTCATCTCGACCGGAGGTCGACAAGGATTCTGAATTGTCGACCGGAGCGGAGAGATCTTCTGCATATTCGAGATCTCTCGGCTCGCTTCGCTCGCTCGAGATGACAGAAAATTCAACCTCTTCAGCCTCTCGGACTTCTCCGACCTCTCCAACCTCTTTTACTTCTCCAACCTCCTCATAACTCGCAGCTTCTGGTAGCGAAGCTTTTTTCAACTCCTCAACCCAATCTAAAATCGCCCAACGCTGCGAATACATACCCGCGCCAAGGGCGATTATTATGATAATAAATTTAATAAATCGACGAACCGGCTGTCTCATAATTTATAAACTCGCATTTTCTCTTAACCAACGTTGCAACACATGCGTTGCTCTTACATCATCCTCATTATACTCTACAATTTTTTGCAACAACTTTGGTGTTTTATCTTTAAGCCACTGTTCAAACCACAAAACCGAATTCGCACCAGAAGCATCTTCAGAGCGCCATGTAAACCCAATGTGCATGGCAATATCTTTTAGCGAATAAAAACTCAAAGGGAAAATAACAACAGGACGCAGCAGTACCAACAGGTCAATCATATTTTTTTCAAGCGCGTCTTTGGCAATAGGAGAAATACCGTACTTTGCCGCATACCTTTGCACCACTTCCATTTCAAACCAACCATAATGATAAATCGGCGCATCAATATGTTGCTCAATAAACTCAACAAAATCTTTCCACATGTTTACTTCCTGCTCTGGTGATTCGGCAAAAAACTGATAATACTCCTCTTTACCATCCTCAACCTTTAAAACCCCAAACAAATAATCAAAATCACGAAGTGGATCACTTTCAATGTCAAAGAAAAGCTCCACACTACTTTCCGGCATGTTAATTTTTCCTCTTATAATATGTCTATTTTCAGTAATTGCAATTGCTTGATCGCGCATTACTTCAAGTCGTCCTGAACTTACATCCGGAGCCAATGACTCCAAATCAGAAACAGATTTTAAGGCAAGCTCTGAAATTTTTTCAACACCAACTTCTTTTAAACGTCGCACCTCTTCGCGCCACACACGATTTAGAAGCGACAAATCCTCACATGTTTCTGACTCTTGTCTACACTCATCAAACCAAGGAGATTGTTTGCACCCGGACGTAACAAAATGAACAGGTCGTTGTCCTGCTATTATTTTTTCAATTTCAGTTAATGTGAGCTCGTACTCAGCCTCAAACTCTTCAACCAAATAACTAGTGGTCTCTTTGTCCGGATTGATCACATATCCCTGCGTTGGCTTAACCCCTTGAACACGCTCAAGAAGTTCAGCATAAAAACAACCTTGAAATCTGTGATCGTCTTTTAGATAACGAGAACGCTTAATATCAACGGCCACATAATAATAGTCACCAAGCTTTGACTGACCTTCAACTTTTTCCAAAATATCCGGATTACCAACCCAGTGCTGATCAATAAGCACGCCATTGTAAATCGTCTCCTGCCCCTCACGCATAAACTCAAGAGTTTGCAAGTATGCTTCATCCGCATCCTCTGCAGTCACCTCAACAACACGAGGTCGATCTGAAATGATTTCACGCTTTTTTTCATCAATCAAACCATCGTCAATGAGTTGCAACATCAAAGGTTCGTGTAAACGAGAATCAGATGAATGAGCATCAAGATAAACCCAATTCGGGCATTTGATGTATTGATAAAAAGTTTTTTCTGTGATGTTAGATTTCATAAAAGTATTATACCACTTGCATCCATACTTGCTAATTCTTTGGATACAAGAAAAGAGCAGGAGTTCTGCTCTTAGTCGCACCTGGCGATGTGGGGAAGCCCGCGTTTGGCCTGCTTGTCGTCCATGCCGTAACCTTCGAGAAACGGCAAGTTGCGTTGGGAGAATCCAACGTAGTGAAGCTCGACATCGTCGCGCTTGTGTAGATCGGTTTTGTCAACCATCACGCAAACACGAACCTCTTTTGGGTCCCTGGCTCTGATGTGCTCCACCACAAGGTGTGTGGTGTTTAGCGTTTCAGCAACCTCATCCACAACGATGATCACCCTGCCTTCTGGAGATCGCTGCATATCCGCTTGGATCTCGGCCTGACCGCTCGAGGTTTTGCCTTTTCCATACGAAGACAAGCGCATGAAGTCGATGATGCAGCTTGCAACACCTTCACCCCTCAGGCGGATGCGTTCGATCTCTCTGGCAAGATCCGCCAAGAAGAGAATGCAACCGTTGAGAAGCCCGACCAGGACGATCTCCTGACCAGCAAAGTCCTTGCTGATCTGTTCTGCGATTGCTACCACGCGCTCATGGATAGCATCCTCGTGAAACACAACCCTGACGACGCCATCAGACATGATAACTCTCCAGCCCAAACCCATTCCCAGGAACCAAGACCTTAGCGGAATTTTTTTATTTGTGCAAGGATCAAAGCTTTTTGTTGAAATTGAAAAGGAACGGAGCGCCTGCTTGGCACTGCCGTTCCTGAGAGGAGATCAGCCCTCGAGGGCCGAAGGTGCGTATTTTGACCGAAGGCCTAGAAGGATACTCTCCCTGGTCGGGGCCGAGAAGGAGACTCCGAGAATACCCCGCAAGGTCTTTTCGACCCTCCTTTGGAGCACGTCCATGTAACCCATGTATGGGCGTAGATCCGTGCTTACGTGCTGACGGAGAGCCTTGTGAAGCCCATGGTTGTTCGCGAGCTCCAGAGCTTCTACCACACCGGTCACCCCACACTTGTGAAGCGCCCAGAGCATCCACGGATCATTGGCAAACTGCTGGAAAAGGCTGAGCTCAGCGTTGGCCTCTTCGTCCGACCGCGAGAGCTGACGAGCGATCTCATCGCTCAAGGGAACACGACGTTGCCTGAGTGCTCGCCCGAGCTCAGAAACCTCGAGCCTGTCCTGTGTGAAACGCTCCCACACCTCGGGCGTACGTGCCCCAGGCACAGACCAGTCGGTTGGCACGCAGAACCCCATCCTGAGCCCTCTCGGAACCCCGGTCCGAGAGGAACGAGAGAACTGCTTTTGCAACTGACGCATGCGACGAAGCTCTTGCTGCGCCCATGGAATCAGGGTGCCATAGTGCTCATAGCCAAGCCTGTACGCTTCGAGCTTGAGAACCGAAACCGGATCCTCAAGACTGAACACGTTGGGAGGAGCAACGATTCGGTCGAGCTTACCACGCAGCCACTCCAGGGTCTGCACACTCCCGGGGGCCTGCTCACCCCAATAGGACGGCTCCCATCCGGCCTGGATCGGATCCAGGTCAAGTGGAATGAGGTTGGCATGCAGAAAGGCTTCGATCTGCGTTCGCGATTTGAACACGCGAGTGCCCCAGTACTGCATCACGAGGAAGATCTCACCCACGTACACAACACCGCACTCGTAAAGGTACTCCTTGGCCCGCGAGGGAAGATCCGTTTCCTGGATCTCCTTGCTGAGCAGATCAAAGAGCACAGCCTTGTCGAGCTTTCCATCCGCCCCTGCGAGCTGCATTACCTCACCCAACCGGTTCTCCTTGAAGAGCTGAAGGGCACGGCGCAGCCGCGTGATCATGTCAGGTTCGCGCTTGCTGTCCCTGATCAGAACAAGCACGGTTGTGAACAGTAGAGCCAGTTCGCCGATCAGTTCGGTGATCGACCGCCTGTCTTTTCGTCTGGTCATCGCAGACTCCATTGTGAAAGAGTGACACCAACACTGTGGTTATCGCACAGCGCTTCCAGAATTCCAGTCCTTTTGTGGTTAACGCACAAAAGAATCAACCCGGAAATTCGGATTGATATTTAATCATTATTTTCGCTTTGTGTCAACATCACCTCATCGTTCAAAGCGATGCTGGAGAATCTGATCAAAAAATTCTGTTTGATCACCTTTTAAAATTGTCAAAGCTATTGTTGGATTTATTTCAAATTGAATAGGATTTTTTTCATAAGCAGCAAGCGCAACAGCTGCTGCACGATGATGACCTTCAAAGAGAACAACAACGTCATCATCTTCAAGATAAAATCCAATAAACTGTGTACTCTTTGGAAAATTATTTCTTCTGGCTTGAACACCAATATTATTCAAAACCCATTCAGTTTTTCTCTGAACCAAATCTTCAAATGTATAAACGTTCTTTTTTTCAAAATGTTTTTGCCAACCATTAAATGGCCCAATGCGAAATTTTGGGATAAGCTCGTTTGGACATCTGATCTCATAAAGCTTCCATTCTCGATCCTGTGCATTTATAAATTCAGACTGATTGCTGCGCCACTCTTCCCATGAACCCCAACCTTTTTCTTTTTTAGCAAACTCTTGCCAAACAGGATCCGCACCCTCGTGCGCTTTCCAAACAGAAAACACTTCGTCCCAAGATATATTTTTTAAAAATGACAATTGGTTCAACATAAACAAAAACAAATTAATTGAACATTATTTTCCCATATGAGAAATTAATGTCCTTACTTTTTTATCTCCTTTTCGTATTCAGGAAAATACTGCCCAATCATTGGCAAGTCAAACGATCTTAAAATCGATGTGTTTGGCTCGCGAGCCAAAAGAAATTCAAACGACTTTTTAATCAACTTTTCTGGCGCGACTTTGCCTTCAGTGAGTTTTTGATAATAACTTTCTTCAAGCCCAACCTTATGTTCGGTTGTCTTATCAGATTCGACTTTAACCAAAAAACTTGCATTAGGAAACGGGTTTACCTCTTTTATAAAAATCATATTATTGATAATTTGCTGGCTCATAAACATTACGCGCATTCCACAAAATCCAACCGGACGCGCCCGCATCGCGACAAGCTTTTATTTGTGCTTCTATTTTTTCAGAAGTATAAACTGCGCCAATGTCAAAATCTTGAATCCATGGTCTAAATTTGTTTCTAAGTTCTTTTTCACTACCAGAAAAGAATCCTCGCATTAACTTTGTTCCCTCATCAAGCGAACGTTTTACAATCTCGTATGGATACTCCGCTGGATTTCCATACCCCTCAAACCAATCGGGGTAATGTGACGGATAAACCATTGGTGAAATAAAATCTGCATTTGGCAAAACATCTATGAGTCTCTGTCCGATTCTAAAATCTTCAAAAGTCCAAAATGTCATACCAAACAAATCAAAAGAAACAGGAATACCCTCTTGCATCATTTCACCTCCAACAAACTCAAAAAACTTTTCCATTACCTCAGCTTTTGATTTTGAAAAATTATAAACAGGATATTTAATTGAACTCACTGCTCCGTCCGAAGGAAAACGAACGTAATCAAATTGGATCTCATCAAATCCATTTGCATAAGCCTCTTTTGCCAGCACAATCGCATTCTCCCAAACTTGCTCAGCTGCAGGATCAACCCAGACCGAACCAATGTTGTCATACCAAAAATCCCCTGTTGCTGACTTGAGTGCAAACTCTGGATGCTCGCGCGCATAAGCACCATCTCGCATTACTGAAAGTCTGGCGATTCGATAAATATTTTCCTCAGCCAACTTCTCCAGAACTGTGGGATCAGTCATCACAACTTTACCTGCGTCTGTTTTAAGATCAATAACAACTGTGTTTAGTCCGGTTGATTTCATGTACGAAAGCAACTGATCAGCTCGTTTTGAATGTGCTGTTGAACTTGTCCAATAAATCCCGCGGACTTCTGTTGGGAGAGGAACCTTTGTGTCATCTCGACTGGAGTCTGGCCTTTGGCCGGACGGAACGGAGAGATCTCGCGTATTCGAGATCCCTCCGCTCGCTTCGCTCGGTCGGGATGACATACGATTAACAAGAAAACCTGAAACAACAAACGGCAACGCAATCAATAAAATCAAAAACACAGGCACGTAAAATCCGAACCTGTGTTTCTTGTTCATAGTTAATTTACTGTTTATCCTCCACTCTTACTTCTTCCATTTTGTCACCGATCTGAATTTGGTCAACAACTTCCATTCCTTCTGTAACTCTCCCAAAAATTGAATAACTTTTTGGAAGCGGTACATCACCAAGCATTATAAAAAATTGTGAACCGTTTGTGTTTGGACCGGAGTTTGCCATTGCAACAATTCCTCGATCATAACTGTGCGGATCACTTAACTCATCTTCAAACTTATATCCAGGACCACCGGTTCCATTCCCAGATGGATCTCCACCTTGAATCACAAACCCTTCTTCACGACGATGAAAGGTAAGTCCGTTGTAATATCCACCGTTAGTTAAGTAAACAAAGTTAGAAACTGTTTTTGGTGCAGTGTCTGCAAAAAGCTCAAACACGATGTCACCTTTTTCAGTTGCAAGTCTTATTTGTTTGTTTTGAATCTCCTCGTCTGGGAGAGCTCCTGGAAACTCCCAGGTTATTGTTTCTTGCACAGGCTCATTAAAAGTAATAGTTAATTCCTCCTCTGTGACAGGCTCTGATGAACACCCAGCTCCTGTCAACACAAGTGCACAAAGCACTACTGGAATAAATCTTTTCATAAATTATTTGAGTACATTACGCCAACATTTTAACAAACTTTTTCTTCCCAAGGAAATCCAACTCGGCCAAAGTGACCATAAACAGCAGTTTTTCTATAAATCGGATCAGCAAGACCAAGTTTCTCAACAACAGCCTCTGGTCTGAAATCAAACTCTTGTTTAATCAAGTTAGTAAGATTCATTTTTGAACCTTTTGATTTTTCCCCCATTCCAAGCGCTTGCACATGAATTGGCTCAGACTGACCCATTGAATATGCAAGCGTTACAAGAGCCGCGCTTGCCAACTCTTGATCCACCAAATACTTAGCAACATAACGCGCTATATATGCGCCAGCTCGTTCAGCTTTGTGTGGATCCTTACCTGAGAGTGCTTTGTCACCGGATGGAATAAGACCTCCATAAGTATCAACCGTTGTTTTGTGACCGCTTACTCCGGAATCGGCACGGAACCCGGAAATTGTAAAAGATCCAATTGGATTAATAAAAATCTTTACACCTTCCTCGCCAACAATCGGTAATATCACTCGTTCAAGAAGCGCAGCTTGAACTTGCTTTTCATCAATTGATACTTGGTGTGATGCAAGAAGTGTAACTGAACAAACTTTATCTTGATCCATAAGAAGCTGAACCTTGCCGTCTGGTTTGAGCCAGGAAAAAGCAGGGTCAGTTTTTCGCAAATCATCAAGACGCTGTGCAAGTTTATGAGCGAACACCAAAGGTCGCGGCAACATCTCGCGAGTTTCATGCGTTGCATAGCCGTTTACCACCACAGTATCGTTACAACCATTTTTAACACGCTTCATTTCTTCTGACTGATCTTCAAGATTCACAAACACATCCACATCATCCTGATAACCAATGTCAAGATAGATTTGCTTGGCAAGAGCACCAACATCAAAGTCAGCAGTGGAGTTAACCTCACCGCCAATCATAATCATTCCACGCGACCCCATTACGTTTATATCCGTTCTTGCGAACTTGTCCCGACGCAAATACTCATCCACGATTGCGTCAGCAATTTGATCGCAAATTTTGTCTGGCTGGCCTTGAGTGACCGATTCAACAACTTTCATAACGACCCCAACCTTATCAAAATACAAGCCCCTGATCAATGGATTTATGTTGACAGAATGGGGGAAAGTTGTTACTTTGGAGCATCGCACAATCCAACAGGAGCTTAACCAGTGCTAGCAAACGATCCTCTTACCACGGACCTGCTCAAAAGAGTCGGCCCTGGTGAGATCGGGGTCGTCCTGGGAACATCCAATGTTCCTCTTGCAAATGCACTTGCTGCAAACGGGTCACAGGTAATCTTCGTTGACCATGAGTTTCCAGAAGCACAAAGCCTACGCGTGTTTTTGGAGCTCAGATCTATTTGGGAATGGTTCAGATCTCTTGATCCAAGCCTGCCGCATGATTACATTATCGTGCGAGGTGCACTCGAACGGCTTTCAAGAAGATTCGTGCTTGGCCATTTGCTGCCAAAAATTCACAGGTTCGTAAAGCCTGGTGGATTGCTTGCAATCGAAACCGCAACGGCAACACCTGTTCCAAAACCTGCTTGTGGGGTTCCTGAAATCTACGGACGCGAGACTCTTCTCAGGCTGCTCAGCAGCGACTGGGATATTGAGTACGCTTTTACACGCCAGGATGTCCAAGGAGACAACGGAGACACACGCGTCTGTTGGCCTCTTTCAGTCTTGGCAAAACGAAAGCCACTCACTCAAACCCACCACATGACCCCTTGAGGGTCATTTCTTTTTATCCACAACCCAACTCTTGTGTTCGATTTTTGTTCGGATATAATACGAACATAAAACGAACTAACCCTGTCATCCCGAGCGAAGCCCGGCAGCTGCCGGGCGAAGCCGAGGGATCTCGAATGTTGAAAACGTAATTCGAGATTTCTCCACTCGCTAGCGCTCGGTCGAAATGACAAAAAAATATGTCTAATTTAACCAAAAAACAAACAGAGGTTCTGGCTTTTATTCGTTCTTATGTAGAAGACTTTGGATATGCACCATCTTACAGAGAGATTGGCGAGCACTTTAGCCTATCCTCCCCTGCCACTGTTCATGCACACGTGCAAGCTCTTGCAGAAAAGGGCAAGATCACACTTGGTCATGATGGCGAAGCTAGGTCAATGGAACTTGTACATGCAAAACCATTTGAAATGGCAGTACTACTCCCCTTGTCTGGACTGATTACTGCAGGTGAACCAATTGAAGCTGTTGAACAAAATGAAACAATGGCTGTACCAGTAAACTTTGTTGTTGATGGTGAAAACTCTTATGTATTGCAAGTTAAAGGAAAATCAATGATTGACGATGGAATTTATGATGGAGATTATGTTGTGATCGAAAGAAATCCATCTCCAAAAAACGGTGAGGTTGTTGTAGCCTTGCTGGACAATGCCTATGCAACACTGAAACGGTTTTATAGAGAGAGAAATCGCATTAGGCTTCAACCTGCTAACAGCACCATGGATCCGATATTTGTTCAGGATTGTATTATCCAGGGGGTTGTCAGAGCCGTCATACGTCAATTCAATCCAGTGTAAAAGGTTTACCCTGAGCCTGTCGAAGGGTTCAGCTTGTTGCAATGATTTATTTGTGAAGGGATCCACAACTGAATCATTGTACAAAAAGAAAACTGTCGTTGTCCGGGAAGACATAGCCGACAGTTCTCGCAAAACCACCTGGTACGCAATGGGACGTTTCCCAAGCGTATGGCGGCTTTAAAATTGTATAAAAATTATTAGAAAAACTCAATATGTCCACGCTAACCCTTCGTTACCACGCAACAGCTCTTTCTTTTATTCCTCATCGTCGCGATCGCGAAGTCTCAAAGGCAGTCCGCCAACTTCGCGTCCGCATCTCCCGCCGCCGCTTTAAGCAAGCATTACGAAGCGCAATCTCTAAATAGACTTAATCCAATTATCAAAAATCTCACCTAACTCCTCCCGATACTCTTCTTTTCTAAAATTATGACAAGATCCATCTATCACATGGATCTCTTTTGGTTCAGGCAATGCATCAAATAAAATCTTTTGATCACCAACTGGAGTTGATTCATCCTTTGAGCCAACAACCAACAAAACCGGCATGGTTAACTTATGAGCCTCTGGAAGTAAATCATATTTCAATCTGTCCTCCATGTGAGACCACTTAAGTCGTTTAACTTCGCCAGGCTTTGAAATACTCTCCTGAACGAGCCACCCTGTCTCTTCCCAACCTTTTTTATCTTTTTCATAGGACGGTGTTTCCAGACTCAACTTCCCTGAAACTGTTGTAGAAATCGGCGCCAAAGCTTTTACTTTTTCTGGATGCTTCTCGGCAAACAAACTAATACAAATTCCACCTAAACTATGCGCTGCCAACCAAAACGGTTCTTCATACCACTCTTGCGACCCCGACCAAGCCATAACATCCTCTAGATCCTCATAATAATTCGTAACTGTTGCATCTTCATAATTTCCATCACTTTCTCCCAAAGTGTTTGTTGTATCAAACCGAACAACTGAAATACCATTTGATTTAAACACGTCGGCCATTTTTGTAATATGCGGCTGCTCTTTAAACCCACCAAGTCCATGCACAACAAAAGCCAAACCTTTTTGATTCTCAACTTGCTCAACTAGAACTGATACCTTCTCCCCCTTTCTATTTTTGATTGTTGTTTTCATATTTTTTACAAACTTCCGACGAACACTCATGTCACCATTAACAGGTACGTTGGATAATTTCGCCAGCACGAGCGAAGCGAGTCTGCCGAAATTATACAACGTGACTGTCATCCAAAATTCTTTACGGAGATTGCTTCGTCGGCCCGTCTGACGGGCCTCCTCGCAACGACGCAGGGTGATGATACGAGGATTGCTTCGGCCTTTCAGGCCTCGCAATGACACAGGGTGAAAGGCGCGAAAAAAATATTTATTTCCCAAACTCCCCTTCGACCAAATGCTCTCCCGGATCAACATCGCCATCGTATTCGTGCTGAGTAATTATAATTTTTGTATAACTTGAGTAATCCTCATCCTCCTCACCCGGCCAAGTGATAATAAACTTTCCATCATCATTAGTATACATCTCCCCCATGGAAAAATAATCATACGGAACCTGCCGCACAAGCCAGCCTTTATAATAATAAACCTCTCTGTCAATCTCAGGTAATGTTGTAATCATTTCAAACCAATAATTCCCATCTTTGGTTCCACGTTTTGCTTCCCCAATCATCTCACCAGTCTTCTGCCAAACAAGTCTGGCAATTCGACTTTCAGTATCAATCGCCTTTGCAATAACTTCATTTGCAATTGGTTCCGGTGTTAAAACATTTGCAATCGAGTCAATCTCGGTTGCTGGTTTTGGTTTTGAAGAACGAAACCACTGCACAGCAAAAACAAAAATTACAAACAATACAATCACAATCAAGCCGGTTCCAATAGCCGACCCCCATCTCACCTTTCCTTTTCCTCTCCCATATTGTCGTGTCATAAATAGCTGTTTCTTTACATAATTCGAGATCCCTCGGCTTCGCTCGGGATGACAACTGATACATGTCATTTCGACCGGAGCGTTTCTTTAATGTCATCTCGACCGGAGGCCCGTCAGACGGGCCGGAGCGGAGAGATCTCGAATCGTGTTGTTCCAATATGCGAGACCCCTCGGCTTCGCTCGGTCGAGATGACATAAACAAGCGAGCCCTCAAGGAACATGGGGGTCAAGTCTAAAATCTAAACTTTTAAAATGACTACAAAGTTTAGATTTTAGACTTGACCCCAAAAGCCTTTCACAACCCTCCAACAAACTGTCAGTATCTCCACAACAGGTACGTTGTATATAATTTCGCCAGCACGGAGCCACGCGAGTACTGCCGAAATTATATACAACGTGACTGTCCCCCATAGTTCTTTACGGAGATTGCTTCGCTTCGCTCGCAACGACGCAGGGGGAGAGCAGTGACGCGGGAAGAAAAGCAATGACCGCAAAGGCGCAAGTAAATAACATTACAACTCATCAACTCCTCGCAAAAACGACAATCCCTTTGGTGCCTCCTTTACTTCCCCCAACTCATCAAAAACAATCGTAGGCTCCTCAAAAGAAGAACCAAAACTTTTGTTTTGAACACTCTTTTTTAATCTAACATGTTCAAACAATTCATCCGGTAACTCTGAAAGAAACATGGACGGCTGACCGATCGTAAGCGAATCGTATCCTGACATAATCGGATAACTAAAAAACAAATGCTTCCGAGCTCTTGTTGTTGCAACATAAAATAATCGCCTCTCTTCTTCAAGCCCACCATCCTCTTCCATTGCTCGCGGATTTGGAAACTTGCTGTCAGTTAGATGTATTACAAACACAGCATCCCATTCCAAACCTTTGGCTTGATGAACTGTTGAAAGAATAATCTTTTCTTCATCATAACTTTCCTTTTGCGCCCGAATCGCCCCGTATTCAGAAGTAAGCGAAACCTCATTTAAAAAGTCAGTAAGCTTGTCATAACCTTCAGCAAACAAAGCAAACTGCTCCAAATCATCTAAACGATCCAGATAATCCGGAAACTCTGCTTCAAGATACTCCTTATAATCTTCAGAAATGGAACTGCGGATCAAATCTGCAGGAAGTGTTTCTCGGGCAAGTTTTCGCAATGTTTTTTTAATAGTATTAAGTCCTGCTTGAGCACGCGCACCAACATTGATCTCAAGATCAACCATTTCCGAAAGGTCGGCGCTGTCTCGAATTTGTGCAATGATTTTTTGAGCAGTTACAAGACCAACACCTGGTTGGAGTCCCAAAATTCTCATCCAGGCAACTTCATCTTTTAGATTTTCTTTAACACGCAAAAACGAAACAATATCTTTAACATGTGCGCGTTCAAAAAATTTGAGCCCACCTCGATACTCATATGGAATATCTCGTTTTAAAAGTTCAAACTCAAGTGATTGCGAGTGAAACGCTGCGCGAAACAACACAGCTATATTATCAAGAGACAAACCTTTTTTATTAAGTTGCAATATTTGTTCTGCAATGTACTGAGCTTCTTGCGCTGAATTTGCCGCTGGGACTAAGTTTGGTTTTTCTTTAGAATCACGAATTGCGTAAAGTTCTTTTTTAAATTGATCTTTGTTATTTCCAATACTTCTATTTGCAACACGAAGAATTTCCGGTGATGAACGATAGTTTGTTGTTAAACGAAAAGTTTTTGGTGAACTATAACTTTTTGGAAATGACAAAATGTTTTTAATCTCTGCTGCGCGAAACGAATAAATTGACTGCGCATCATCCCCGACCACAAATACATTTCCGTGATGACTTGCAAGACAACGCACAATCTCGGCTTGAATAACATTTGTGTCCTGATACTCATCAACCAAAACGTATTCAAACTGTTGAGCTAGTCGTGCACGGACTTTTTCATTTTTAGCAAGCAGTTCTCTTAGATTCAAAAGCAAATCATCAAAGTCCATTGCATCTGCTTCTTTTTTCCTGTGGTCATACATTTTTGCAATCTGTTCAATCACGGGCAAAAGATCAATTTGATGAGATAACCGAAGTTCTAAAACATCTTCAAGTGGTTGCCCGGAATTTCGAGCAAAGCTTATTACTGACAAAATTTTTGCCGGAGATGGAAACTTTCTGGCCGCTGTATCAATATTGAGCGACTTTACACAAACCTTGATGAGTGACTTTGCATCTTCCTGATCCAAAATTGTAAAACGACTTGTATGCCCAATCTCGTTTGCATAAATACGAAGAATTCTATTTGCAATTGAATGAAAGGTGCCACCCCAAAGTCCTGTTGGATAAGAACCCAAAAGATTTTCAACTCGAGACAACATTTCCTTTGACGCTTTGTTTGTAAACGTGACCAACAAGATGTTCTGAGGGCTAATACCTTGCTCAATCAAAAACGCCACACGATACGTGATCGCGCGGGTTTTTCCAGACCCAGCCCCGGCAAGCACAAGCGCAGCTCCGTTTCCATTCATTACTGCCTCACACTGCTCATCATTCAATTCTTTTTGATAATCAATCTTACAGCGGCTTGGATCAAATTCATTTTTAAGAACAAATTCTTTCATTTTTTTAAGAATATTGCCTGAGCCTGTCGAAGGCATTAAAGGCGTTATCCCCCCCCCCTCGACAAGCTCGGGGAGTATTCTATTTCAAATATTTATACTTATTCTTCACATGCTGATCAAAAGTCTGGGCATAGATCACTTCACCTTCTGGTGTTGTTAAAAAGTAAAGTGATTCAGTAAGGTCTGGATGCAAAACAGCAAGAATAGAATTCATGCCCGGATTACTAATTGGTCCGGGCGGCAAACCAACTCGTTGATAAGTGTTATAAGGAGAATCAAGCTTTGTATCCTCAAGTGAAATAGCTGGCTCGTCTTTACCGGTAATATAATTCACAGTTGAATCAGCCTGAAGCGCCATTCCAATTTCTAAACGATTTTGAAAAATTCCAGAGACAATTGCCATATCCTCGGGATGCCTAACTTCACGTTCAATAATAGACGCAAGCGTGAGAACTTCATGAAAAAACATTTCATTTTCAAAAATCAAACTATCAGGAATAACAACATTTTTCTCTGCCAAACGACGTCTAAGTGTTCGAATCATTGTCTCAACAATCACTTCAGCAGTTGCGTTTTCACTAAATCGATAAGTGTCTGGGAAAAGATATCCTTCAAGATTCTGTCCATTTGGAACCCCATCAAACAAATCTTCAAATGGCAATTGATTCATCCCGTTTGCACTCACAACACTTTCCCAGGATTCTTTGTTAACATTTTTAAATTTCTCAACAACAACTTCCTCAATCTGCGCAAGTGTAAATCCTTCTGGAATTGTTACTTCAATGTCTATTGACTTTGCGTGCATCAGCTCACTCATTAGGGTTGGAAAACTCATACCAGGCTTGAGTGTAAACGAACCAGCCTGCAAGTCAGCTTGATTTTTCTTAAGCCAAACAAAACCTTCAAAGAAAAACGCGCTGTCAATAATTCCCTCTTCTTCCAGTCTGCGGGCAATTGTTTTAACAGAAGTTCCTTTTTCAACAATAAACTCAACCTCCTGAGCATCCTTTTCAGGAGACGTTAAATACGCATCCTTAACAAACCCCGCACCAAGAAACGCTACGACAATGAACATGAAGACAAAAAATAATCCTACGATTCTAAACATATATATTACGGCCTCCCATGACAATCAATATATTTATTTCCTGATTCACAAAAACAACCCCGAGTATCTCGATCTTCTGCAGTCAACCAAGAACTGGACTGGACTTTTCCTCCACTACCAACTCCATATACAACCTCTATGTTAAGTTCGTTGCATAACTTTACTTCAGGGCTCTGTGATGAATTTAGATCAAGACCATCTTTTTTGTCTCTATCACCTCCTTGCGCAAAGACATGCGGTTTCAATTCCTGCAAAACATGACAGACGCTCATGTCTTGTGGGTCTTCCTCATGTTTTGTGAAAATAACTCTGTTAACAGATTCTAGTGCTTCGATTATCTCCTTACGTTCTTTCTGCGTCATAAATGAATGCCCCTTCTTTTTCTTAAGCCAATTATCATTATTCATGATAACCACAAGCTCATCTCCTAGTGCCTTGGCTTCCGAAAACAAACGCACATGGCCTACGTGAAGAGGATCAAAACCCCCAGAAACTGCAATAATTTTTTTCTTGTTCATATATTCTGTCCTGTGTCATTGCGAGCGAACGAAGTGGGCGAAGCAATCTTCGTATACGAGGATTGCTTCGTCGGCTCGTCTGACGAGCCTTCTCGCAATGACACGAAAGGTATTACACCTCGAAATCTACAACAAAAGAGGAATTAAATCCATGCCGATGTATGCTGCATAACCAAACAGCAAACCAACCACAGCTCCCACAATTACATCACTTAAATAATGAACACCAACAGCAAGTCTTCCCAGACCAACCAAAATTGCTCCAATTAGAAAATAAACAAATGTTGAATCATGAATAACTGCAACAGAAAGTGCAAACGCAATTGTTGTATGTGAGGATGGAAAGCTGTAAGTGTTAACAAATAAATCAATGAAGGGATGGTGGCGTCTTGGTAAGGTTGGTCTGTGTCTTTTTACAATTTTTGATATTCCAAGACTGATTAAAAGGGGTACAAGAACGATTATGGCTAGATACTCTAAGCATAAACCACAAACATCTCTTATTGTGTCCGGAATACCATCGAATCCAATCACGATCTCAGCAAAATCTGGCACATAATACCTAATTCCAATTGCAACTCCTAACATTAACCAAACAAGATGCGATGCACAAAAAATAGCTAAATGCCTAAGCCACCAATTATTTTCAATTGAATAATGAAGTTTGTTTAAAATTTTTCTGTCTATACTCATAATAATGGCTGGCCTGCCATTTCAGGGGGAACCTCAATTCCCATAACTGTTAAAATCGTTGGTGCAATATCAGCAAGCATTCCAACCGGTGACATTAAAGACAAATCTCCATTTGGCACTTCCCCGGCAATAGACGGCTGTCCTTCAAGTTCTTTTGAAATCATATAAAACGGCACAGGATTTGTTGAGTGTTCTTTATTAATATCACCTGTTCGCAGATTTTTAAGCTCCTCAGCATTTCCATGATCCGCAGTAATAAACACCTTTCCTTCTCTTGAAAGCGTTTCTTCAACAATTTTTCCAACACACTCATCAACCGTTTCAACAGCTTTTACAGTTGCATCAAAATCACCTGTGTGCCCAACCATATCAGAATTTGCAAAATTCATCACAATAAAATCAAAATTATTTTCCTGCATCTCTTTAATAACTCGATCAGTAATTTCACGCGCACTCATTTCAGGAGCCTGATTGTATGATGGAACTTTTGGCGAAGGAATAATAACACGTTCCTCGCCTTCAAACAGATCTTCATGTGTTCCATTTAAAAAGAAAGTAACATGCGCATACTTTTCAGTTTCTGCAATATGAAGTTGTTTTAATCCTTTTTCAGACAACAGATGAGCCAAACACTGTTTGATAACTTGTGGGGGGAAAACGACTTCAACCGGCAATCCTGCCTCATACTCAGCCATTGTTGCAACAAACAAATTCTTAATTTCTGGACGATCAAAATGTTCAAACTCTTTTAGCGTTAATGTTTTAGTAAGTTGACGCATGCGATCTGATCGAAAATTAAAACAAATCACAGCATCATTTTCTTGAATAGTTGCAATTGTTTTTCCATTCTCAGTTAAAACAGTTGGAACAAACTCCTCATCATAAATTTCTTTTTTGTAAGAAGCTTTTAAAGCTTCAACTGCACCCTCTGCTGTTTGACCCTCACCATTTACTATGGCTTTATAGGCCTTCTCAGTTCGACCCCATCGGTTATCTCTATCCATAGCATAGTAACGACCAGACAGACTTGCGATCTTTCCAACACCTAACTCTTGTATCTTTGACTGCAAGGTGGAAATAAAATCAACACCAGCATTGTAGGTTGTGTCACGTCCATCAGTAATTGCATGAACAAAAACTTTGCTCAAGCCTTGCTCTTTAGCAAATTTTAAAAGTTCATGACAATGCTCATCCGCTGAATGCACTCCACCGCCACTTATCATTCCAACAAGATGTAATGCGGAATCATTTTTCTTAGCATGTTCTGCGGCATGCAACAGAGCCTCGTTTTTTAAAAACTCACCACTTGCAATATCACGATTGATTCTGGGAAACATTTGATAATAAACACGCCCGGCTCCAATTGCCAAATGTCCCACTTCTGAATTTCCCATCTCCCCCCAAGACAAACCAACTTCCTCACCCGAAGCGCGAAGTGGCATAACTGGATAGTTGTGTGTGAGCTTATCAAAAGCAGGTGTCTTTGCACGACTCACAGCATTACCTTCTCCATCCGGGGCAATTCCAAATCCATCGACAATAATCAATACGGTTGGTTTTTTAATTTCGTCTGACATATTTTTTCTGTCATCCCGAGCGAAGGCCCGTCCGACGGGCCGAAGCCGAGGGATCTCGCAGATTCGAGATCTCTCCGCTCGGCCTTTGGCCTCGGTCGAGATGACATTAACGCGCTATACCTCCTCTTCAATTTCAAGTAAACGATTATACTTTGCCAATCTTTCAGATCGTGAAAGAGAGCCTGTTTTTATAAAATCAGCGTTCACGGCAACAGCCAAATCAGCAATGGTTGTATCAATAGTTTCTCCGGAGCGATGAGAAACAGAAATCTTATACTTGTGCTGCTGAGCAAGCTGGATTGCATCAATTGCCTCAGACAATGTGCCGATCTGATTCACTTTAATAAGGACAGCGTTTGCAGCTTTAAGCTCAATACATTTTTGCAAACGCTCAACATTTGTTACCAAAAAATCGTCCCCAACAAGCGTTACTTGCTTGCCAAGCTCTTTTGTCATCTTAACCCATCCATCCCAATCATCCTGATCCAAACCGTCTTCAAGCGAAATAATCGGATACTTCTTTAACCACTTCTTCCACATTTCAATCATCTGATCTGTTGTCATCTTTTTCTTATCAACTTTCATTTCATACTTACCAGACTTGGCATTATAAATTTCTGATACAGCCGGATCCATTGCAAGAAAAACATCCTTGCCTGGTTTGTACTTTGCTTTTCTAATGGCTTGCATGATTAACTTGAATGCATCTTCGTTGCTCTTAAGTTTTGCAGCATACCCACCTTCGTCTCCTTTAAGTGTTGAGTGTCCTAACTTTGTCAGAATGGAACCAAGCGCATGAAAAATTTCTGAACCACAGCGGTAACGCTCACGAAACTTTCTTTGCATTGGAACAATCATGAACTCTTGAAAATCTAAAATCCAACCTGCATGTGCCCCGCCATTAAGAACGTTCATGGTCGGAGTTGGTAATCTATATTTTTTGTGACAAATGTCGTAGGCCCAACGCAAGTATTCATAAAGCGGCATCTTTTTTGCTTTGGCTGCGGTGTGAGCACAAGCAAGTGAAACACCTAAAATCGCATTCGCTCCCAGCTTGCTTTTGTTAACTGTGCCATCCAACATGATCATCTTATTATCAATCTCACGTTGATGAGTTACGTCCATACCCTTAAGTGCTCGAACAATTTTAGTGTTCACATTATGAACAGCTTTGAGAACTCCTTTTCCTTGATAACGTTTCTTGTCCCCATCGCGAAGCTCAAGTGCTTCATGAACACCTGTTGAAGCTCCGCTTGGAACGGATGCGGTTCCTAACACACCACTCTCCAAAATAACTGTTACGTTCACAGTTGGGCTTCCCCGAGAGTCTAAGATCTCGTGGGCATGGATCGAATGAATTTTGTTGCTCATAAAATTATTGTTTGAGGACCTCCAAACCTGGAAGCTTTTCATTTGCTAAAAATTTTAACATTGCACCACCTCCGGTTGAAAGAAGCGTGAACTTATCTGCAAGTCGAAGCTTATCAAGAACCGGAACAGTGTCACCGCCGCCGACAATAGTGGTTGCTTTTCCAGTACGTGCAGCAATTACTTTTGCAATCTTTTCTGTTCCATTACAAAACTTTGGTATCTCGCAATATCCAAGCGGCCCATTCCAAACTATTGTTTTAGCTTGAGATAACACTCGCTCATATTCTTTTATGGTTTCTTTCCCAATATCAACAATACGATGCTTTGAACCGATTTCATCAAAAGGAACATTTTCTACTTTTGCATCTTTTCTAAGCGATGTGGAAACCAAAAAATCTGTTGGCAAAATTATTTTGTTTTTTACTCGCTTTAGTAATTTTCCTGCAAATTCAACACCTTCCTTGTCATACACAGACTTTCCAACACTATAACCATCAGCAACAAAAAAGGTTGTTGAAATAGCACCGCCCAACAGAATGGCATCGGCCTCGTGCAAAAACCTTTCAATAACAGGAAGTTTTGTGCGCATCTTTAACCCGCCCATTACAAGCACAAACGGATGCTTAATGTGCTTATCAAGCTTTGCCATTACAGAAACTTCATTTGATAAAAGCGGCCCTGCATAAGATGGCAAAACTTTTGTGATTGCGTGCATTGATGCGTGATTTCGATGAGAGTTTGAAAATGCATCGTTCACATACAAATCTCCCAACCCTCCAAGAGTCTGAGCAAAGGCTGGATCATTTATTATTTCACGTCTATCAAAACGAACATTCTCAAGTAACAAGATATCTCCATTTTTCATTTTTTCCACTGCGCGCTTTACATCTTTTCCAATAACACTGCGTGTCTTTTTAACACGAGAACCCAAAAGACCAATAAGACGCTTTGCTACTGGTGCAAGCGACAAGGCTGGAACGCGTCTGCCTTTTGGCCGACCAAGGTGTGCTATTACAATCACCTTTGCTCCACGCTGGCTTAACCAATCCAGATCCACAGCAGCTCGTGCAATCCGACCATGCACCCCATCAACAGCACGACCTTTTTCAATCGGCACATTAGCGTCAATTCGAACCAACACTCGCTTACCGCTTAAATTCATTCCATTTCCAAGTTTTCGCAATTTCATACTGTCTCTATCCTATCATCAAAATGAAATCGTCAACATGTTGATTTCCGGTGGATTAAATAATCGAGCGCGAGCACCTGTTTCTGCCACCCCAGAAGTAATAAATAACTGGATTTCCTCATAATTAAATAAACCTTGATCATATGCACGTCCAAGCTCGGTTGGAAGGTTGGGAACCGGTCCAATAAAAGGCAAACGAATTTGCCCTCCGTGCGTGTGACCG
Organism: uncultured Gammaproteobacteria bacterium; assembly: GCA_964399675.1. GTDB lineage: Bacteria > Patescibacteriota > Patescibacteriia > UBA9934 > GWF2-40-263 > CAYNRK01. Next base: position 120,429 of record CAYNRK010000003.1, on the reverse strand, counting down.
GAAATCACAAGATCCGCGCGTTTTGAAGCTGTGAACATAACAACATCAGGATTATGTGAAAGCAAAATTATATTATCAGTATCTGAAAAATCTCGAAGTGCATTGTATACATTCGCTCCATTCCAAAGATCGTTGATTCCAGCAATATAAATCTCAGTCCCGGCAACATTAATTTTCTTTGACTCATTTTGTAAAACTGTTATGCCAAGCTCCTCGAGTTTAGCAATCACTTTTCTGTCTGCATTTTTTGTATAGTCATGATTTCCAGTAACCGCAAACACACCGTGTGGAGCAGACAAATCCTTAAGAGGATCTAGATACTGAATTTCATCAGAGCCTGAAAAAATAAAATCACCTGGAATGAAAATTATTTCTGGATCCAAACTCATCACACGATCAACAACATGCTGAGCCCAACGAGTCCTTTTATACGGACCAACGTGCAAGTCTGCCACAACAACCGCTCGAAGTGATATCTCATCTTGCTCAGAAACCGAAACTACTTGCTCTGAAACCACAAGTCGTTTTGGTTCAATAAAACTTCCGTAAAAGACAACAATCCATGCGATTAACAAAATTGTTGCAACCAAAAAGACCGGATGTTTTTTTCTATGCTCAGCATGAGTGCTGACATGGAGAATAAAAACCCCAGTCACTGATAAAAAAAGGAGGATTACTAAATCAAAGACGACCGACATGTTCCACCATATCAAGTAACATAACCGAATACCCCCATTCATTGTCATACCAAGCCAGAACTTTCACCAAATCTCCATCAACCACACGAATCATTTCAAGATCAACAATTGAGGCATAAGGAGTATGTATCAAGTCTGAAGAGACCAAAGGTTCGTTTGAAACAGCTAAAACTTTTTTCCAACGTGCTGAACGTGCAGCTTTTTTAAATGCTTTTTGTACTTTCTCAACTGTGGCTTTCTTGCGTGTTACAAAAGTAAAATCCGTTAGTGATACATCAATGGTTGGAACGCGAATCGCGATTCCATCAAATTTATCTTTCAAAGACTTAACAACTTGTGTTGTTGCTTTTGCAGCTCCGGTTGTTGTTGGAACAATGTTTATAAAACCTGCGCGAGCGCGACGAAGATCTCCTTTTTTCCCGTGAGGCAATCCATCAACAATATTTTGCTGTGCTGTAACTGAATGAATAGTTGAAAGCATTCCTTTTTTCACACCAAAAGCTTCCTTCATGATTTGTGCCACCGGAGCTACAGAGTTTGTTGTGCACGATGCATTACTAACAATACTGTTCAACTTTTTGCAAACCTTATGATTCACACCCATTAAAAATGTTGGTGCATCCTTTGAAGGTGCTGAGATAACAACTTTTTTTGCCCCGGCTTTTTGATGCTTTGCTGCGTCTGCTTTTTTTGTAAAAAATCCTGTTGACTCAATCACCACATCAATCTTATGCTCAGCCCAAGGAAGTTTTGCAGGATCTTTTTCTGCGTAAACCGGAATCTTTTTTCCATCAATTATCAAATTATTTTTGTCAGCCTTTACATCATGATCCCATTTTCGAAACACTGAATCGTATTTTAATAAATGAGCCAAAATTTTTGGTTCAGAAAGATCATTGATTGCAACAATCTTCATTTTTTTTCGGTCAATTGCAGCGCGAAAAGTCGTGCGCCCAATTCGACCAAATCCGTTAATAGCAACTCGTAACATAAAGAAAAAAGATAAGTATTGATAAAGACAGTTTATCATAAAAAGAAACACCCGCCGAGCAAAACTCAGCGGGCAGATGCTGTGGTAGCCCCAGGCTTTAGCCTGAGCGAAGAGTTGACCGAACTCAGACGAGCTTTTCCGCGATACGACCACCCGTTTCGCGGTGGCCAAGCGAGAGACCCCTAGACCTGTTCCAGCCAACATGCACCTCATCGTAATGCATGAGGGCGTAGAGAGCACTGGGGCCAGGAACGGCCTGGTAGCGAGTGCGTAGCCATGACCAAGTCTCACAATCGATCATGATGCTCTCGAGCACGCGCATGACGTGCCAGACGATCATGTACTCCTCCAGGCAGAGGAGGTTGTGCTCGGCCGTCAAATCGTTCCAGGATGTACCCACGCGGAGGCAGGAATCCTGGATCTCAGCCCAGAACCAGTAGCCAGTCTCTGTTGGCTCCCAGGCGATGTTCTCGCACTCGGCCTCATCGAGTACTGTCCAATGATCCATCTGACCCACAGCAGTCATGAACCTGTTGTAGGAAATGAGTGAGGTAGCCGGACGAAAGAAGAGCGCCTGACCAGCCTTGGCTCGACGGCCGAACTCATTGTTGGAAACGCGCTTACCGCCCATGGTGGGCACAGGGATCTCGAGCGTGTCAAACCCGAGACCGCGGTAGAACGCCGTGATCTCGTTACGGCGTTCCGCGGCGAGATTGCGCTTGGCAGGCTGTTCGCGCTTGCCACGAGCAGCTGCAAGCTCTTCTGGATCAACCCCGGTAAGAAGCGCCTGAAGACCCACGCTCATCAGTTCGGGATCCAGACCACCTTCTCTCAGGCGGCGTTGCAGATCCACACATTGATCAAAGACCTTGAGTCTCTGTCCATCGCTGACAGCGAACTGTCCCATGACTATCCTTTCGTATCCTTAGCGGCACCGAAGTGTCTGGATACTTGTGCACGAATTTACTGTCGTGCGTACAGCGTCAACCTTGTGTTGACAGGACGTAAAAATTACTACAAAATCCCAAAAATGTCAATTAGTCTGCCCGCAGCTCAGCTGCGGGCAGACTAAAAAAATCCGCCACTTAATGGCGGATTTTTCTGCTAACCCCCTGTAGTCCCCCTTGAAAAGGGGGACTTTCGATTTGCATAATTCCCCTCCTTTTCAAGGAGGGGTTAGGGGTGGTTATGATTTTGAAAAAAACTTACAAACTAAACCTACAGAACCTCTTGATCTGCATGTTCTCACCAATTGACGCGATTTTTGCTTTTAGCAATCCTTCAATTGTCATTGAATCGTCTTTGACAAACGGTTGCTCAAGCAACACAACTTCTGAAAACCACTTATTCATCTTTCCTTCCACAATCTTCTGCACCACATCTTCTGGCTTAGATTGCTCTTGCATTCCTTCAAGATAAATACTTTTCTCTTTTTCAACCACATCTTCTGGCACATCATCTCTACTCAAGTACAAAGGCTCAGACGCGCACACGTGCATGGCAATATCATGACAGAGCTCAATAAACGATTCATTACGCGCAACAAAATCCGTTTCACAAGAAATTTCAACCAAAGTGCCGAGTTTCCCATTTGAATGAATATACGCGTGCACTCGACCTTCATTGGTTTCGCGATCTGCTTTTTTAGCAGCCTTTGCCAAACCTTTTTTTCGAAGCGCGTCTGCAGCTTTTTCAAGATCACCGTCAGTTTCTGCAAGCGCGTTTTTTGCATCCATCATTCCCGCACCGGTTTGTGCGCGAAGTTGTGTAACAAGCTTTGCATCTATGGACATAATATAAATTTGATTATTTTGTTTCTTTTGTTTTTTCTTGAGATGGTTTTGTCACACTGGCAGCTTTTGCTGCATGAGCTTTTCCTTCTTTGATTGCATCGTGCACCAAACTACAAATAAGCTCGATTGACTTCACAGCATCGTCGTTTGCTGGAATGATTTTATCAACAAGATTTGGATTAACGTTTGTGTCACAAATGGCAACAACTTTTTTGTTCACGACCTTAGCTTCTTGAATCGCAGTCTTTTCATTTCGAACATCTAAAACAAAAAGTGCATCTGGAATACGTGTTAGATTCTCAATTCCACCAAGCTTTCGTTCCATGTCTTCAATTTCCCGACTGATAAGCAATCGCTCTTTCTTTGTGTACTTACGAAGCTCGCCTTTGTCACGTTGATCTTTAAGCTTTTTAAGTCGCTTAAGTGATTCTTTGATTTGTTTAAAATTCGTCAGCGTTCCACCAAGCCATCGTTCGTTCACATATGGCATGCCGCAAGCCTCAGCATATTTCTTTACAATCGGTCGCGCTTGACTCTTAGTTCCAACAAACATAATGATTCCACCTTTTTCAGCAACACGTTTTAGCGTGCTAAGAGCGTCCTCGAGCTGTTTGTTTGTTTCCTCCAAATCAATAATATGGATTCCACCACGAGCACCAAAAATGAATCGCTCCATTTTTGGATGCCAGCGAGAAGTCCGGTGGCCAAAGTGCACGCCCGCTTTGAGCATGTCAACCACAGAAGGTAGTTTAGGCATAATTTTTTTCCTTTTTTATCCCCCGAAGCCATTGGCGAAGGGGGGTAGCTTCGGTGGAGATTTCTGGACCCATTTACATGGGAGGAGCCAAAACTCTTTAATCCACCTGTTGGTTATTTATGCGCGAAAGTATAAACAAATCTTTAAAAAACGTCAACTATCTAATAAACATCGCATCACCAAACGAATAAAAGCGATATTTCTTTTCAACAGCTTCTTTGTAAGCTTTTAAAATATTCTCCCTCCCAGCAAGTGCTGAAACTAAAACCAACAAAGTCGACTTTGGCAAATGAAAGTTTGTTATCAATCCATCTATCACCTTGAAATCGAATCCGGGTTTGATAAATAAATTTACATCTCCTGTAAAAGATCTCAAAATATTGTCATCTCGACCGAGCCCATTCGACTCACTTCGTTCGCTCAGGGCAGGCTCCGCGAGCGGAGAGATCTCGCATATTCGAGATCTCTCGGCAAGCTCGAGATGACATATACGGGCAACGCCCTCAAGCGTCCGCACTGTTGTTGTACCAACAGCAATAACACGACAGCCCTCTTGTTTTGCTTGATTGATTCGCTGTGCTGTTTCTTTATCAACTGACACAAACTCTGCGTGCATTTCATGTTCTTCCAAAGTTTCTGTTTTCATTGGTCTAAATGTTCCAAGTCCAACATGCAAAGTTACAAACTCAAACTGAACACCTTTTTGTTTTAACTTTTCAATCAACTCTTTTGTAAAATGAAAACCAGCGGTTGGCGCAGCAACTGAACCAGTGTGCTCGGCATAAACTGTTTGATAATCCTCAAGTCGATCAGGTTGATGTTCAACATAAGGAGGGACCGGAATCTCACCGTGTTCATTTGCAAACACAACAACATCTTCAGCAGCGCGATCAAATCTCACTAACACAATTCCATTCGAGTGCTTCCCAAGAACTTGACCAAACAAAGACTGAAGACTATTTTCCGACGATCGGCGTAAATTAGTCTTCTTATTTTTCGAGGAACTGATTTCAATAGTTTGATTAATTTTTACTTTTCGTCCGGGACGAATAAGGACTTCCCAAACCTTTCCAGATCTTGCTCGAACCAAAAACACCTCAATTCCATCAATTGTTCTAAGACGAGCGCGAAAAACTTTTGTGTTATTCATCACAAGAACGTCTCCAGAAACCAATTCATCAATAATTTGATGAAAAACTTTGTGTTCCCTTTTCCCTGTTTGTCGATCTAAAATCATAAGCCGCGAGTTGTCTCGTGGCTCCACTGATTGCTGGGCAATCAAATTTTGTGGTAAATAATAGTCAAAATCTTGTGTTAACATAGCGCAAACATTACTATCATGACCGATCTTTCAAATATTGACAAGTCTTATCGGTCTTGCTACACTCTCAGCGAAAAACGTATGAAAAAAGACATTCACCCAGAATATTTTGAAAACGCCAAGATCACCTGTGCATGCGGAAGCGTGTATGAGGTTGGTTCAACTTTAAAAGAAATCTCAGTAGAGCTTTGTGCAAACTGTCATCCGTTCTATACTGGAAAGCAAAAGATAATTGATACAGCAAGACGTGTTGAAAAATTTGAAGCTCGTGCTGCCAAGAAGACCGAAGGTACAACCGGAAAGAAAGCAAAGCGCGTAAAGCGTGCTGCGCAAAAGAAAGAAAAGGCTGAAGCTGAAATGAAAAAAGTTGACGAATAAATGTTGAACAAAAACGTCTTTCTGTTGAAGGACGTTTTTAATTTCCAAAAAAATATGAATCTACTCGAACAAGTTCAAAATAAAAAACAAGAACTGAAAAGTCTTGAAACAAAACTCACAGACAGCGAGGTGCTTTCTGATCCGCAAAAAATCCGAAAAGTAAATGAAGCATACGCGCACATAAAAGAAATTGTTGATGTGGGCGCAGCTTATGAACAAGCTAAAAAAAATCTTGAAAACGCAAAGCTTGCCTTAGCCCAAGATGATGACGCAGACCTGAAAGCACTTGCCAAAGAAGAAATTGTAGAACTTGAGACCAAACTTCCAGAACTAGAAAAAAATCTACTTGTTGCCCTGCTTCCACAAGACCCAATGGACAAAAAAGGAATCATTGTTGAAATTCGCGCTGGAGCGGGCGGTGATGAGTCGTCTTTGTTTGCAGCTGAAATGATGCGGCTTTACACACGCTTTGCCGAACGCAATAACTTCAAAACAGAGCTAATTTCAGCCAATCGGAACGATCTTGGTGGTTTTAAAGAAGTCATTTTTTCAATAAAAGGAACCGGGGTTTACGCAAAACTAAAATACGAAAGCGGGGTGCATCGTGTTCAGCGCGTGCCTGAAACAGAAAAACAAGGACGTGTTCACACATCAACCGTAACAATTGCAATCATGCCAGAGGCTGAGGAAGTAGACATTAAAATCGACCCAAAGGACCTGAAGATTGAAGCAACGACTTCAACCGGAGCTGGTGGTCAAAGCGTAAATACAACCTACTCTGCAGTTAGAATCACACACATTCCAACTGGCATGATGGTTTACTGCCAAGAAGAACGATCGCAAAAACAAAATAAAGAACGTGCGCTTTCGATCATACGAGCACGTGTTTTTGCGCATGAGCAAGAGAAAGCACGCAAAGAACGTGAAGATAAACGTCGCGTTCAAATCGGAACCGGTGATCGTTCAGAAAAAATCCGTACATATAACTTTTCGCAAGATCGCGTAACAGACCACAGAATAAAAACAAACTTCCACGACATCCCTGAAATTATGGATGGCGCAATCGACAACATAATCAATGCATTGAAAGAAGAAGAGGTGAAACAACTTCTTGAGGTTGAGCAGGGTTGACAAAAACGGGGAAAAACGGTATCTTCAAGGCGTATCTGACCACCACCACCCATGGTGCTGGTCGCGGTGAGGTGCGACGGGAAGAGGTGCCGCCCCACGACTTCTACCTCCGAACGACAACTGCCCTGCTGGCCTGGGGCAGTGAAACAAGAGCCCGCAACACCGCGGCACCTCTTCCTTGTCGCCTTCACCAACACCCTTCTTCTCGGATCCAAGACTGGATCCGCTTTCTTTTCCAAAAATTTAGGTGTTACCGGGACAGTCCTTCCCGGTAACATCCATGCTTATCCACCAATCCCATCCTCACCTCTGTGGATAACCAACGTCTTTTATCAAAAACTAGTCATTCCGGGGGGCTTGACAGGAAATACTTCTTAGTTTAATCTGGACATCACGTGCGACAAGGCCGACAGAGTAATCAACTGCCCTGGGAGCCTGGTCAGACCAGATCAGCACGTCTTCGTAAGTACACGGAGAGAATACAAGAGCCCAAAGCCACAGCACGTGTGTTGCGGAAATAAGCTCGGGAATACAATCCGAAGGAAACGAAGAGGAGCGGGTAAACCGGTCCAAAAAACCAAGTAGTTCTAAGTGGAAACAAGTAACGAACCTCACTGGAGACAGAGGGGTAACCGGACGGGAAACAAAGGACTACAAGGAATACATTGCATGAAAGGCAGTGATTCGGGAGCAATCCTGATGAAACGATTCCGTGATGAAAACCACTTCGGTGGGAATAGCGGGGAAGGCCTTAATGCAAACAAAAAGGAACGGGTAAACCGATCCAAAAACTCTGCCAAAGTGCGGAAATGGAAAACAAGCAACCGAGTCTCCAAGGAAACGCGGAGAAAACGAGCGGGAAAACAAAAGCCACACCCAAAGCAGAGTCATTCTGTAGAAAGCAGCCAAGAAACAAGTAAGTCAAGCTTACCTGGGCACAGGAAGCAAAGACTTGCAGGAAACAAGCTGTGGGAAAGCAGGATGGGTGTTGATTAAAAACCAACACCAGTGTTGATCAAAGGTGGAAACACCTTGGAAAGCAATTGAAGACCTCCGGGTAGTCAAATGTGGACCAAAAATCCAAAGTAAGCTTCGGCTGAAATGGTGAGGAAGCCTAGAGGGAGACCAAAGGGCAACCAAAAAAGTAACGAGAATCCTAACGTTTGAGCAATCAAACGAAGGATAAACCAACTTTCGTAAGGTTACTAGAGCTTGCTCGACATAACCACGAAAGATCCCAATGGAAACAACGGGATAATAAATAGCGGTTGAAAATCGTTAAGAGTAATGGCTGATCCATCAATCAGTCACAGATTACTCAACAGGTCGAAAGATCTGAGCAACCCAGGCATGGGGAGCTAAAAAACCAGAAACGGCTTCGGCCAAAGTAAGGTGAGGGAGTTCCAGAGGTTTCGACCAAAAGAGCTTCCAAAAGGTAACGAAATCCAGCAATGGATAGACCACTTTCGTAAAGGTTGCACAGCGAGTAACCAACGAAAGATCCCCAAGGAAACAAAGGGATAATAAATAACGGTCGAAAATCGTTGTCGTTCCTCTTCTGATGCAGCTTCGGCTGTACTGAAAAAGTATCATGATGCAAGTACTCTTCGGGGGAAAGCTAACTTGGTCTTCGGGCCAGACATGAGAAAAAGTAAGGTCATTCCTTCGGGGATGATACAGAAGGTCTTCGAGACAGTTGGAGATTGGATGTGGAACCTAGCTTCACGGCGAAAGTTCCTGCAAGGTCCTCCCACGGACCACAAGAAGCAACCGATCATCAAGAGAGGTAGGTGTAAGAACCGACCACTCAGCCAAGAAGAGACATGGAGCCTGTGTGTCCGTGCGAGCCTTGCTCGAACGCGACACCTTGCTCCAGCGTCGGAACAACTCGGACGCTAACACTGGCGAAGCTGTGGCCACCTTCGGGCGGTCACCCACTGTTACTCTGGCGTCCTTCTGGGCCCCCTTCGGTGCGAATCGAAGAGGGCCCTACTTTTCTTTTTGGCAAAAAAATCCCCGCGTCATTGCGAGGCCAGCGAAGCTGGCCGAAGCAATCTCCGTAGTATAGTATTCATTAATACGAGGATTGCCTCGCCCGTAGGACGGGCACGGCCGAGGGCTTCGTCGGCCTGACGGCCTCCTCGCAATGACACAAAAAAATGAATGACTATCTTTGAAGCCTTACAGTGGGCAAACAACAAACTAAGAAAGGCTGATATTGATTCACCAATGCTTGATGCAGAAATACTTCTTGCATCAATTTTGAATATTACTAAGGCTAAACTTTTTTCACGGTTTACTGAACAGCTTAAGTCTCATCGAGAAGAACAATTTATCACATCAATTGAACGACGTATTAAACGAGAACCAATTGCATATATAACAAATAAAAAAGAATTTTATAAACGATCTTTTCTGGTTAACCCTTTTGTTTTAATTCCTAGACCAGCAACAGAAACGCTTATTGATAACGCACTTGCGATTGCAAAAGAATCAAACAAAGACACAACTATTTTTGCAGATATTGGAACAGGCTCTGGTGCAATTGCAATAACCCTAGCAATTGAAACAGGATTTCCTGTTGTTGCTTCAGACATAGAGGGAAAGGCCTTGGCTGTTGCAAAACAAAATGCCAAACAACTAGACACTCATGAACTTATTGATTTTAGGCAAGGCGATCTACTACAACCAGTAAGCGATCTTTTTCGATCTCTACACACTTCAGGAAACCCAAAAGTCTCATCTGTCTATCCTTTTAAGCATCTGATTCTCTGTGCCAACCTTCCATATCTCACAGAAACACAAGTAGCGTATGCACAAAAAGAAGTTGCGTATGAGCCAAAATCTGCTCTCCTGGCCGGTTCAGACGGCCTGGACGCCTATTTTCGACTAATCAAACAATTGCGCTTAGATCGCAAATTATTACCCAGGCGACTGACTGTGCTTCTTGAAATTGATCCAACTCAAAAAGAAAAAATCACAAACCTTATCGCACACAACTTTCCTCAAACAGAGCCAAAAATAAAACAAGACCTTCAAGGTCTTGACCGAATCGTTGTTGCAGAACTTTAATCCTTGTTTACAATTTCAATACTATTTTTACTTGGAACAACCTCAACCCAAGTGAGGCCAGGATTCATTTTAAGCTCCTTATCATTTTCTTTTGAATAGAATCGCAAGCGCTGACCTTGTGATTCCTTTTTCCAAATCACTTCCACTACACCACCATCTTGAAATAAATATCCATCCCCTTTTCCAATCGTTTTTATCTTCCGACGTCCAACTGAATCAATAATTTGAACACTTGTAATTACAACCGCAATGTTGTCAGCCTGGATCTGCTCTTCATTCTCAAGAAGATGCGGTTGACCAGACTGATCTCGCAAATACTTCCCTGTCTCATGATCGAATTCCCAATCAACAGTATAAATAGGTGGATAAAAATCAATATGAAGGCCAATGGATTCCTCAGTTGCTTCAGGTTTTTTAAATGACCACAAGCCATATAAAAGCTTTGGTGCTGTTTTGTTTTCTATTCTTTTCTCAAGGTATTCGTTTAATAAATCCGTTGAAGTGAAAACATTGTGTGGAGCAAGTCGTGAATTTGAACGCCAAAAATAGGAATCATACCAATATTGATTCAGATCAAAAGTTGATCCACTTGCAATCAAATCTAAAGCAGCATCTGAACCGCCAACATGAGTAAACAAAGCATCTAGCTCATTGTTCCAATCAAGAAAGTATGGACGAGCTGAACGCACAGGACCAATCTTTTCGACTTCAGCATCTTCAGAAAAGAACGCTAACATACGAGAAATCCCAGCCTCCACAGGCGACTCAATAACCAAAAACGCATTGTTTAAACCGTTTTGTGGCCAAGAATCCTCATGGTTATCGATAACAACACCAAAGACATGTGGAGGCTCAGCTTTGTCAAAAATCGGAAGCCCACTAAGTGGGTGTTCAAAAAGAGGTGTATTTTGTGTTGATTGAATTTCCTCAGATTGATTAATTGATAGGTCTATAGAAAAAGACTGTAGCGCGCCTGAAAAAACAAATGCAAGAGCAACAGCTGCTGCTGTTGCTCCATACCACCAAATCATTTGATCTTTTTTTTCTTTTGACATGTTATTCAGAAGCTTTTTCCTCTTCCCCTTCTTTTGGCTTGTCACCTTCTGCTTCTGCCCCCTCTTTAGTTTCACCCTCCTTATCCTCATCTTCTGCAGCTGCTTCGCCAGCCTCACCTTCAATCTCTTCATCAAGCTCTGCTAGTTCTTGTGCTGTTCTTGGTTTAGACACAACAGCAACTGTTAAATTACCATCATCAACAATACTTACACCTTCTGGAAGATCAATGTCTGAGACATTAACAACATCTTCAAAGGTTTCAAGTTTGGACAAATCAACCGAAAGAGTTCGCATGAGCTTTGAGGGAAGACAGTGAACAGTTACTGAATCTCTAGGTCGAAGAAGTGTTCCACCAAGCGCCTTAACAGCAGCGGACTCGCCAATAAATTCCAATGCCACAACAGCATCAATTTCTTTGTCCATATCAATAGAACGAAAATCCACATGTGTAACCTCATCTCGAACCGGGTCTAGTTGATAGTCGTGAACCAATACATGAAGCGGCTTGTCATCATTGACCTTAAGTTCAATGATCATGCTTTCTCCGGCCTGCTTATAGGTTTTCAAAAACTGATTCTGTTCTATTGTGATTGGCTTTGATTCAGTTCCAGCACCATAAACAACTGCAGGCACTTTCCCTTCTGCGCGAAGTTGATTTGTTTTACGGCCTTTGATTGTTCTAGGTTCTGCATTGAGAGTAATTGTGCTCATAAATATAGTTTCGCATTTACTAACTTTTCCTCCTTTCGCGGGCGTATTATGCTCATTTTTTGAAAATTAGTCAAGATCCTTTCCCGCGCTCTAACTGCGAGCTCTAACCCCGGGATTAGAGCGCAAGCAAAAAAACCGGTTTCCCGGATTTTTTGCTGCCTTTAGGAACTATCCGTCAGGCCTAGTTCTCATTCTTTGATTTTGCTTTGGTTGTACGTTTCTTTCTAATAATTCTCCTCCTAAGAAACGTTTCCCATCCTCTCTCCTCTAAGAACGCGTGTGCATCAATCACATCATCAATTGAAACAGACTCATGTGACCTAAATCGGATCACATCATCATAAGTTAAATCGGTGAGCAGTCCAACAGAACTTGCTCCAACCTGATTAACAAGAACGAGCGCCAAAATCGAATTGTGGCACTTGCGACACCGGACGTGAAGTAAATGAGTCTCGCCATCTTGACCCAAAATGCGTGCTTGCATCGGATTGTACCGAGTCTCACACACTGGGCAATAAGAGACGAGCCGAAGCCCTTCATTCCATATCTCTGAACCTTGTTTCGATGACATATGATTAAAAAGTATACACCCGGGACTGTTCCTAAACAGTCCCACTTTCAAAGAACGAGTCCCCACGATGGGTTTCCCCACTCGTATATTTAGAATATCACAATGCTTGTTTGTTGCCCATACTCTGTGATCTAAGTGCCACGCTCATAACAATCCCAAGAAGCGCCATTATAAACACAAGCGAGCTTCCACCATAACTTACAAGCGGCAACCCAATCCCAGTCACCGGAAACATGCCTAAATTCATTCCAACATTAACAAAAACCTGAAGCGTAAGCAGGCCGGCAATGATCAGTAATAAATAAGTTGTAAAATCATCTCTTGCGTTTTGAGTGTATTTAAAAATTCTATAAACAAGAAGAAAAAAAGCACTAAGCAACAAAACAACTCCAACAAATCCAAGCTCCTCAGCAATCACAGCAAAAATAAAGTCTGTTTTGGATTCTGGTAAAAATTTCAACTGACTTTGCGAACCAAACCCCAATCCACTTCCAAAAATTCCTCCAGATCCAATAGCAATAATGGCTTGATTTACATTATAACCCTGGCCCAGGGTGTCATACTCTGGATTCACAAAAGTCAAAATCCTTGCCTTTTGATATTCAGCAAACGCAAAATTCCACGCAAGAACAGAAGCAACAATCCCAATCAAAAGCAGGCTCATAACATAACGAAGCGGCACTCCGGCGAACAAAACAATAATACACCACATCCCCAATAAAATAGATGCTGATCCAAGGTCAGGTTGCATTAAGGTTAAAAAAACTGGCAGTAGGGTAATTCCTAAACTTTCAAAAAGCTCTCTTAACCCAAACTCTGGTCTAGCTCGATTGCTAAAGTATGCTGCAAGCGTGATTGCAAGAGCCACCTTCATAAACTCAACCGGCTGAAAACTAAAGAGTCCAAACGCATACCAACCAGTTGTTGCACGTACATTTGTTCCAAAAAACAAAACTCCAACAAGAAGCACTGTGCCCGTAATGTAAAAAAGAAGGCTGTAGTTTCGCAAAAGTTTGTGATTTGATGTTGCTATAAATAAAAAAAATCCCAGAGCTATAACTGCTGCGATTATCTGTTTTTTCATGCTAAAAAATTGACTTCCCTGCTGGGACAAGTCAACAGAATAAATTGCCGCAAGCCCAAAAAGGATAAGCGTGAAAATTGCAAACAAAAAGATCCAGTCCGAGGACCGAAAAAGCGAGAGGTTTTTACGAAAATGATAAAGCGATCGGATCATCAGAGATTAGCGAAAGACTCGCAGCCGTGTATCAATCGGGCTCTCCCCCACGAGTGGTTTGTAAGAATCAAGATCAAAAAAATTAATCTCAGGAATTACTTCAACAGAGCTCACAGCAGGAAGAGTTCCAAACCAATTTATAGTCACCACTTCTTCTTTTCCGGAATCAAGAGATGTGAGCGTTGTTCTGTTTACCCCAACAACGGCTGAGCCGCGCTTGAGAAGCACATGAAATCGAGGATTGTAATAGCTAAACGGACTCTTGTTTTTGATGGTAAACGTTGTGCGACCAAATGTTTCCCCTTCAAATCGTGTATCTTTTTCAAAACCTTCTGTCTCAATCTCGAAGTTTGTTCGATCGCCATACCATATATCATAATCACGAATTGTATGAGCGTTAACACGATACCAGTTGACATCTGTGATAACAAACTCAGCCTGGCCAGGAGCAGTGCTTATCTCTTGAGCAAGCACTGAAACAGGCTTTGCTTCATTGGGATGAATATAACCCTGTAGCTCTTCTGTTTCTCCTCCGCCATAAACAAACTTGTAAGTAAAGTCTGCACGCCACTGTTTATTCTCATTAATAATTTTTGTGTAAAAATCATATCGACTATTTCCAATAGGCAGTGCTACAACTCGCGTTGGTTCAATTGGAAAGGCAGCGCTTGAAACAGTATAGGAATGAAGGTCTTGTTGACCAACCACAACCATATTGGCAACAGCAACTTGCTCAGATCCGTAACTGATGGCAAATGAATCCAACATGGTCCAAATTACAAAAAGAAGAAGCGCGCAATCAAACGCAATCAAAATTCCATATCCGATCTTTTTCAGCAAGGCCCTGTGCTCAACCCACCATAAGGACCATTTATAAAATCGGCGAAACTCTTTTCCTGCTTGTTTAAGTAGTGTTTGATCATCCTCCATATAGAAAGATTATAACATGCTACTAAGGCTTTCAAAAATGGGATAAATATGATATTCTGGGTTTGAAAAATACTGAAGACTTACTCGAATTTTTTTGATTATGCCCAAAAAAACAATGAAAAAGCCGGCAAAAAAGCCGGTTAAAAAAGCATCAAAAAAAACCAAAGGCTATGGCGCAAAACAGATTACAGTGCTTGAAGGCCTGGATCCTGTTAGAAAGCGTCCGGGAATGTACATAGGATCTACTGGTACAACAGGACTTCATCACCTCATTTGGGAGGTTATGGACAACTCGTTTGATGAAGCAATGGCTGGTCAGGGTGACACAATCTCTTTAACCTTGCTCCCAGACGATTATATTTCGGTTGAAGATCATGGGCGTGGAATTCCAGTTGAAAAACATCCGCAGTTTAAAGTATCTGCTCTTGAGCTTGTAATGACCAAGTTACATGCTGGTGGAAAATTTGGTGATGGTGGATACAAAGTATCCGGTGGTCTTCATGGTGTTGGTGTTTCTGTTGTAAATGCACTTTCAACAGATTTGAAAGTCGAAGTCAAACGTGATGGAAAGCTTTGGGCACAAGAATATAAAATAGGAAAACCAAAAACAACAGTCAAAGCCATAAAAAAAGCCTCAGGTACCGGAACCAAAGTGACGTTCAAACCGGATGCAAGTGTTTTTGAAACCACGCAATTCGATCTTCAAACAATTCTCGATCACTTGCGTCAACAAGCATACCTCACCAAGGGTGTAAAAATCATTGTTGCTGATGAGCGTGACAAAGACAATAAATCAATATATGCATTCTATTTTGAAGGTGGTGTTGCTTCATATGTTCAACACATAAACAGAGGAAAGGAACCAAAACACAAATCTGTTTTTTATGTCTCAAAGCATGATGATGAATCTGACATGGACGTTGAAGTTGCAGTGCAATATTCAAGCGAATACCACGAGTCTGTCCATTGTTTTGCCAACAACATAACCAACCCGGAAGGCGGAACGCATCTTGTTGGTTTTCGAACAGCGCTCACACGTGAGTTAAATAACCATGCTCGTAAAAAAGGTCTTTTAAAAGAAAAAGACAAGAACTTGACTGGTGAGGATGTGCGTGAAGGACTCACTGCTGTGATTAGTGTAAAAATCAAAGATCCACAATTTGAAGGACAGACAAAAGCAAAACTTGGAAATCCAGAAGCACGAACTGCTGTTGAAAGTATCTTTGGTGAAAGTTTGAGAATTTTTCTTGAAGAGCATCCTCGCGATGCAGAATCAATTATTGGAAAATGTTTACTTGCAGCACAAGCCAGAAGCGCAGCTAGGGCAGCGCGCGAAACAGTACTTAGAAAAGGTGTGCTTGAAGGTTTGACCTTGCCAGGAAAGCTTGCAGACTGTTCGTCCAGGGATCCAGAGAACTCAGAGCTTTTCATTGTTGAGGGAGACTCAGCTGGTGGTTCAGCAAAGCAGGGACGAGACCGTAAGCATCAAGCCATTTTGCCGCTTCGTGGAAAAATTCTAAACGTGGAGCGAGCAAGGCTTGATAAAATGCTTTCAAACAATGAAATCAAATCTCTTGTCATTGCCCTTGGAACAAACATTGGTGAAGGTTTTAATCTTGAAGCGCTTCGATACGACAAAATCGTTATTATGACAGACGCTGACGTTGATGGCGCTCACATTCGAACATTACTTCTCACGCTTTTCTATAGATACTTCACAGAGCTAATCAGACAAGGTCATGTGTATATTGCCCAACCTCCACTGTACAGAGTTAACATTGGTAAGAACTTCAGATACGCATACACAGAAAATCAAAAAGAAACTTTGATTAAAGAGCTGCTTTCTGAGTCTGGAAAAAAGACCAACAAAACAAAAAAGGCCGAAGTGTCTGACGAAACAGCTGTGGAATCAGAAACTGAAGAAGTTGAGGTTAAGGGTGTAAAAGTCAACATTCAACGTTACAAAGGTTTAGGTGAGATGAATCCAGGACAACTTTGGGAAACAACAATGGATCCAAAACAGCGAGTCATGAAGCAAGTCACAATTGAAGATGCTGAGAGAGCTGATGAAATATTTGATGTTTTAATGGGTTCTGATGTTGCCCCTCGAAAACGATTTATTCAAACCCACGCAAAAACAGTAAAAAATTTGGATATTTAAAAAATTGATAAAAAGCCCCAAAATTCGCCACTTAGTGGCGAATTTTTTAGTTTAACTATTGACAAAATCGTCAATTTAAGATATCTTCCCACCATCGCTCGCCGTCCTAGGTAAGGTAGAGCGTTCAAGCGGCAAGGTCTTATTCCTAGGGACGACTGGCCTGCGTCTGTCCGCCTCGAGAGAAGAACACCCCCCGAAAGGAGGTGCAACATGACCACCGGGGATCAGGCCCCGAAGTCTCTCGAGGCATCCTTCTGCCCGCCGGCAGTCGGCGACCCCTAAGCACACGGTGCGAGCGCAGTTCTTCAGCGCTTCAGGGGTCGTCGGCTGTCTGGCGGGCGTTCTACCTCTATTGACTGCCATCTGGTGGTCGTGCCCGCTGTTTATTCATGGGCGCGATTGTATGCCAGCTCTGGCGGTTTTATCTTTCTCAAACTTCTCTTGCCAAAAATAACTACATATAGTATAGTCTTCTCAGATGGCCGCAAAGGCTGTTTTTAAATACCAAAATTATGCAACCACTTTCCAAAAAGAAAGAAAACCCAATCCAATGGCTTTTTCGATATGTTAAAGAGTCAAAAGAAGAAATGAAAAAAGTCACTTGGCCATCCAAGCAAGAAACCACAAAATATTCAGTTATTGTGATAATACTCGCGCTTGTAATTGCAGGATTCTTTGGCGGGCTTGATTGGCTCCTCAACCTTGGACTTGAACAACTTATTTCAATAAAATCTTAATCGCTCTTTATGGCCAAACAAACAGCCAAACATGGTCGCAGGTGGTATGCAATTCACACCTACTCCGGCTATGAAGAAAACGTGTCACAAAACCTGACGCAAAGAATTGAAACAATGGACATGGAAGAAAAAATCTTTAGTGTCCTGGTTCCAAAAGAAAAGAAAATCAAAATCAAAAATGGAAAACGAAAAGTTGTTGAAGAAAAAATCTTCCCTGGATATGTGCTGGTTGAAATGATTGTTACAGATGACTCTTGGTATGTTGTCAGAAACACACCAAACGTAACAGGATTTATTGGAACAGGAACAACACCAACTCCAATTGCGCTGGAAGAAATCGAAGCACTTCAAAGCCGAATGGGTGTTGATGAGCCGGAATACAAACTTGATGTTGAGGTTGGATCCCCTATTCTTATCTCAGATGGTCCATTCAAAGGCCAAGAAGGAAAAGTTTCAGAAATCGACGAAGATCGTGGAAAAATCAAAGTGCTTGTATCAATGTTCGGACGTGAAACACCTGTTGAACTTGACTTCTTGCAAATCAAGAAGATTTAATCTAAGATTCGCCAATCAATGGAACTGGGGGCTAGGTGCTGGGAACTAGGATTACGAAACCCCAGGCCCTAGTTCCCAGGCCCTAGTTCCTAAATTCTGATCACCTATGCCAAAAACACTAAAAACACAAATAAAGCTGCAGATTCAAGGTGGCGCAGCAACCCCTGCCCCACCAATAGGCCCAGCTCTTGGTCAACACGGTCTTCCAATTGGAGATTTTGTTACGCAATTTAATAATGCAACACAAGATCGTCGGGGTGAAATCGTGCCAGTAATCATTAATGTTTATGAAGATCGATCTTTTGACTTTGTAACCAAAACCGCACCTGCTTCTGACATGATTAAGAAGGCTGCCAAGATCAAAAAGGGTTCTGGCCAACCTCTTACTGAAAAGGTTGGAAGAATAACACGCGATCAGCTCCGTGAAATTGCTGAGAAAAAAATGCCAGATCTTAATACAGACGATGTTGAACAAGCAATGAAAATTGTTGCTGGCACAGCTCAGCAAATGGGTGTTGAGATTAGATAATTGATTTAAAAAAGTTATACACACACAAGAAAGAAATTTTTTTGCTTCAAAACTTGTGCTTTCTGTAATCTAATTTAAAGGCAAGCACTCAGACAGTTGAAGCTGCAAAAATTTATTTCTTGTGTGTGTATAACAATCAAAAAAGACGGGGGTGGAGGAGAGGTTAAAAAATAAATAACACGTGGGAGGCAGGGGCCATTTGGACCACAAAAAAATATGTCAAAACGATTTAAGGAAGTAAACAAGCTTGTAGACAAAGAAACAACTTATTCAATTGAAGAAGCTCTAAAGCTTGTGAAAAAGACAGCAACCGCTAAATATGACGAGGCTGTTGAGCTGCATATCAGACTTGGGATTGACACAAAAAAGTCAGATCAACAAGTACGTGGAACCATTACACTTCCACACGGAATTGGAAAAACAAAAAAAGTCGCAGCATTTGTAGAAGCAGAAAAGGAAGCGGAAGCTAAGGAGGCTGGAGCAGACATTGTTGGCAGTGAAGAGCTTATTACGCAAATCGCTCAAAAAGGAAAAATTGACTTTGAGGTAGCAGTTGCAACACCTTCAATGATGCCTAAAGTTGCAAAGCTCGCCAGACTACTTGGACCTCGTGGACTAATGCCAAATCCAAAAACAGACACAGTTGGCACAAACATAAAAAAAATGGTCTCAGAACAAAAGGCTGGAAAGCAAAGCTTTAAAAACGATGATGCGGGAAATATCCATCAGGTCTTTGGGCGTGCTTCATTCTCAGAAGATCAATTAAAAGAAAACCTGCAAACACTGCTTGATTCCATTAAACGGCTAAAACCGGCATCAGCAAAAGGGATATACACAAAAAGTGCATCCATTTCATCAACAATTGGTCCTGGAATCAAAATTGAACTTTCATAAAATCAAAGAAAACAGCAAAAAATACTAACCCTAGGGGTTAGTATTTTGGTTGACAAAACCGCATTTTTGTGCTATTATTAGTCGTTCTCGGTGCGATTCCGAGATTGGTGCAAGTTGCACCAAAACCGTACTGGACGGATTTTCCAGGCTCCCTCACTCGCTTTATGCGACCGGAGGACAGATGTTGGAGAGAAGAGAGATTGGAAGCTACGAGGCGCTCCCCCTGGCCCGAGAAGCATGGGAGGCCAGGATCAAGGAAGGTGGAGTGTCCTACGAGGACATCTGGAACTGGGTCCTGACGATCGACGACGCTGGAGCTGGGTCGATTCCCACGTCCATGGGAATGACCTGGATCCTGCGCAACCCGGAAATGTTCGAGTTTCTGATGGTGGACGTGACCGACTTCCTCGATCAGACCATCGAGGTGTACTCGCAGGCGCCGGCAGATGATCCGGCGCGGTCTCTGAGCTACAGGCTGCTGAACTGCTTCATCATCAGCAACGAGCTGGTGTCGATGATCAGGGACGATCGTCGCTTGGAGCTGGTCAGCTGGATCTACACCAACTGTGGTGCGCGCAACCACGCCTGGTTGGTCGCGGCCATCCTGAACGGCATCGGCCGAAACGAGATCGCACAGATGATCATCGACCGCCTGCGCGTGGTGGAGGTCAAACGCGGCATGGCCAACGACGTGCACGAGTTCCTGCGGCTCGGCAGCGACTCCATGGCCAACAGCGGAATCTGGAACAACCTGCGTTTGCTGGGTGTGCCACAGTCGAGGATCATGGCGGAGCTCTCGCCAGACAAGGCGACCCATCCGCACCTGGTCATCAACGCCTTCATCGAGCAGGTCGAGGGTCAGGGTGTTGCCCACAACGACGACCGGCTCGAGTACATGGATCTCAAGCCCTGGTGGATGCTGGACAACGATCAGCTCGTTGAGGCCATCGAGATCTGTGCAGAGAAGAGCCCCAACGAGGTGCTCAGGGCAGCGAGTAATCTTCGACTGCGTCTGCCGGTCAAAAGCGGTCTGCTCATCGCAGGGGCGGCGCTGGGTCTCACCAACCTGCGCCAGGTTCCCATGACAGTGCTCGAAGAGCTGCCGCACGAAGCCAAGCGTGCAGTCGCTCTCAGGCTCGATCCGATCGGAGAGGCCTCGCACTGGACTCACTACAACCTGGCCACGTTCCTGCTGAGCCTGTGCGCCAGCATGGACAAGCCGGAAGCTCGCAAGTTCTTCCGCGAGGTCGTGCTCGAAAAGCTGGGCGGTGCCAACACCATGGTTGTGTACCGAGCCTGGCGTCGTCTGAAGCTCAATCACGCAGACCTGGAGCACACGCTCCGCAGCCGACTCGAAGACAACGGTTTCCTGGTCGGAACGGTCGTGCGCGACACCTTCCACAATCGCCGGATCGGCCGCGACGAGATCCAGATGGCGGTCAAGGTCGGAAGCACCACGTTCATCCACGAACGCGGTGGACATCGCTACTACCCGTGCGAAGGTGATGAGGTGATCTTCAAAGCCGACGGTCGCCGCCTGACCCCGTACGTTGTGGTGGTGTACTTCACCCCCATCTTCAAGGACATCCGCGACTGAGATCGCAACCGTCCTCACTGCCGCCCTTGTCTCTTCGGAGACGAGGGCGGTATTTCAATTAAAAAACGCATTATTCATAGGTCCTATTGGTCCTATAAGACCTATGAATAATGCGTTAAAGTTGTTTTAAAACATTTCTAAATTGCTTACACGCATCCTCTTCATCTTCATATTCTATATGATAAACAATCGCTGGGTTTCCAATGCAAAAATTTGAAATACGCAAACCCTTTTTTGACAAAATTACAATTAATTTATTTGCCTCTGCTGCCATCACCAATTCCCCACCGCAACCTAATGAAGGTTGTGAAACTTCTGCTACAAGAACATCAGCTTTTATTACCTGCTCTTTAGTCCACGAATAAATTAAACTTCTATCGCGCTCCTCCCATGGTTTTTTATTCTCAGGATTATCAACATATGGAAGGCAAGAATCAATATCAAACTCATTTGCAACTTTTCTTAACCTCTCGTGAAAAGAGATCTCTCCTTCAATATCAGTATTGTGCGTATAAGCCCCGGCAAGATAAATAGAACTTACAGAAGGCTGAAGCATCTCTGGATAAATGACATCGCGATGAAACCGCTCGTGTGCATCATCAACAACATAAACATCTCTAATCCCATTTTCAATCATTACATCCCAACAAGGCTCGCAGCACCACCAATGCCCATACATATATGCGTCGCATCCTGAAACATCAATTCCCTGCTCTTTTGCCACCTGAATCACCATTCGTTCTGAATGTCCAGGCGAATCATGTTGATCACAAAGATCATATCCTGTACCACTTGGAGGTTCGTGAACAATTCTTTTACAAACATGAATCTGACCTGGTCCGCGGTTATACAAATTCCCAGCACGCGCAACCACTTCCCCGTTTTTCACCAAAACAATTCCAACAGGATACGAAGGATCTCCGGCACATTCTTTGCGCGCAAGCGCAGCAGCCTGCATAAACGGATGATCTGCCGCAACATAGCGCAATTCCCGCCCCTCAGGCATGTATGGATAATCAATATCGTACATAGAATATTTGTAGTATACTAACAAAAATTAAAACTATTGCATATGACAGATAATGATAAACAAATTGAAGAAGATTTGAAAAATGTTGGGGAGCGTTTGGCCTTGCTTTTAGCTTCTGCTGACATGCCGGATGATGTCAAAGATGCCTGGGCAGCACTAATACCTGAAATGAGTCTTGAACAAATTGATCGTTTTGCAAAAGCGCTTGAATCAAATATTGCCGTACAAGGTTCAGAAGAAATGAAACAGTTTGCAGGTTCAATTGAAACAATTAAACAAAAAAGTGCGGAAGCTCAAAAAGCTTCTCAAGATAAAGCAATGGCATCGTTTGATGAAATTGAGCAAGCTTTAGATCAAGGAGGACAGGAATAAATATGCCATGGAAACGATTAGAAGAAATTTTAACTTCATCAGCTCTTGATCGCGAAACAAAACTTGCGGCCATTGATTTGATTGCAATGTCGCCTGATGAAAGCTTGGTTGAAGAAGTTATCCAACTATTAAATGATTGGAAAGAATCTGACGACCAAGCTCAAGATGTTTTTAAAACAGGATTAGAAAAAATAGTCGCCAAGTATCAAGAAAAAGAAAAACGAGCAGAAGAAAAAGGGGGAAATGATACATTAGAAATTGTTGATGACATTGAGTCTCAGGCAAAGATCAAAGCTATCAAAGAAAAAATAAGTAATTTGAATATATGAGTCCAGAAGCACCAACACCCGGCCCATTTGATACTGGTGGCACTGAGTCAGCTCCGGACAGTGACCTACCTGACATATCTGAATTTCTAGATCCAATTACAGAACCTGATGCCTCACCAGAAGCTGTTGGTTCACCAGAAGAAGCAGAAGGAGAACCTCAAGACCCAGCAACAGAAAGTCGGAGTGTGCTTCGGTCTATTGCTGGAGGTTTTAGAGATCGCGCATCAAATCTTTACAAAAAATTTCGCGGCGAACGTTTACCAGAGGAAGATGAAGCTGAAATGAACAAAACTCAAATTGCAAAAGCGGTTGGAGTTGGAGCTCTTGGTATTGCAGCCAGCCTTGGTGGTTTTAAATCTTTACATGACGTGCCAGCTTGGTTTTTTCAAAAATATACAACCGGAAAAGAAAAACAACGGATCTTGGAATCTTTTGAAAATGCTGAGTATGGAGATATAGAACTTGATGAATCGGCGTTTATTGATCCTGAAACAGGCTTTCGTGATTATCATGCAGAACAAATAGCACTTGATGCAGCTCCGATAATAGCAAGAAAGCGAGCTTTAGAAACCAAAATAAATGAATCTGTATTTTTATCAGCAGAAAAGAAAACAGAAATGCTTGCACGTGTTCAGGAAATTCTTGAAAAACAGCGCGAAGATTCTGGTGATATTGAGGAAGAACAACACCAAGAGACAGCCGAACTGCTGGATCAATTTATTCAAACTCGAGTCAAAGGAACAGCGGCCTTAAAGGAATCTCTTAACACTGCTCTGATCTCAACCGGACTTGCCACATTACGAGGTGTTGGATATGGAGCCATTGCACTGCTTGAACGTTATAAAAAAGTCCAACAAGAGCGGGAATCGGGTGAGCGTACAGAAGGATTGGCAAAAGAACTTGTAGTCAATGGTTTTTCAGAAACATGGCGTAAACTAACTCTAAAAGAAGGTGAAACCAAAAAACAAAAAATTCTAAATGCAGTACAAGCAGCCGGAACTGTTGCACGTTTTGCAGGTTTTGCAACTCTGGCTGGCGGAGAATTATCAGGCGAAGGCGGTGTCTCTGGTGCAATTGAAAAAGCACTTCAGGGTTTGGAAGAAAAAGGTGCTGCTGGATATGCTGGTGATAGTTTTTCTGAACAATTAGACAAAGTCACTTTTGGTTTGCTTTCTGAAAAAACTGCAAAACAGGCGGCTTCAGATGTTCTGTCAGCTAAAACTGATACAGAAATAACTGCAGTTGAAGGTACGGAAGTTGAAGCACCGGAACCGGAGGTAGAGCAAGCAGAAGCAGTGCCAGAGGCCGAAGAAGCTCCCGAATCAGAACCTACCCCTAACACTGAGCCTGAGCCAACCGCTGATGCAAAAGAGGTTGAACCAGAACCAAAAACAGAAGCTGCTGCTGACGCAGAACCAACCGCTGATGCTGAACAAGCAACCGAAGCTGCAGCTGAAGAAGCTCCTGAATTTTCAGAAGAACAAATTGAACAAGCAACTATTCAAAAAGGTGATGGAATTATTAGAATTGCTCAGCGTCAACTAAAAGCTGATCCAGAAAAATTTGGCTATCAAGGTGATATAAATGATGCAAAAGTAGTTAAAAAATGGGTTCGCAAAACTGCGTTTATTGCTGCAAAAAAAGCCCTTCATACTGAAGAGGGTGGATGGACTGGTTTAAGTGCTAAAGGGGTGGATAAGGTCGCTATTGCAATTAGTCCAGGTGAAAATGGTGAGATCAATTTTACTTTTGTGGATACTGAGTCAGGCAAACCGGCTGACATGGAAGAACTTCAAGAAAAAGGAATTGTTTATAACTACAAAAAGCCGGAATACGAAAAATTTGAAGATCCAACACCCGCTCCAAAAGTAGAAGCCCAAGCCGTACCAGACGCAGCTGATAGTGATGCGGAAACACCAGCAGCAGCGCCAGAAACCCCTGCCACGGCTCCTCCAGCAGCCGTAGAAGCTCCACCTGCCCCAGAACCAGAAGCTCAGACCACAGCCACACAACCAGACGCAGCAGCTAAGCCTGAACCAGGACCGGATGCAAAAGCAGCTGACGCAGAAGCTGAACCAATGACAGAAGCACGTAGGGCTGAAATCGGAAGAGCCGCTGACAAAATTGCTCCAATTGTTGAGACTCCGGATAAACTAGACAAAGCTGAGTTTGCAAAACTACTTGAAAAACAAAATCTTTCAAAAGAACAAATTGGATTTCTGCTTAGAGCACCTGACACACGCATGCAGGATCTTGATTGGATTATAAAACAAGTTGAGGCTGATAAATTAGCAATCGCCAATTTAGATTCAACAGAAGAAGAAAGTGGTGAAATTGCAAAACTCATCCAGAGACGAATCGATGGACAAACTGATGATATTGCAAGAATCATTCGGGACAATTCAACAGAAGAAGCTGCACACCAAGGTGATGTGGCTCGAAACGTTGAAGAAATGGCAAAACGAGTTCGTGAAGGAAAACCGCCAATACCGGAAGAATCTCCTGAACCCGCTCCAGAACCTGCGCCGGAACCTGCTAAACCAGAAGCCGAAGCTGCGGCTGCTCAAGCAGAAGCAGCGGAAGCTGGAACAGAAGAACCCACAACCGAAGCTTCAGCAGAAACTCAACAAGAACAAGAAATCCCGTCCGAAGAAACTCCTGAAACAAAACTAGAATCACCCGTTGAAACAACCCTTAGTAAAAAAGGAATGAAGGTAAAATTCAAATATGACGGGGGAAAAGTCACTGATTTTGCATTTACAGAAAAAGGAACTTGGTACAACGAAGACGCAGCCTTGAAAAAACTCGGAAAATCAAGAGGTGAGTTGTTTGCTATTGTAAACAGAATTGCAAAATCTGAAAAATCGGGTATTGACTGGATCACAAGAAGAACAGCCTACTTTGTAGACACACTGTCAAAAACTCGTGTTCTTGCAGAAATGGAAAACGCAGGATTACAACAAACCGCAGAATACAAATTTCTTGAAAAACAAATCAATGGCGTGTTGAAACAATAAATAATAAAAAATATTAAACTGAAAAATGCAAAAGAACTGATTGCTCGCCTAAACGCGTTACATCAATTAATTTCAAATTAATTCGATTGAAACCCTTTGCCAAAGGAATACCATCACCAAACAAAACCGGTTCAACTGTGAGATAAAAATCTGTAACAAGACCTTCTTTTAAAAATAAACTATAAATAGTAGAACCACCAGCCACGGCCACCATGTCGTGACCTTCTTGTTTGAGACGGTCAATGAGTTCGCGGGGTTGTTCGTTTGTGTATTCGACTGTTCCGAATTCTAACCCCCCTTTGTCCCCGTCCGAACGGACGTTCGTCCGGGCGGGCTCCCTTGAAAAGGGGGGAACTTCTTGTCGTGTCATTACAATAAGTTTTCTGTCTTTGAGAGGCTTACCAATTGTCTCAAATGTCTTGCGCCCCATAATCACAACCCCACACTCTTTTGTCTTTTTTACAAAAAACTTCAAATCCTCTTTGGATGTCCAATCTAAAGAAAGCTGGTCATCAGACTCAGCAATCTTTCCATCTGCAGATAATGCTGCTATTAAAACAACTTTCATATCTAATAAACATTCACTGTTATTTCCATACCTTTTATTGACTCCATGGGTTTGTATTGATCTTTCAATAATTTAAAAATTTCTTTTACAAGTTCTGTGTCCCCGCCTTTTGCTCTATGATAACTTTTGTTTGGCACCTCAA
Source organism: uncultured Gammaproteobacteria bacterium (assembly GCA_964399675.1). Lineage (GTDB taxonomy): Bacteria > Patescibacteriota > Patescibacteriia > UBA9934 > GWF2-40-263 > CAYNRK01. The sequence goes on along the minus strand of CAYNRK010000003.1, from coordinate 93,852 downwards.
GTTTTACTTTTTCATGGACATGTTCGCGACTTAAAAGCTCGCGCGCAGCATCAAAATGATTATCATAAATATGTGCGTTTGAAATGGAGTGTGTATATATTCCAGGCTCGACTCCCAAACGCTCAGCCAAAATACATTGCAAAAGTGCAAACCCAGCGGCGTCATGCGGACACCCAAGCATCATATCATTGCTTCTTACAATATTGTGCAAGTGCAACTTTCCTCCTGCGATGTTCACATTGAAAGTATATGGACACGGCAAATTCTTTTTTGAATCAACTCCTAAACCATCACGGCTTGGATCCCAAGTTACAACAATTGCATGACGCGATGCAGGATTATCACTTAAATGTTCAACAAGCGATTCAATCTGATCCCTACCAAAATGATGTCGCCACCTGTAACCATAAGCTGCTGGAATCGTGCCATCAGTTTCTGTAAAATCATCCCAGATCTTTGTAAACTGTCGCAGCCATTTAGGATTATTCTCGCCCATTAAGAACCAAACTTGTTCAGCCACAAACAATTTTAATGGAATTCTTCGAAGTGTAAGTAATGGAAAACATTCACCTATATCAACACGAAGCGTAAGACCAGGAATCATTCTTGTCACTCGGCCTGACCATGGATTTGGAATATCAATCCCCTCATCCATAATAAGACGAATAGCTTCTTTATATTGGATGTCAAATGGTGTCATAACGTCCCCCACTTTACCAAACCAGAGAGATGGTTTCCAGCAGAGCATTTTTCCGCTAAAATACGCCCGTTATGCCATTACCTGTGGACATCTATAAAACTCACCCAGACGCAATAATTCCTGAATACGCAACATCAGGCTCTTGTGCGTTTGATTTAGCTCCCATTGAAAACAAAGTGATTCAGCCTAAAGAAACAGTGCGCCTTAAAACCGGACTGGTTATTTGTGTTCCAAAAGATCACGTGCTTCTCATTGCTTCACGATCCTCTACCCCCTGGCGTTATGGAATAAATATTCCTCAAGGAGTTGGTATTGTAGATCAAGATTATTGTGGGCCTGAAGACGAGCTACATTTGCAACTAAGAAACTATTCTGACAAGCCTGTAGAGATTAAAAAAGGTCAGCGTATTGCACAAGCCATGCTTGTTCCAATGAAGCGCGCGGAATTCCGCGAAGTAAAAAACATTGAATCAAAAAACCGAGGAGGTTTCGGATCAACAGGATAATTTGCTATACTTACTTATGAAAAAAACTGGAACATTTATTGTTATTGACGGAACAGACGGTTCAGGAAAAGCCACACAAACAAAACTTCTTCTTAGCAGAATGGAGCAGGAAGGCTTTCCAATTAAAACAATCTCTTTCCCGCGATACGGAGAAAAAAGTTGTGGAGCAGTTGAAGAATACCTTTCGGGAAAATATGGCTCAGCTCAAGATGTTGGCCCACAGAGATCATCGATTTTCTATGCCATTGATCGCCATGACGCAGCACCTCAAATTCGCACATGGCTTGAAAGCGGAAACTATGTAATCGCTGATAGATATGTTGGCGCAAACATGGGTCATCATGGTTCAAAAATTCACGATAATGAAGAGCGACAAAAATTCTTTGATTGGGCAATGCACCTGGAGTTTGAGATTTTTCAAATCCCTGTTCCGGATTTAAATATCATATTACATGTTCCAACTGAAATTGCACTTGAACTAACAAAAGAGAGAGAAAGCAAACACGGGCTTAAAAAAGATATTCATGAATCTGATCCTGGCCACTTACACGCAGCAGAAAAAGCTTACCTTGATATCACAAAACGTTTTGATCAATTTCAACTTATTAAATGTGTAGAAGATGGAAAGCTTCTTAGTAGAGACGCGATCCATGAAAAAATTTGGAGGGTTGTTTGTCCTCTTTTGTAATCATATGGCAAAACTTATTTCTGTTGGACAACTAATTGACGAATCCTGGGAACTTTACAAAGAACGATTCACTGAATTCATGAGTATCTCTGGGTGGCTTTTGATCGCAGCCATCCTGGAAGTTATTTCATTGGCTTTTTACCCGTCAGCAACAACTTTGGCTTATTCAGCTAGCCTAAGCTTTGCTGAAAAATTTGGTGTAATATTATTTGCGCTCACACAGTATGTTGTTACACCGCTTTTAATGGTTTTTATATTTGTAGGACTGGTTAGATTGATAAGAGGTGCAAATGTCAAAAAAGCACTAACAGAAAGCAAGCAACTATTTACAGCAACTCTCTTTATAAGCATTCTGGTTTTCTTGATGATTATTTTGGCTCAAGTGATCGGCTTTGCACCATCAATCCTGCTTAGTCTTTTATATACAGTCGTTCATATCAGTGCCATTATTACACTTGCAAACATCCTGCTTATCTTGGCACCATTTGTTGCGCTTGTCCTCACGGCACTGTGGCTTGTCTACTATATATTCGCTCCATTCTCAACAGCGTTTGATAAAATAAAGGGAAAGCAAGCGCTTCATACCAGCCGAGAACTTGTAAAAGGAAAATTCTGGTCAGTGCTAATTCGCCTGGCTGTTCCAAAAATTGTCTTTATCTTAATTGGTGTTTTTGCTGTATCTGTTATCGCATACATAGTGCAGATCGTTATTGTTGGCTCAATCGGACTTAACATTGATTTGCATCTTCGCGTCACAACACTTACACAAAGCATTATCCCAATCTTAATTGCTATTTTGATCAATCCGCTTGTTGTTACCGCTGATGTGCTTTTGTACCAAAGTTTGAAATCAAAATAATATGTCCTCAATCACAACGCTTTTGAAAAAAAGTTGGGGGCTTTATAAAACACACGCTGGAACACTTATTGGATATTCAGCCTGGATTCTCCTCCCGTTTTTGGGAGTTGTTTTGTTACAACCACTTGCAGAAACAGGAATTGGAACTGTCTTGATTTTACTTTTTGCTGTTATAGAAATCTTTTTTCTTGTTTGGGTGGAAATTCTGCTTCTAATGTACATTGACTCTGTTATAAACAAACGTGAACAAAATCCACACGCGCTTCACAGAACGTCCTTAGAAAAAATCCAACCAATGCTTGTTGTGGCAATCTTACAGTTGATAATTATTTTGGGTGGATTTATCCTGCTAATTATTCCCGGTTTAATATTTTTTATTTGGTACGGCTTTAGCCAAATCGCAGCAGTGCTTGATAATAAACGCGGATTAGAAGCGCTAAATTTTAGCAGAGAACTTGTACAAGGCCGTTTCTTTCAAACAGCGTGGAAATTTCTTGGAGGAATCACTATTATCTTTTTAATATATTCTGTTGTCTTAGGAATGATTGTGACACTAATTGCTTTTGTGATCGGTCTTGATCCAAAAGAGCTTCTTATGCTTCCTGAAGACCAGGTTCCTCTTTGGCTTGATATTATAGAAATGATCGGAATAGCTGTCCTAATCCCATTTCAACTTGCATACATGACAATGTTGTATGAAGATTTAAAGAGTAGTAAAGTGACAAAATATGAACCTTGAACCTGTAATCGGACTTGAAATCCATATCCAGCTCAAAACAAAAACTAAGATGTTTTGTGGCTGCTCAACACATGACTCAGCTGTTGCGCCAAACACCCACGTTTGTCCAATCTGTCTTGGTCATCCTGGAGTTTTGCCTGTGCCCAATGAACAAGCAATCCATTATGGAATCCTGGTAGGCCTTGCGCTTAATTGCAAAATCGCTGACCACTCAAAGTTTGACCGTAAAAATTATTTTTATCCAGATCTTACAAAGGCTTATCAGATCTCACAGTTTGATTTACCGATCGCTGAGAATGGATATTTAGATTTAGAAATTCCAGCTGGCCCAAGAGAAGTGGCAAAAATCGGGATCACGCGCGCGCACCTTGAAGAAGACGCTGCAAAATCGTTTCATGGTGAAGATGGAAAAACACATGTTGATTTTAACCGAGGTGGCACACCGCTTATTGAAATCGTTACTGAGCCGGATTTTCGAACACCTCGCGAGGCAAAAATCTTTTTGCAAAACCTTCGCTTGATTGCACGTTATCTTGATGTTTCAAATGCTGACATGGAAAAGGGGCACTTACGATGTGATGCAAACATTTCTCTTCGTGAGCTTGATAAAAAAGGTTTTCCAAAATCACAATCGCTCAATCCAAAAACAGAAATGAAAAATCTCAACTCGTTTAAGCATGTTGAGAAAGCTCTTGAATATGAAATCATGCGCCAAACAAAACTTTGGGATAAAGGAACTCCTCCCTCAGAATCAACAACTCGCGGGTGGAACGACCAAAAAGGCATCTCAGAAGAACAGCGTTCAAAAGAAGGGGCTGCTGATTATCGATACTTTCCAGAACCGGATATTCCAGCGCTTGCACTTGCTAAAATTGCAGATGAATTAAAGAACAGCTTGCCAGAACTCCCAGCACAAAAACGCGCTAGATTTGAAGAAGAATATAGATTGAAACCATCGGATGCAAAACAGATCTGTGATGATCTTGTACTGGCCGATTTTACAGAGCATGTCTTTTCAGAACTCTTTGCATGGATCAAAGCGCTTCCTGAACTTGATGGAGCTGAAGAAGAAATCTGGAACACTGAAAAACAAAAAATCGCCAAACTTTATTCCGGTTGGATGCTTTCAAAGTTGGGCGGTCTTATGAGCGAGCGTGGTATTGATGTTAGAACAATGAAAATCAACCCTGAAAACTTTGCTGAGTTCATCACACTTATTGCACAACGAAAACTAAATAACGCAAGCGGTCTTAAAGTTTTGAACGCAATGCTTGATGATGGCAGTGACCCAAGTCATGTTTTGGAAGATAAACAACTGGGACAAATGGATGATGAAGGAGCATTAGCGGAAATTGTTGATCAGGTGATTGAGTCACATCCTGATGAAGCTGCGCGTTATAAAGCCGGAGATGAAAAGCTGATTAAGTTCTTCATTGGAATGGTTATGAAAGCAACAGAAGGAACTGCAGATCCAGCTGTGACAAGCAACATTATCAAAGTTAAGTTAAGATCTTAAACACTTCATCCGCGTTTTTTATCCACTGAATTCGATTGTCACGTTTAAACCAAGTCATCTGGCGTTTTGCATATTGCCTGGTGGCTTTTTTGATTTCCTCAATTGCTTGCTCTAAGGAATCCTTTCCATCCAAAAACCTACAAATCTGTCTGTAACCAATTCCAGTCATAGAATCAATTTCGCATCCAAATCGTTCTTTCAGATCTTTAACCTCATCCACCAAACCTTCCTCAATCATTTCACCAACCCGATCATTGATTCTTTTTATTAGAATTTCTTTGTCAACCAAAAGTCCGATTTGAACAGCTTCATATTTTGGTTCACCTGTTAAGCTTTGTTTTGAAAAAGGAATACCTGTTTGCTTTGTTACCTCAAGAGCTCTTACAAGCCGACGCTTATTTTCTTTATCAATAATCTCAGCCCCGTCTGGATCCAGCTGTTTATATTCATGAAACAAATTTTCTTTTGTGCAAGCCTCAAGTTTGCGGCGAAGTTCTGGATTACCAGGAGTTTGTGTGAGATTAAAATTATCAATCAAAGCCCTAAGCCACATTCCAGTTCCACCCACAAGAACCGGAACCTTGCCTCTTGAAATAATGTCATCAATCTTTTCCTCAGCATACTGTTTAAAATCAGCAACTGAAAAATCTTCATCAGGATCAACCAAATCAATCCCCCACTCATCAAAGTCTTTGTCCTTGGCTGTTCCAATATCCATTCCTCGATATACTTGTCGAGAATCAACTGAAATGATTTCCCCATTCAGTTGTTTGGCAATCTTAATACCAACCGAGGTTTTACCTGATGCGGTTGGTCCAACAATTGCAATTATTTTTGGTTTCATATTTTTGTTTTTGTTGTCTCGATCAATCAATTACTAATGTCATTTCGAGCGAGCCCATTCGACTCACTTCGTTCGCTCAGGACAGGCTCCGCGAGCCGAGAAATCTTGAATGATCGATCCTGTAAATTCGAGATCTCTCCACTCGCTTCGCTCGGTCGAGATGACAAAATAAATAACTATTATTTAATATCTGACAATAAACCAGTCAAAATCCATTTGTCAGCCATATCAATTTTAACATTAACAATCTCGCCTGTAAGATTTTTGTCGCTTGGAAACCTTACCAATTTTAATTCTCTGGAATTTCCATAACAATATTCCGACTCATAACGTTCAACCAAAACAGAAACAGTTTCTCCAACAAACAATTGGTTTTTCTCAAACGTAATCTGCTCCATAAGTTTTTGCAAAACAAACCAACGTCTTTTCTTTTCAGCATGCGATACATCATCTTCAAAAGCTCGCCAAGCTGCAGTCCCTGATCTTTCTGAATAACGCGCAGTATAGGAAATATCAAAACGAACCTTTTTGTACATCTCAACTGTTTTCTCAAACTGCTCTTCTGTTTCACCACAAAACCCAACAATGATATCTGTGGCAATGGCAATGTTTGGAATCTTTGCGCGCAAACGATCAATTACTTCCAAAAACTGCTTGGACGTATAGCGACGATTCATCTTGCGCAAAATTTCATCATCCCCACATTGAACCGGCAGATGAATAAAATTCAAATGCGCCGGCAGTGTCATGGCATCAATAATTTCATCAGTCATGTGAAGCGGGTGCGGAGCTGTAAAGTGAAGACGAGAAATTCCTTTGATCTGATTGACTTCCCAAAGCAGCGCAGCAAAGTGATCTTTGTATGGATTGTCTTTTGAAAAATTTTCAGGATCTTGCGCAATGTAACTATTAACTGTCTGACCAAGCAAAGTGATCTCAACAACTCCGTGATCGCTCAAATCTTTAATCTCATCCAAAATATCTTTGAGCGGCCGATTTTTTTCAAGGCCTCTTGCAAAAGGCACAACACAATAAGTACAAAAATTGTTGCACCCGGTTTGAATACTTACAAATGCCTGATGCTTACTATGATACTCTGGTTTGATTTTTAAATAATCCTCAACAATATCCTCGCTATTAACAAGTTCCGGTCGAAGCTCACCAATCCATCTTGGCAGTTGCCCCATGTCCGCGGTTGGAAAATACAGATCAACAATCGGAAGCTTTCTCAACATTGCACCTTCTCTGTCACGCCCTGGCATGCAACCGGTTATTCCAATAATCAAATTCGGTTTTTCTTTTTTAAGTAATTTGAATGATTTGATTTTACCAAAAACCCGATCCTCAGCGCTTTTGCGAACTGAGCATGTGTTCACAAGAATCACGTCAGCTTTTTCTTTTTCATCTGTTGATTCTAAACCAACACCATTAAGCAAGCTGGCCATGCGTTCTGAATCGCTTTTGTTCATCTGGCAACCAAAGGTGATGATATGATATTTTGGCTTTGATTCTGAATCCATAATGCGCGGACTGTAACAAAAAAACATGTAAAAGAAAAGGGGCTGGACGTCGTTGAGAAAAAGAAACAGGACTCGGATGAGTCCCAGTTATGCTGCCGCAGCAACCGGCTGCGGAAGTCGTAGATTGCGCAGCATTGCGCATGCGCAGTAGAAGGCGTAGACCACGGGCTCGCACAAGGACTCGTGCGTGCCGCGTCTTGGCCTGATGGTGCAATCCCTCACGCGGGTAGCGCCTGGCGGAATCTCCACACGACCCCTGATGCTTGTGTGGAGTATGGCAGCCCTTCTCAGAAGTGTCTCCCCGCCGAGCAGTTCCTCGACCATTGCAGGGAAAGACCTCTGATGAGGCCATATGTCAAAGCGGTCCACAACATGCTTGTTCACATGGGGAAACACGCCACGAAATAGGCTGGTCAGATGCTTGACCAAGAGCCGCGCAACAAGCACGGTTCCGCCCATATTGCGCACTCGCGTTGTCAGAAACGCTGCTAGCGCTGGTGAGTTTGCAAAGGCCTCGTCAAAGACCTGTGCAATGCGAGGATCTCTTCCTGCAAGCCTTGCAACAGAGGCCATGATGAATCACCTCCTTACCCTGTGAGTCGGCAAATCAACTTAACATAAATACCGATTCTGTCAACCCCCAACTTCTACAAATCAAAAAACCGGCTTTATTAAACCGGTTTTTTTGCCTATTTAATTGAACCTTGCTTTTGGGCTTCTTTTACGAAATCAGCTTGAGATATTGTCAGATCTTCTTCTTTGCCAAACGCGTTTACTGTGAAGTCACCTCCTTCTGCTTCTTTTTTCCCAATCACAATTGTCCACGGAATTTTTTGCTTGGCAGCATTTCTAATCTTCTTTCCAACTTTTTCTGCTGACCCATCAAGCTCAATACGAATCCCAGCTTCAAACAAATCCGCTTTCAACTTTTCCGCAAACTCAACATAATCCTCACTCACTGTTGCAAGCCTAACCTGCACTGGCGCAAGCCAAAAAGGAAACGCTCCAGCATAGTGCTCGATAAGCACCCCCAAAAATCTTTCAACCGAACCTAAAATCGCTCTATGTAACATGACTGGACGTTTCTTTTTTCCGTCAGAATCAATATATTCAAGCTCAAATCTTTCAGGCAAATTGAAATCCAACTGAATTGTGGCAAGCTGCCATTTACGTCCGATTGCATCTGTGGCAATAAAGTCAATCTTTGGTCCGTAAAAAGCTGCCTCACCTTCTTCCTCTACAAACTCGATCTTCAATTTCTTAAGAACGTCTCTAAGTGTTCCTTCTGACTTTTCCCAAACTTTATCATCACCCAAATACTTTTCAGGTTTCTTTGGGTCTCTCAGAGAAAGAGCAACATTAAGAGGCATGTCAAAAGCAGCGTAAAACTTTTTCACAATGTCGTAGAGTGCCAACACCTCTTCCTCAACCTGATCCATGCGACAAAATACATGCGCATCGTCCTGCGTAATCGATCGAACCCGAGACAAACCTTGAAGTTGTCCAGTATTCTCATCTCGATACACAGCAGTTACTTCACTCATTCGAATCGGCAAATCTCTGTATGATCGCGGACGGGCTGCGTAAAGTTGAGTGTGATGAGGACAGTTCATTGGTTTGATAACAAACTTCTGTTCTGTTTTCTGACTTGAAACATGAAAAATATCATCAGCAAATTTATCCCAATGGCCTGATTTTTTGTACAAGTCCGACTTTGCAATATGAGGAATTGTCACACGAGTATATCCGTACGGCTTCATGAGATCCCAAATAAAATCTTTAAGAACGTCACGAATTGCTGTCCCCTTTTCTGTGAACAAAGGCAGGCCTGATCCCACAAGATCTGAAAAGTGAAACAGATCCAGTTCTTGACCAATTTTTCTGTGATCACGCTTTTCAGCTTCCTCTAACATTTTTAAATGCGCATCAAGTTCCTTTTTGTTTGCAAACGCAACACCATAAATACGCGTAAGCATTTTTTTCTTTTCATCCCCTCTCCAATAAGCTCCAGCAACTTTTGTTAATTTAAAACTGTCTGGATCAATTTCACTTGTTGTGCCAACATGCGGCCCTTTGCACAAGTTCTCAAACTCATCTGACTTAAAAAAACTAACACTCTTCTCCCCCTTCTCCTTTAGCTGTTCGATCATTTCTGTTTTATACGGATCGTGTTTGTATTCCTTAAGTGCATCTTCAAAAGACATGTCATGCTGAACAAACGCAATATTCTGCTTAATCATTTCCTTAATTCGCTTTTCAAGCTCGTCAAAAATCTCATCTGAGATTGGCTCAGGCAAATCATAGTCCTGATAAAAACCATTCTCAATAAACGGCCCAACACCCAACCCGGCTTTTGGATAAATCTCAAGAATCGCCATTGACATCATGTGGCAAATTGAATGTCTGTTTTTTTGTAATTGTTTTGTGTCCATATTGTTATTGAAATATAGTAGAAATATGTGGAAATAGGTTCAGAGTACGGAAATAGGTAGAAACTTATAGAAATTAAGTTGTATTCAACAAATTTCTGCTTATTTCAATCTATTTCTATTTATTTCCATATTTTGAATCTATTTCAATCTATTTCCATAAATTTCTTTTAAATTTATTAAACAAAAAACTTCACGCAAGTGAAGCTTCGGGATCCAGCTTAAAGGCCAGACGGTTCCACCCGAATTGTTAATTGGTTTTTCTCACCGATTAACCCCTTACTTTGTAGGTGTTGCTCAAAAGGTGGTGTGATATCAGACTTTCCTCAAAGGGCTCTCAGCCTTGACCCTTTGTCTCTGTTGGCAGCTTTTGAAACCACTTGTCCTTTGTCCCCGCAACAAAAAAATCGTATCGTATTGAGGGAGAGACGTCAAGTTCTGTGCAGCTCTATTTCGTACATTAAATTCGCATATACGAATTTAATGTACGAAATACTACCAAAATTCTTTAGGCCGGTTGCCTCTCATCAAATGCCAGACTTGGAAAATACACTAAAACATCCTCACCCTTGAGTTCAAACATTTCGTATTCCTTTCTGATCATTAATGAAAAGTTGGAGTTTGTTCCGCTTAAAAAATATTTTTCTTTGAATGCCTGGTAATCATTAACTTTAAAATCAGGTGCGCCGCGCTGAGGTCTTGTCTTGTCTGGCTTCCTTGCCTTGAGTACTTTTAGTAGACCAGCCGGCGTATCAAAAGGCGTATCTAACAAAAAAGTTGAACCTGACTTTGTTGCAGTTTTGTCTCCTGGTTTACCAAGGGTACTTAAAAGACTTTCCATTTCTAAAAACTCAGAATCGTCTTTGCAAAAAATTCCCATGTAATCAATGGACAGATTTGTTTCGTCAGTATTCTCACTAATTGCCCGTTGTCCTTGCTCAACAATGTAGTTCACGATTTGTTCTAAGTCTTGCTTGGTCATAGATAATATTTCATTTTCTAAGCAAACACACCAACAGAAACCTCTTGCTCTAACCGCTTTCCAATCTTGTCGCTCTGCATTTCAAGATCGTAATGTGATTGTAGATTCATCCAAAACTCTGGTGACATTTTGAAATATCGCGACAGACGCAGAGCGGTGTCGGCTGTTATCGATCGCTTTCCGAGTACGATTTCGTTAATACGCCGCGGTGGAACACTAATATCTTTTGCTAACCGATACTGTGAAATTTCAAGTGGCTTTAAAAATTCCTTATTAAGGATCTCTCCTGGATGGACGATGGTGATCATTTTGGCGACGCGCATATTTTTTTCTTATTTTTTTGCTTTTCTCAATGATAGTCTTCGATTTTGACATGATGTGCATTTCCATTCTTCCAGATGAAACAAATTCTCCATTGATCATTAATTCGAATACTATGTTCTTTTTTTCGATCTCCTTTTAATCTCTCCAACCAATTGCCTGGCGGAACACGTAAATCATTTATGTTCACCGCAGCACTTAGCATGAGCAATTTTCTATAAGCAGTTTTTTGAATATTTGTTGGAAGTTTTTTGGAACGTTGCCTCTGAAACAACTTCTCTGATTCTTTATCAGCGAAACTCTGAATCATACAAAAGAGCTGTTAATAATGAGCGCCGTTAATAATAACGCAACGCGTTATATATGTCAAATCTCAACCAAAAAATCAAGCCTCTACGCTCGATTTGATAACGCTACGATTAACGTACCTGGCCCCCTTTATAAAACCAATTCAAGATTGGTCATGTTGTCTCTCAAACTCTGTTTTTTAAGACTCTTGAAAGTCTTGTATTGTTTTACTGATTTATCAGCCCAAGCTTTTGTAATTTCGTCTGTTAAAATTGCATATTCCAAACCTTCTTTCATACCTTTTTCTTTCCATTCATCAGTTAATTCTTTTCTGACTTCAATACTTTTAAGCCTTTGATTAATCCAATCTTTAGAATGTCCTTTTTTAAGATACGTTTGCATGGCTCTTTCAAAAGCAAGTTCTGGGTCTTCAGTTTCTTCAATTCTTTCGTGTCCAATTTTAGCAAGCCATAATTTAAAAGGTTCAGCTTTTGGTGAAGGAATTGATTGAATAACACGAAGTAAATCTTCAGTAGAAAAACAATCCGTGTCTCTTTTTTTTCCATCTGGAGCAATCATTTTCAACTGTACGATTTTTTCGTACACTTCACTTCCTTCTTTTTTTAATTTACCTTTAAGATCGCTCCAGTATCTTCTTGGAATAGTCGAGTCAGTAAGAATTTCAATTACATCTACAATTGAAAAATACCAAAGCTCTTTTTCATTATCCCAATAACGACGAACCTGTTTTTCATGAAATAAAACGATTGAATTATCTTTTTTGTTCATAATTTAAAACCAATTTATCAGTTAAAATTTTGATTGACGTAAAATAGATCGGAATGTGCCATAACGAAGATCTTTTTCGTGGACAGGAACAATGACCGTAAGCACGGAATCTTCTAATTTTCGATATTTAGCATGTCGCTTAACTAGTGCATATACGAATTCATTTCGCACAAACAACATCTAAGACTGTATGTTTTATCAACCAAAAAATCAAGCAAGTTCGCCCAATCTGGACCCTTTCTAATTGACAAAGTTTACATAATATGCTGAAATGTCTTTTCGGCAGGCAATGTCGTCGGCCGTTTACTAAGGAGGAACTGCGATGCCACAAGGAAGCGCAGTCCGATCTGATCGTGAGAAGCCCGCAACGCTCGCACAGGCACATGCTGTCCTTCAGCTGATCTCCGAGCAGGGGCTCGATGGAGATGTGTTGCAGAGACTTCTCGAGTCTGGCCTGTTGAGTGATCTCCTGTCCGTGGACCCCACCGTGGTGTCTCGGGAGGGGTTGCAGATCGCCCTTGGTCTCAAGTCCAAGAGGCAAGACCTGAAGCACTTGCCTTACGACCCAGAGAATCCGGGACCCTTCAAGCAGCCGTTCCTCGTGCTGACCCTGGCCTCACCCGGCGGTGATCCGGTACGGTGGTACGTCGACGTCGACGGCAAGATCGATCTCTACCTCAGTGAAAGCGAGGTGCGAGGCGGATCCGAAATCGATCGCAGTGACGATGCGACCGAGCTCCTGAAGTCCATGATGGAGCACTTCCAACGTTTCGGACGGGCCATCGAACACGTCGGTTCCTACGAGGGATCGGCCGGCCCCAGCCACGTTCTCTGTAACGGCATCTTCTTCGAGCGAACTTCGATCGCGAGGTAGCTACTCGCAAGAAGACAACACCCCGCACAGACGAAGCCTTGCGCTTCTCGTGCGGGATTTCTTTTTAAATCAACCAAAAAATCAAGCGGGTTTGCTTGATTTGATGGCACAAAAATATTCAAACGCTACAATTAACGACCTGACCCCATGGCTCCTTATCGTTTTTTATAAATATCGTGCGGTCCTATATCCAATAAATCTACTGTGTCAGAAGCTGAGAATTCAAAAAGGACCCTATATCCATCTTGTAGCCGAAACGCGAGACACTCCTGATATTTACCTTTGAGTTTATGCGTTTTAAGCGTTGGATGACGTGGGTCTTTAATAAATGTTACAATTTTATCTTTGAAATCTTCTTTCAAATGCCGCGGCAGCTTTTTATATGCTCGCTTGAAGCGCGGCGAGAGATTTACTTGCATATTACGACTCAAGAGCAGCAATCAGACTTTTAGCACTTTTGTGAGTACTGTGGTTGCCTAATGCGTATTCGAGTCGCACTTCATTTAAAATCTCGTCAAGCGTTTCGGCATCATTCACTCTTTTAATATCCTTTGTTGAAATCTCTATCACGATTTTTTTCTCACGAGGATACCTGGAAAGATATCGGAAAGCAGACAATGGTATTTTTACCATAGCCTCACGAGTTCTTTTTGAATCCTTTTTTTTAATTTTTGTTTTCATATAACTAGAAATCACTCTGCTTTCAGTTTAACACCAAGAAAAAATAAGTCAAAAACCTCTTACCGAATCTCAATATAGATATGATCCTTGAGCCTTGGCACTCGCCTCACCCAAAATGGGAAAAATTCCACATCAACTGACTCAGCAACTTCTTCCTGTAACAACAACTGCCTAACCTCTTCCTCTGTCATTCCAACAAACCGACTCACACCAAGCGCTGCTGAAGTTTTTGAAGTAATTGTTTGTCCTGAAAGACTCACGTGAATAACTGCGCGTCCGGTTGATTGTGAAAACTGCTGAACCTCAACTTTCATTTCATCTGAAAGAACATTGGTGAAAGCCTGACCTTTACCAAGACCTTCATACAACTTTCGAACCGCAATATTTTCCGCAGCTGCTCGATCGTAATAAACCGCGCCAATCTTAAGTGTCATTGTTACATCAAACTTGTCAGCCTGTGTGTTTGGTTTAATACTAAACTCTTTTTGAGTCACTTCTATACTCAATGACTCACCGGAAAACTCTTGATCCATTTCCGCTTTCATAACCTGTTGCGCTTCATCAACAAGTTCTTGCTCAACTACTTTCGCAGCATTTTCCAACTCATCTTCGCTCACAACTGAAATAGTACTCACCCCACCAACAAACGCATCTGAACTTTCTGCATAAATCAACTTTTGTCTTACCTCGGAAAGTCCTGGAATTGAAAAACGTGTTGGACCTATATCACCTTCTTTACCATCAACATCAGCATAAACACCAGCTTCAACACTTCCACCAGCTGGCACGGTAACTCCACTGCTTAGCCGAAACAGTTTTCCATCCCCAGTTAAAAGACGGGTTGTTTTTACAAGTGGCTGATTAAAACTTGCTGTGCTATGAATTGTAACTTTTCCTGTTGCAGTACCAACCACTTCCTCTGCACCTTCAGCACTTGGCACAAATGATTTTGTTTTTCCAATTGTACGCTCAAAAATCTGCGCCTTAATTTGCCCATCACTCACAGGAACTTCCCTTGTGTGAAGCACCAACTCTGCTGTGATCGGAGACTGAGTTGAGTCAACAATAATTACCGCCTGCATTGTAGAAAGATATAAAACACTTGCAAGCGCTGCTGCAACAATAACAACAAAGCTGATCGCAATCCTACGATAAAGCACAAGCGGGATAGCGCTTGGTCGTTGAATGGAAATCTTTTCAACTGGCTTAACTTTTTTCCTTGTAGTTTTTTTCACTGGCACTCGCTTTTTCGGAGCGCTTTTTTTTGTTGGCATATCAACAAATATTATACCACAGACACATTCTGTCGCCCGACCAACTGCGCAATTTCTTCAACCATATCATCTGTCACACTTACAGAATAATCTGTTTGAATTTGTCGCATCTTACCACCTGACTCAACAAGCAAGCAGACTGTTTGGTCTCCAGGGGAAGCCTGCAAAATCTTACGCAAATGCTTAATCATGTCTGGGGTTGGTTTACCCTTTAACATAATTGACAAAGAACCACTATGCAGAACAACCTCGGGTTCATTTTGTGTATTTTCCTGTGTATTTTCTTGCGGAACAAATTCAGGAGTTTTATCTTGAAACCAATCACCTTGCGCAAGCATTGTTTTCATCTTTTCCAGTCTTTCTTCTTTAATCTCCATGAATTCATCTGCTAGCAATTTTGTATCTTCACCTGATCGTTTTGATATTTTTCCTGAAACAAGAACCAAAACATCTTCTTCCAACAAGTGCCGAGCTTTTTGATACACGCGCGGAAACACAACAACTTCCATTCTTCCACTAATATCCTCAAGGCCAACAAACGCCATTGGATCACCTTTTTTTGTAACAATTTCTTTTGAGAACGTAACAATTCCCCCACAACGAACTTCTGAACGATTTTTTTTGCTGTCAAGCGCATTGCAAGCCAACAAATGTTTACCTAACTCTTTTTCAACTTGTTCATATGGGTGCGCTGAAACATACATACCCAAAAGTTCTTTTTCCCATACAAGCAACTCTTTGGTTGTTGCCGGCTCTACATCTCTTAATGAAATTCCCGAATCAATTGCGTCCGGAGCCAAAGAAAACAAACTTTGCTGATTTGCTGATTTTTCTTTTTGAATATTTTTATTGTGCATGAGAATCCGATCCACATTCTCAAGCAGTCTTTTTCTTTCTGCAAATCTATCCAGCGCCCCAGCTTTGATCAATGCTTCAAGAGACTTTTTATTAAACGCTCTGTGCGCAACACGGCCGGCAAAATCAGTAAGGTCTTTGTATGAGCCATTTTGTTTTCGCTCTTCAATCATTGTTTCAACAACCTCATCTCCAAGATTTTTAATCACTAACAAACCAAAACGAATTGTGCTGTCATCAATGTAGGTAAAGTGTTTTCGCGATTCATCAATATCCGGTGACAACACTTCAATCCCCATACGCTCACACTCACGAACAGCTTCTGCAACCTTATCAAGATCTCCGGACTCTGCAGTCATAAGCGCTGTCATGTACTCAGCCGGATAATTTGCTTTCATAAAAGCAGTGTGATACGCAACCATTCCATAACTTGCAGCATGACTCTTGTTAAATCCATAAGCAGCAAATGGCTCAATCAATTTCCACAATCGCTGTGATTGATCTTCTGAAAGCCCGTGCTCAACGAAACCTTCAAGCAATTTAACTTTTTGTTTTGCCATTTCCTCTGGAATTTTCTTTCCCATTGCTTTTCTTAATTTATCCGCTTCAAGCCAGGAATAACCTGCCAAATGAATTGCAATAAGCATCACATCATCCTGATAAACAATCACTCCGTTTGATTTTTTCAAAATGTCTCGCATTCGATCATCCAAATATGAAATAAGAGATGGGTTGTGTTTGCGTTGGATGTACTCTGGAATTGATTCAATAGGACCGGGACGATATAAAGCCACCATTGCCATAATGTCCTCAACACGCGTTGGTTTTAGATCCATTAAATACTTTGTCATTCCTTCTCCACCCAACTGAAACACACCCATTGTCTGTCCATTGGCCAATAATCGAAAGGTTTTCTTATCATCAATTGGAATTGATTCAAGTTCTATATCAATTCCTTTTGTTTTTTTAACAAGCGCAATTGCATCTCCCAAAATCGACAAGTTGCGAATTCCCAAAAAGTCCATTTTTATAAGCCCGGCTGACTCAACAGATTTCATTTCATACTGCGTAATCACTTTTCCCTCGCGCGTATCAATTTGCAATGGCGTAAAGTCTGTAAGATCAGTTGGTGAAATTACTGTGCCGGCAGCATGAATGGAAACATGTCGCGAACAACCTTCAATTTGACGAGCCAAATCAATAACACGACGAACATTTGCATCTGTATCATATTTTTGTTTCAGATCAACTGATTCTTGAAGGGCACGATCAAGTGTCATTGGAAAACCTTGCGACCCCATTGGAACAAGTTTTGCAATCTCATCAACCATGCTGTATTCAAATCCAAGACCCCGCCCAACATCTCGAACAGAACCGCGCGCAAGCATTGTTCCAAACGTACAGATCTGAGCCACCTTTTCATGACCATACTTTTCTCGCACATAATCCAAAACCTCATCGCGTCTGTTATCAGCAAAGTCAGCATCGATATCAGGAGCGGACGGTCTTTCAGGATTTAAAAATCTTTCAAACGGCAATTCATATGTCAGTGGATTGATTGAAGAAATTCCAATTGAATAACTTACAAGCGAACCTGCGGCAGATCCACGTGTTGTTGTAACAATTCCATTCTCACGAGCCCAGTTAATAAAGTCAGACACAATTAAAAAGTAAGGACAAAAACCTTTCTGATCAATAATCTCAAGCTCATACTCCATGCGCTCTTTCATTTCATCGGTTAACTTGCCAAGCTTTTTTTCAAGACTTATATATGCTTTGTCAGTTAGAACTTGCCTAAACGTTTTTGTCTCAGGAATAACAAACTGCGGAAAGTTCCACTCCCCAAGCTTAAGTTCAACATTGCATCGATCAGCAATGCGACGCGTATTCTCAATCGCCTCAGGCACATCTTTAAAACGCGCTTCCATATACTTACCGCTAACCATGGATGCATCATAATCAAACTGATTCATGCGATCGAACTGCTCAAGTGTTTTGCCGCCCTTAATGCAATTCAAAACTTTCCACGCCTCAACATCTTGCGGTCTTAAATAAAATGTATTCTTTGTGGCAACAGTGGGAACATTAAGTTTTTTTGAAAGCTCAATAAGCTGAGTGTTTACTGCCTCTTGTTCACCAATCTCTGGTCGATCAACCAACTCTAGAAAAAAGTTTCCTTCACCAAACATTTTTACATACTCAAGAATAACTTTTTCCGCTTCATCTGCGCGATCAAGACGCAAAAACTCATCAATCTCACTCATGTGCCCTCCGGAAAGCGCAATCAAACCATTGGTAAGTGATGACAAAATTTCTTTGTCAATTCGTGGCTTATAATAAAAACCCTCCAAAAAACCAATAGAGGAAAGCTGAATCAAATTTTTGTAACCGGCATTATTCTCAGCCAAACACACAAGACGATGTGATTTTTTGTCAACGCGCGCACGCTTTTGATGACGGCCATTACGAGCAAGATAAAAATCAACTCCCATTATGGGTTTGATATTCATTGCCACAGCCTTTTGATAAAACTCGATCGCTCCGTACATTGTTCCATTATCTGTCACAGCAACCGTATCCATTTCCAATTCTTTAACATGATTCAAAAGATCCTTTGTTTTTGGCAAAGCCTCAAGTAATGAAAAGTGGGAATGTGTGTGAAGATGGACAAACTTTGACATACATTTTTGTCATCTCGAGCGAGACACCTGTCGAGCCGAGAGATCTCGCATATTCGAGATCTCTCCGCTCCGGCCCGTCTGACGGGCCTCCGGTCGAGATGACAAGAAATAATACCCGGTCGATATGACACAAAGAGCTTATCATTACCTTTTCAGAAATTCAAAAACAGGGCCTTGGCCCTGTTTATTTTCTCTATAAATCAATCACTTTTCCTTTTTTTCTTGGTTTCTTTTTCTTTGGCTCTTTTTTCTTATCAAGTAGATAGTCAACGGTTTTTGATGCAGTCTCCACAACAACACCTAAAACCGATGTTGTGCTTTCAAACTTTTGCCGAATCCCTGTTAGTGCTTTTTCAATCAAAACCATTTTCTCACGAGCCTCAGCAAGTGTTTCATTCACGTTTCGAAAAATACTCGCGATCTGCCAAATAAGCCAAAAGATTGCAGCTGTAAACCACAACGCACAAAACGCAAGAACAATGTAGAGAATGTCGAGAGGTGAAAACATATTACGATCTCATTATAGCACTAAATTTCTTTTGCAGCACAGTGCGAATTTTTTCAAGCTCTACATCAACCTCTTCTGATTCCAACGTACGATCCTGAGCAAGGAAATCCATATGTATTGCAATTGACTTTTTTCCATTTTCAATTCCTTTACCACGATACACATCAAACAAACCAACATTACCAACCAATGCACTTTCTTTTTCAATAACATCAACAACTGTCTTATATTCCACACTCTCGTCAACAACAAACGCAAGGTCTCGTTTCACAGACGGAAACTGCGGAAGAGGTGTGTATGATTTATTTACTGAAAACATTGGAATCAACAGATCAATATTAAGTCCTGCCACCACAACATCAACATCTAAATCAAAAGCCTGGCTCAACTCATTATTTACCTGCCCAATCCAGCCCACATCTTCTTTACCAACAAACACCCGAGCCTGACGCCCAGTATGCAAATGGTCTCGAAAATCATCGCGACTGTAACTCCAATCTGTAATTCCGGTCTGGCGAAACAATCTCTCAAGCATTCCTTTTACGTGCGAAAACGACTCAACCCCATCTTTGCCATAAACCGCAATAACCAATTTTTGAATTTGTTTTGGCTTGTCATTTTTTTGCGCTTTGTACACAGGGGCTGTTTCAAACAACTCAGCTTCTGAAAATCTTTTTTGATTAGCAGCAACTGTAGTAAGCATGCTTGGCAAAAGTGACTGACGCAAATACTCTTGCTCGCTATTGAGTGGGTTTTTTAGTTTCATGACCTGGCTACAATCAAACAACTCAATCTGTTTTTCAGAAACAAAAGAATATGAATACGCTTCTGTAAGCCCGGCACCAGCTAAAATCTGTTTAATGCGCCGACGCCAAAACAAACTTGAATCTGGTATTTGCTCTGACAAATCTCCCTGAGGAAGAATGGGTGGAATTTTTTCATAACCATATATTCGCGCAATCTCCTCTGTAAAATCAACTGGATCTTCAATATCACGATCGCGCCAATACGGAACCACTACTTTGTAGGTTCCCCCCCTTTTCAAGGGGGGGTTAGGGGGGGTTACTTGAAATCCTAATTGTTTTAAAATACTCGCCATTTCTTCTTCTTTTAATTCAACTCCCATTAGTTCATTAACTTTTGTTGGATTGAAATCAAAGACCAATGGCTCGTACGTTTTTGCTTCCTCAACCAACACACCTGAA
Organism: uncultured Gammaproteobacteria bacterium; assembly: GCA_964399675.1. GTDB lineage: Bacteria > Patescibacteriota > Patescibacteriia > UBA9934 > GWF2-40-263 > CAYNRK01. The sequence continues at coordinate 73,593 of CAYNRK010000003.1, read as the reverse complement.
GCGACTTCTCCTCCTGCAAGTTCCAAAATCAACTCAACAGCTCTTGCAAGCGCGGGCTTGGTTGATTCTGTTGAAAGACCTTTTTCAAAAAGTAGTTGTGAATCTGAATAAAGATTAAGCGCTCTGGAAGTTTGCCTCACAGAAACTGGATCAAAAGTCGCTGACTCAATAAGCACTCGGGTTGTGTTTTCAGTTGTCCCGGTAAGCTCCCCACCCATTACACCGGCAACAGCAACAGCTTGCTTTTCATCTGCGATCACCAACTGATCAGATGACAATTTATATTCGTTCTCATCAAGTGCTAAAAACTTTTCATTCTTTTTTGCTTTTCTAACAATAATTTTTTCACCCTCCAGCTTGTCTGCATCAAACGTGTGTAATGGCTGTCCGTATTCATGCAAAACATAGTTTGTAATATCCACAATGTTATTGATCGGTTTAAACCCGGCAAACATGAGCTTTTTTTGCATCCACCAAGGCGATGGCCCAACTTTTACATTCTCAATTGAAATTGCTGAATACTTTGGACAAAGCTCAGGTTCATCAACCTGGATTGAAAAAGAAGGAGTTTCTTTTGCTTTTGGAATAGAAACTTGTGGCATTTTAAATCCACCTCCAATTGCTGCCCCACCCTCACGAGCTTGACCAATAATACTTCTACAGTCAGGCCTGTTTGAAGTCACCTCAATATCAAAAATCACATCATCAAGTTCAAGCGCATCAACTATTGAAGTTCCGTTTTTAACAGACTCATCAAAAAATCTAATACTAACTCCTTTGTCGGAAAAACCTAATTCCTGATCAAGACAAAGCATCCCCTCTGAAACTTCCCCACGCAACTTTGTTTTCTTTATTTCATTTCCATTAGGCATTGTCATTGGAGCAACCGCAACAGGAATTTTAAATCCAACTTCCATCTCAACCATTTGCCCAAAAATAATCTGCAGGTTGTCTTTTTTTCCAACATCAACTTTAGCAACACTCAACTTATTAGCATCTGGATGTTTATCAATACTTTTAATTTCCCCAACCACAACCCCCTCCAACCCCTCTCCAATATTTTTTGTCCTTTCAACAGAATTTCCAGCATTGGTTGTAGCTGCAGCAAATTCTCCTGGAGACAAATCAGTGTCCAAATACTCTTTTAACCAATTGTAGGAAGTAAGTATGTTCATATCGCTTTTACTTTTTTTAAACCTCCGACGAACCCCCAGCATCTCCACAACAGGTACGTTGTATATAATTCTCTACGGAGATTGCTTCGCCCCTTTTCACGTAGGGGGCTCGCAACGACGCGGGGAAATGGCATGATCCCAAAAGCCTTTCACAATCCTCCAACGAACATTCAGGATCTCCACAACAGGTACGTTGTATATAATTTCGCCAGCACGGAGCCACGCGAGTACTGCCGAAATTATATACAACGTGACTGTCACCCAAAATCCTCTACGAAGCAATCTTCGAGATCTCTCCGCTCGGCAGGAACCTCGGTCGAGATGACAATGTTAAAACTGCCTCACGAATCGCAAATCGTTTTTATATAAAATTCTTATATCATGAATCTTGATACCAGCCCTCATCATTAAAGTCCTTTCAATTCCCCAACCAAATGCAAACCCTGTATAAACTTCAGGATCCAAACCACCAGCTTTAATTACATTTGGGTGTGTCATGCCAGCACCACCAAGTTCAAGCCAACCTGCTTTACAAAGCCGACAATTGCCCTTTTCATCTCCACCACAAGCATCACAACTAATATCAACTTCAAAACTTGGTTCAGTAAAACGGAAGTGATGCGGACGCAAACGCGTACGACGATCCGGACCAAAGTAAGTTTTAGCAAAATAATCCAGAATACCTTTTAAATGCGCAACACTTACCCCTTTATCAATCATCATACCTTCAAACTGATGAAACATTGGTGTGTGACTAATGTCGATCTGACGTCTGTAACAACGACCAATATTTATCATGCGAATCGGTGGTTCTTGAGTTTCCATTGTGCGCACCTGTGAGTTTGATGTATGTGGTGTAAGCACAAGCTTGCCCTGTTTTTTCTTTTTCCCTTCTGGTGCATCAATAAAAAACGTTTCCCAATCATCGCGCGCTGGATGATCTTTTGGCATGTTCAGAGATTCAAACGCATAATAATCCCAATCAATTTCAGGTGCTCGCACAGCAGTAAATCCAATTCGAGCAAATATATCCTCGATCTCTTCAATGGCCTTACTCACAGGATGCAAATGCCCTTCCTCATTAAAACGTCCTGGCTCTGTAATATCAATCTGTTCATCCTGTTCGCGCAACACAGCCTCCTGACTTTTTATCTGCTTTTCCTTGTCTCCATACGCACTCTCAATAGATTCTTTAATTTCATTCCCAATCTTCCCAACTACTTTTCGCTCATCATTGGCCAAAGACGCAACTTCTTTCATGAGTTTTTTAAACTTTCCTTTACGACCCAAAAACTGATTCTTCAATTCCTCCAAAGAATCTCTGTCAGTTGCTTTATCAACCAACTTTTCAAAATCTTTTTTAAGTTGTTCTAAATCCTTTTTCATATATACATAATCCTCCGTATTATTGTGTCATCTCGAGCGAAGGCCCGTCCGACGGGCCGAAGCCGAGGGATCTCTGATATTCGGGATCTCTCCGCTCGGCTAGCGCCTCGGTCGAGATGACAAAACGTGACTGTCCTACGCAATTCTCCGACGAACCCCCAGCATCTCCACAACAGGTACGTTGTATATAATTTCGCCAGCACGGAACGATAGTGAGTACTGCCGAAATTATATACAACGTGACTGTCCCCCATAATTCTTTACGAAGATTGCTTCGCTTCGCTCGCAATGACACAAGGTGCAGGACACGAGGGAATTCTTTACGGAGATTGCCCGCCCGGCCTTGCGGCCGTTCGGACGGGCTTCGCCCCGTTTCACGAAAGGGGGCTCGCAACGACGCAGTGTGCGAGACACGGAAATTGCTTCGACCCGTCTAACAGGCCTCGCAACGACGCAGGGTGTGGTCTGCCCGCAGCTCAGGTGCGGGCAGACTTGTGGTTAGAAAAAATTGATAATGTCCCGATATGTTACAAGAATCACCAAAATCATCAAAAACGCGAATCCAAGGTTATGCACCACTGCTTCTAGTTTCTCATCAACTGCCTTTCCGCGCAATTTTTCAATTGCCAAAAACAACAAACGACCGCCATCAAGCGCAGGAAATGGGAAAATATTAATGATTGCCAAGTTAATGGACAACAGCGCGGTAAATTGCAAAAGATAAACAAATCCAAGCGCAGCAACCTCTCCTGTTAAAACAGCAATGCCAACCGGACCCGAAAGATCAATGGTTGTACCCTGACCAAGAATCAACCCTTTAATCAAATCATAAAATGCCAAAACAATTTGAACAGTATATTGTGCTGTTGCTTCAAACCCTTGCAACACAGCTCTGCCAGGTGAAAATGAAACTCTTCCAACTGTAGCAAGACCTAAACCAACCCCTGAAATTTCCGTGTTCTCAAGTGATTCAGAATTAAGTAAAACAATTCTTGCTTTCTCATTGCTGTCTTTTACAAGCAAGCTAATCTCCTCTTCCCCTTTTAGCTTAATAAATTCACGAGCATCATCTGATGAAACAAAAGTCTTTTCATTAATTGACACAATGGTCTCTCCAATTTCAATCCCGGCTTTTTCAGCCGGTGAATTTTGCCAAACCGTCATCACACCTATCTGTTGATCTGTAATACGCGCACTTGCTGGCAAATGCTCATTAATAATACTTGGCAAGCCAATCATGAACCCAATCGACAACAACACCCCGGCCAAAAACAAATTCATTACAACCCCTGCAACAAGCACAATAAATCGCTGCCACACGGTTTTTGACGCAAAACTATCCTCATGGTCTTTATGATCCCCGGACTCACCTTTGATTCGCACAAACCCACCAAGCGGAATCCAGTTGATTGAATAGGTTGTCTGGCCTTTTTTTATCCCAAACAATCGAGGTGGAAACCCAAATCCAAACTCCTCTACACGCATTTTCATTTTTTTTGCAATTAAAAAATGGCCCAATTCATGGACAAATACAAGCAGAGACAAAACAATAATAAATAAAAGAATGGTCCCCATAATCAGCATAAATGATAACGGTTTTCTCTCTTTTGGGCAAGAAATTTACTCGAAGGTCTTTTACAAGTAAAATGGAAGTTGACTTATGACACCAACAAGCACTGAAACAAGAGACAGAATTGGCGAGGCTTCTGAGCCGCGTGTATTTACTGATGAAGAAAAAGCAACTCTTCGAAGTTGGCAAGGTCGGCTCCAGGCACTTGCGCAAACTATTTCCGGTGAAAAAGGTGTTGTTGTTAAACAAGGAAAGGGCGGAGATAAATTATGGTACATCGATACTTCAACACGTGAAATTTTCTTTGACCCAGAAGAGGTTCTGGAACGTGCTGGAACCGAAGAAGAAGGAGTGCTTTTGGGAAGCATTGCACACGAAGCCGGTCATGCTCTTATTACAGACTTTTCTTTTTTCCCTGAAGAAGCAGCCAAAGAACTTGGATTAGTTTCTCTTTTACGAGCTGTTGAAGAACGTCCAACAGATCAGGTTGTAAGAGATAGGTTTGCTGGAGCAGGGCTTTGGGTTGATCAAATGCGACGAACGCTTGCAAGAGAAGGCGAACTAGAAGGAAGCGCGCTAGATCTTCTTGGTTATGTGCCGCACTTTGCTCAATTAGACGGAATAATTGTTCATGATCCGCATTACATTGAAGAACAACGGAATGCAAAAAGTTCTATTGCACTTGAACATTATGAAGCAATTCGAACTACTGTTGAAAGAATAGAACGTGAGATTCCAAACACAAAGGACGATGATGAAAAAAAGATCGCGCTGGCAAAAGAACGTTACAAAGCTACTTACAAAGAAATTTTTCCGCATGTTAAAGAACTTGCAGAACAAGACATGAAAACCGAAAGACTCAGACAAGTAAGTCTTTTTCTTATTGAACAATCCAGAACAATTGATAGAACACCTGTTGAAGATCGTACAGGAGAGGAAAGAGATCGGCTTACTGAGTTGCCACTGGAACTTTTCTATGAACTTTTGCACAAACTGTATCCTGTTATTCGAAAAAAGGCAGAAGGCCATGCACAAAAAACCAACGAAGAACTTAGTCTTATAGATGACAAACCAAATACCTCAAGTGTAATGCTTGATCAAATTGATACTTTTGCAGATATTGTTGGTGGCTACAACAAACTTCCTGTACCTGCTGATACTTTTTCAGAAGAGCTTGAAGAAAAGCTATTAGAAATATTTGATGAGCTGGAAAAAGAACAAAGAGAAAAGATTGAAAAACTTATTAAAAAGGCGCTTGAAAAAATTGAAGACATTATTACAAAATTGTTTGAAGGAGCAATGGAAGATAGTCCTCTTCCAACTCATGCTGCAGTTGCAGACAAGGATGCCAAACAAGCAAGCGCAAAAGCAGAGGCAAAACAGCGCGCACAAGATGAAGCAGACGCAGAAGCATTGCGCGAACTGATTGAAGAAGAACAAGCGGCTCTTGATCAAAAAAGCGTTTACGATGAGAATTACGAGCAAGTCAGAGAATTTGAAGATCAACTACACCGCGAACTATATCAAGTTTTTTACCCGCAGCGTAAGAAAAAGACAACACTTAAAAGCTCTGGTACAAAACCAAACATTCGCGCGCTTTTCAATTTTATTGCAGCAAGAGCAGCCGGGGCCAAAGATTTGCCGGCAAAATTTTGGGAATCAAAAGACATCCCAAAAGTTAATGATTTTGCCTTTACAATTTTAGTTGATCTGTCTGGGTCAATGGCCGGTTATGATGATGACCCAGGAACAATTGGAGAAACATTCAAGGGGGTAATTATACTTGCAGAAGTATTAAGTCGACTTGGTATCAAATGTGAAATCCTTGGTTTCCAAGATGAAATCATACCTTTTAAAAATTTTGATGAAGAACTAACAGATGAAATAAGAAACAGAATGGCAGGAATGTTAAAAGAAGTCAATAGTGAAAATCCTGGTGGGCACAATCAATCAGGATATAATGATGATGGCCCTTGTCTTCTTGAAGCGTCAAAGCGTTTGAAAAAACAAGTTGCAAAGCATAAATTCCTTACAGTTCTTTCAGACGGACAACCTGCGGGAAGACATAGTACAGCAGAAGATTTAGATGATGCAGTTGAAACCATAACTACTGAAACCAATCAGAAACTCGCCGGACTTGGACTTGGCTCAGGAACAGAGCATGTAGAAGATTATTATCCTGTTGCATTTCCAAACCTTTCAGTAAAAGACCTGGCAGAACAATTGGGTAAAATTGTGCAAGGCATGATCATCTCACCAGAATCATTTCAAGCTATGCTTGAAGCCAATAAACCAGAACTCGAAAGAAAAAGAAGCGAAAGAAAGGAAAGAGACGAAGATGATGACCCATGGTATGATGAAAGCGATTGGTAAAAAACTATGAATGAAGAACAAAAAGAATATCTAAAAGACTATTTAGATGGCCTTACCATGAAACGTGGTGAAGGATTTGCGTTTGGAACAATTATCACACCAAACGAACACAAAGAAGCTGTAAAAGCCTTGCTAATTACTACTGGTGCAAGTTTGCTTGAAATCAAAGATGACCAACATCCTGATGAACTGCTTGAAGTTCTTGCTCGCAGGCTTGAGAAAGCCCAAGCTACTGCACTTGTAATCACAAGCCAATTGCCTGGAAAAATTCTCAGTCAATTACATAACATTAAAGAAGGACATTTGAACGTACATCTTGCAGGACATGAAGAGCCAACTATAATAAACCCTCTTCCAAAAGGAGCGCTGCTTCTTATTTTACTTGTTAATGTTGAACCAACTGATATTCAGCTACAACCCCTTATTTCATCAATTTTAAGACTTGAATAATATATGGTTGACCCAGAAAGACCAGACCGAGAGCCTGGCACAGGATCCACAGAACGCAGAGAAGCAACTGTTGGAAATGTGCTTACAGGTGTTGTTTTTGAAAGTAGGGAAAGAAGGTCAAGACGCAGAGGAAAAGCAACTACTGAATTTTTTGTTTCAGGTACTCCTGAGCACAAAATTTTACTCCCAGATCCAGATTATAATTTTGAACCAACCCCTGGTGTTCCTTATGATGTACAAGTAACCATTGATACCAAACCGGGTGAACGCAAAGGAAAATTATTTGTCAAACCACTAAAAGAAGAAGGTGTTCCAATGGCAGTTGAAAAAAAACGAGAAACTCCACTTCCAATTGAAATTAATAAAGCCGAAGGTGTTGTTTATGTTCTTGACACTGAAATTCCATACAACCCAGATGGCGGACCAATGGTTCCATCAATGAAAAAGTTTGAACACTTTACTTTGGACGAACACACACTGAAAACTCTTCACAAAATCGCAACAGCTGTTGATCTGAAAAAGCCTCTGTTGTTGGAAGGAGAAACCGGAGTTGCAAAAACAAGCCCAATTGAATATTTAGCAGCAATCACAAATCATGAACTATTGCGCTTAAATTTTTCAGGACAAACAGATACATCCGAGCTTATTGGAAAATTTGTACCAAACGATGGGCAAGTTCAATTAGAATTTGAAAAACTTTTAATGCACGTTGAAAACTTGTCAGCAAAATCACAAGCTATTATTAATACTGCAGCAGGTGAACAACGTGAACTGTCTCTTACAGAATCCCAAATGGTTGCTTCAGAAGAAGGAATCCAGGTTCCTGAGTGGCGATGGCAAGATGGGATGTTACCAAGAGCAATGAAAACAGGTGCATGGCTTCTTTGTGACGAGCTCATGCTTAGTGAAGCTTCTGTTCGTGAGCGAATGAACTCTGCGCTTGAACGAAAACCATGGCTTGTTCTTTCAGAAAATAAAGGAGAGTCTGTTGGTGAAGGGGCTGATCATGAAATGCATCCAGATTTCCGCGTCTTTGGAGCATCAAACCCATCATCATATGCTGGCCGCGAACCTCTTACTCCTGCTGAAAAACGCCGTTGGACTGGTTATCTTTTTGTGGAAAGACCGGATGAAAAAAGTTATGAGGCAATGATGAACTTTGCTGCTTTTGGAACTCAACCAAAAGTTAATATTGACGGACAAGAATATCAAGGAGATGATGCAGACCCAACATATAAACTTCTTAAACGCATTCCAAGATTTAAAGAAATGATTATTGCCCTTTCAAAATTCCATGCACAAATAGAAAAAATGGCTCACGACAAAACCATTGGAAAAGGAAGGCCAGAACCTTATGTGTTTACAAGAGACAACTTGTTGGCTCTTATGGATTTCCTTGATGCAAAGCGACTTAGAAATGCAAAAACCAAGAAACAAACAACAGCCCAATCTGATCCAAAGACAGTGATGCAAAGAGCGTTTAAGGAATGCTATTTGGATTTCATGCAGGGTGATGATGACAAGAAAAAAATGACTGACCAGTTCAAAGCAGTTGGATTGCATGATGAAAACTGGTTGTTTAGTTAAGTTTAGTTCTAGAAATTTAAAAAAAGTGCCCCCATCAACTTTACTAGTCAATGGGGGAGTAGTAGGGCCGCTTTTTAGTTGCGTTGCGGCTCGTGGGTAGAGCACGGAACGCTTGCGGCAAGGAGCCAGGAAGTTGCACGGACAAGTAGGTAGTATAGGAAAAACCAAGTTGTGGATCACGGTTGCCCGCAATGCGCCAGGTTTTGGGTAAACCTGGGGCCATCCAACAACAAGGGTCAGCCGAAGCCAACGGTGAAATACTACCACAAAACAACGATTTTGTCAACCCTCATTCACACAGATTGAATTTGTTTTTGTACCAATTTTGATAAACAAAAAAACGCGCTCTGTGACGCGTTTTCCACTAACAATTCGCCACTTAGTGGCGAATTGTTAGTATTAAATCAATTTAATAAAATGCCTCTTTCCTTTTTGAACAACCTGATTTGAATCAACTTTGTGTTCATAATCTTCAACAACCTTATCGTCTACTTTCACTCCTTTTCCATCAATAAGTCTTCTTGCTTCTGACTTTGATTTGGCAAGCCCTGACCCCACAAGTACATCAATAATTGTCATGTCTTTTTTAATTTTGAATTCTGGAATCTCCTCTGGCTTATCTCCTTCTTTAAATTGTTGATCAAACCGATCAGAAGCTGCTTGCGCATCTTTTTCATTATAAAATCCCGTAACCACTTCCCTGGCAAGTCGTGCCTTTATGTCCCGCGGGTTCGCACCTTTTTTCATTTCTTTTTCAATTGATTTAATTTCATCCATTGCAACATCTGTTACAAGTTCAAACCCACTAAGAATCAACTCATCCGGCCAGCTCATTACTTTTCCAAACATCTCGTCAGCTGAATCATTCAACCGAATCATGTTCCCTTCTGACTTACCCATTTTCTTTCCAGTTGGATCAATAAGCAACTTTGTTGTGAGCACAAACTTTTCCTTATTCTTAATTGCTTTCATAAGCGTCCGACCGGCAAGCATGTTAAACATCTGATCATTCCCACCAAGCTCGCCATCAACATCCATTGCAACGCAATCGTAACCTTGCATGATTGGATAGACGAATTCATGCCATCCTATTTCCTTATCTTCTTTGAGTCTTCGACGGAACATGTCGCGGGCAAGCATCTGTTGAATCGTAAAATGCGACCCAATATCAATAAGCTCTGCCAATGTCAACTTCGATAACCACTCACTGTTATGTTTAATCTCCGCTGCATTTTTTCCCTTAAAATCAATAATTTTACTTGCTTGTTTTTTGTAAGTCTTTGAATTCTCAAGAACCTGCTCGCGAGTCAATCGCACACGGGTCGCCGACTTATCCGTTGGATCCCCAATCATTCCAGTAAAGTCTCCAATCAACATAATAATCTTGTGACCCAAATCTTGAAACTGTTTCATCTTTTTAAGAAAAATACTGTGACCAATGTGAAGATCAGCTCCGGTTGGATCAATGCCAACATAAAGTGATAGCTGTTTGCCACTCTTTAACGCATCTTCCAAAAACTTCCTCGACGGGTAAACATTCTCCACCCCCCGCGTTAATAATTCTTCAATTTTCTTTGGGTCAGTATCAATAGACATATACACCAGCTTACTTGTTTCCTTGAATCAATTCAATAATCTGATCGCGACGCTCTTGCATTGTCTTCTCATCAACAGCCTCAAGATTCATTCGTAATTTTGGCTCTGTATTAGAAGGACGAACATTAAGCCAAAAATCGTCATAAGCAATTGAAATTCCGTCCAGTTCGCTGAGTTCTCCATCAGAAAAAACTGCTTTAATTTTTGCAATCGTAGCATCCTTATCATCCACAATAAAATTAATTTCACCTGAATGAAAATATCGATTCAGTGGCTTTACAATTTCTGATAGTGTTTTTTTCTGCTGAATCATCTCGTTTAACAGCTGAGCCACAACAGTCACAGGCCCCTCATAAACACCTGTATTAAACTTATAAAAGAAGTGACCGGAAGATTCGCCGCCAAACACAGCGCCTTCTTTCATCATCTGTTCTTTAATAAGAGAATGCCCAACCCTTGTAATCGAAGGTTTGCCTCCTGACTCTTCAATCATGTCCTTTGTTATTTTTCCAGGACGGATATCATAACAAATCGTTGCTCCCGGATTTGAACGAAGAACAATCTGCGAAAGAAGACCGCGCAGAATCGCTGGGTCAACAACCTCTCCGGTGTTATCAATAAAAAACAACCTGTCACCATCGCCGTCGGTTGTTATCCCAACATCGGCTCCAAGCTCTTTAACCTTTGCCCTGATTGCTTCAGTATTCTCTGGCTTAAACGGATCAGCCTCATGGTTTGGAAACGAACCGTCAAAACTCCAATACATTTTAGTAACTTTACAATCGATAAGTTTGAAAAGTTCATCTAAATACTGAGCACCCATTCCGTTTGCTGTATCAGCAACAATTTTTAAACCTGAAATAGTTGGCGAGCCGGCATGTTCAAACTCAGCTTTTGTAGCAAGCTCAGGCATTCCATTAACAACTTCTATTTGGCCCGACACTTTTGCATTTTCAAATGTGTTTTCAATTACTAAATCCCTTATGTCTAAAATACCTGTATCACCACTTACAGGAACAGCTTTCTCGCGCGCAAGTTTAAAACCATTATACTTTGCCGGATTATGAGAAGCTGAAACCATCATTCCCCCATCAACCCCAAGATGCCCGATAGAAAAATAAAAAGCCGGGGTTGAAACAAGTCCGACGTCTTTAATATTTACGCCAACAGAAGTTAACCCTGTCATTACATTATCTTGAAAACCAGGTGAGCTGTCGCGCATATCTCTGCCAACAGCAACTGTCAGTGTTTTGCCTTGATTTTCATTTTTTAAAAAAGTTCCAAACGCCTTTCCTATTGATTCAGCAAGCTCTGGAGTAACCTCTTCATCAATAAGCCCGCGAATATCGTATTTCTTGAAAATATGCTTTGGAACATTCATAATTTTTCTTTGACTTTAGGATAAAAACCTCGTATTATTTGATTAAGAAACCTTAATTTTTTGAATTAAAATTATGGAATTTATTTGGGTTATCGTGATAATTCTGATCCTGGTTGCGTTTTGGATCATTCTAACATACAACTCGCTCATTCGTGCGCGTAATCGTGTGGATGAAGCTTGGTCAGATATTGAAGTTCAGCTCAAACGTCGTTATGACTTGATTCCAAATATTGTCAGTACTGTTAAAGGCTATGCAAAGCATGAAGATTCTGTTTTTACAAAAGTAACACAAGCTCGTACAGAAGCAATGCAAGCCAAATCAATGAAAGACCATGCTGAAAAAGAAAACATGCTTTCTGAAACTTTAAAATCACTTTTTGCTGTTTCTGAAAATTACCCGCAACTACAAGCTTCGGAAAATTTTCTCCACCTACAACATGAACTCACAGATGCGGAAGATAAAATCCAAGCGTCCAGACGTTTTTACAACTCAAACGTTCAGACATTCATTACAAAGATTCAGGTCTTTCCAGCTAACACAATTGCTGGACTGTTTGGTTTTAAGAAAAAAGATTTCTTTGATGCACCTGATGTTGAGTTAGAAAAACCTGAAGTGAAGTTCTAATTGCATGTACGAACAGATTGAGGCAAACAAACGAAAGACGTGGATTCTGATGTTTCTCTTCACTGTGGTTATCGTACTGCTTGGCTGGGCATTTGGTGAATACATGGGCGATCCAAGTATTGGAATCATACTTGCAGTGATCATCTCAGTCATTATGACACTTACCGGATACTTCAAAGGTGACAAGGTTGCGCTCATAAGCGCTGGGGCAAAACAAATTCAAAAAAAAGACGCACCAGAGCTTTATCGGCTTGTTGAAAATCTGTCTATTACAGCCGGGCTTGCAATGCCAAAAGTGTATGTAATAAACGACCCATCTCCAAATGCATTTGCAACAGGTCGTGATCCTGAACACGCTTCTATTGCTGTAACAACAGGACTTGCCAAAATAATGAGCAAACAGGAACTTGAGGGCGTACTTGCCCATGAACTCTCGCATATTAAAAACTATGATATTCGCGTAATGACCATTGTGGTTGTACTGGTTGGAGTGATTCTTCTTCTCTCAGATTGGATGATGCGATCAATGCTTTTTGGAAGACGAGACAGTGATTCAAAATCCGCTGGAGTCCTCGTGTTAATAGGTCTGGTACTTGCCGTCTTATCCCCTTTGTTTGCTGAACTTATTAAACTCGCTGTCTCACGTTCACGCGAATACTTGGCAGACGCATCCGCTGCACTTCTAACTCGCTATCCGGAAGGCCTTGCCTCAGCTCTTGAAAAAATCGCAAAACACGACCGACCGCTTCGAAAAGCAAACCATGCAACAGCACACATGTTTCTTGCCAATCCGTTTGATCCACATGTAACCAAGAAAAAATTCGAACGAATCTTTAGTACACATCCGCCGATTACAGATAGAATTTCAAAGCTAAAACAAATGATCTAACACCATTAATCCTCCGACGAACCATCAGGATCTCCACAACAGGTACGTTGTATATAATTTCGCCAGCACGGAACAAAGTGAGTACTGCCGAAATTATATACAACGTGACTGTCCCCCATAATTCTATACGGAGATTGCTTCGCCCCTTTTCACGAAAGGGGGCTCGCAACGACGCAGTGTGCGAGACACAAAGGAAGAGCAATGACGTATGCCTCAAGACATTGTTGAAAAATTCAGCTCCCACCTTAAAAACGTTCTTACCAGAGCACTGTGTTTTGTTGTTGAAACAAACCAACAAACCATTCAACCCGAGCATCTTTTGTGGGCTCTTGGAACACAGCGCGGTTGCATTGGTGCAGAAATTCTTAAAAAAGTTGGACTCAAATCAGTTGATTTGCGCAAACTTATTGGAGCGGTTCAAACCGTAACTCCGGGAGTTAATGTCTCTGACAATCTCACGCTTCATTTGTCAGATGATGCAAAACGTATTGTTGAAAAGGCCGTACTGAGTGCCAATATTTATGGACACAAATATGTTGGAACCGAGCACTTGCTCTCCGGTATTGTACAAATTAAAAATCCAATTATTGAAACCTTTCTTAACAAGCGCAATGTTGATCAAAAAGAAATTCGCCAACAATTATCAATTGTTTTAAAAAGTACTTCTAAATTTCCAGATCTTGCAAGCAATATAAACCAGGAAAGTAGTCTGCTAAATCAACCAAAAGAACAAGCAGCAACCGTTGCCAATGAAGGTCCGGAAAATAAAGTGGCGGCTCTTGAATTTTTTGGCAGAGAACTTACCTCAAAAGAAATCCAGAAAAAAATTGACCCAGTTATTGGACGAGAGTTGGAAATCGAACGGCTTATGCAGGTTCTGTGCCGTCGAACAAAAAACAATCCCCTTTTGCTCGGTGAGCCAGGGGTTGGAAAAACAGCTATTGTAGAAGGTCTTGCAAAAAAAATCTTACATGGTCAAATTCCACCAGCTCTTCAAAACAAACGTATATTTGCCATTGACATGGCGCTTGTAATTGCCGGCACAATGTATCGAGGTGAGTTTGAAGGGCGCTTGCGTCAAATAATAGATGAGGTGACTGCAAATCCAGACATCCTCCTTTTCATAGATGAACTTCACACAATTGTTGGAGCTGGTGCTGCGTCTGGTTCAATGGATGCAGCAAACATGCTTAAACCAGCTTTGTCTCGCGGAGACATTCGATGTATTGGAGCGACCACAACTGCTGAATATAAAAAACACATTGAATCAGACAGTGCGCTTGAACGCCGATTTCAGTCTGTGCATGTTGAAGAACCTTCAGAAGAAAAAACCATTGAAATTCTTCAAGGCATTGCTCCGTATTATGAAAAATTCCACGGCGTTCACATCACCCCTCATGCCATTGATCAAGCTGTAAAACTTTCAGTTAGATATATCCAAGACAAACATTTGCCAGACAAAGCAATTGATCTTTTAGACGAAGCCTCTGCAGCAACACGAGTTCACGCAGCAGAACCAGGACCTATTGAAAAACGAAAATTGCTTGAAAACAAACTTGAAAACGTACGAGACACAAAACGACAAGCTGTTGTTGAAGAACGATTTTTAGATGCAATCAAATTAAAAGAAGAGGAAGAAGAAATGTCAGCATCATTGCTTATTAATCGGCTTGATTCAAATTTGCCTGTACCAAAAATCACTGGAAAAGAAATTTCAGAAGTGATTTCAAAAGCAACAGGCATTCCACTGACTGATATTTTAGAAGAAGACAAAGAGCGTTTAAGAGGTATTGAAAATCAACTAAGACAACATGTTATTGGACAAGATGAAGTGTTGGGTGATGTTGGCGGTGCTTTACGTCGAGCCAAAACAGGCATTGCACATCAAGCCAGGCCTCTTGCTTCATTTATGTTTTTGGGGCCTTCTGGTGTTGGAAAAACCGAACTTGCAAAAGCTGTTGCTGAAACTATTTTTCACGGAAAAAAGAATTTGATTCGTCTTGACATGTCTGAATACTCCGAAGGTTTTACAATGTCAAAACTCATTGGTGCTCCAGCCGGATATGTTGGTTATAAAGAACAAGCGAATTTAACTGACAGGATTAAACAGCGTCCATATTCTGTAATTTTGTTTGATGAGATTGAAAAAGCACATACAGACGTTCAAAATTTACTTTTACAAATTTTAGAAGAAGGAGATTTAACAGACGCAACCGGACGCAAAGTTAATTTTAAAAACACAATTATTGTAATGACATCTAATGTTGGGCTTGAACGATTTGAACGAGGGTCAATGGGATTTATTGAAGGTGAAAGTGCTAAAACAATTGAGTTGAATCAAGATTTGCGCAAAGAACTGGAGGAACGCTTCCGTCCTGAAATGCTCAATCGAATTGATCACGTTTGCGTGTTTCAACCACTTTCTCAAAAAACTCTTGAACAAATCTGTAACAAGCAAATGAAAGAACTTGTCAATCGAATGCAATTCAAAGGCATAAACCTGGCCGTACAAAAACAGATTATGCCGTTTATTGCAAAGCTTGCTGACACTCGTTATGGAGCGCGCAACATTCGCCAACACATCCAGTCGCATGTTGAAACAAAAATTGCTGAACGTCTAACTAAAAAAGATAATCCTGATAAACTTTCTGTAACTCTTAAAGGGGGTAAAGTAGTGGTCACAAAACCACAAACCCGAACTAAATAGTATGGCTATTCAAGCTGCAGCTGCAACTGCCCCACAAAATCCTGGTGCAAGTCGGGCTGCTGCTTTGAATACTCAAACAAAACCAAAAACAGAAACAATTTCACAGCCCAATAAAGTAGACGTACAAACACCAACATGGCGGAGCCAACTCATGCAAGGCCGACAACAAGCTCAGAGAAAAGCTCAGCAAGCCAAAGCGCCTAACGCCATCAACACAACTTTACCCCAACTTCCAAAAACACAGAGCCGGCAACCAACAGGAATGGAGGTCTTGAAAAAACAAGCTGAAGAAATTAAAAAACAATTTGAAACAGCCAGAGATAAAGGAAGTAAACTTGGACAACTAAAAGCTGCCCGACAAGGTGTAAATCTTGCCAAAGATGTAAAAGGCACTGCCAAAGACGCTGTAAAAAGTGAAGTTAGAAAACAGGTGAAAAAGCAGGTGAAAAAACTAATTATACGCGGGGCAAATTTTATCGTAAATGCAATCTGTGCTGTCTTGGATATTGGTACCGCAGGCGTAGGCATTATTGTCACTTTTGTTATTCAAGTTCTCTCTTTAGGATATCTAAACGTTGAGACATGGTATGGATGGTGGTATACAAAAGGCAAAAGTATTGTTATTGATCCCATTGAATGGCAGCCAATACCTCTTATGGATAAACTGGATAAATCAAAAATGATTATTACCAGCATTGTAATAGCAGCAGACCTGGCTCTTCTCTTATTGTGCATTATTGCAATGTTGGCAGTCACCTTCCCCATCTGGGTACCTGTTGCTCTTGGGGCTGGTATTTTAAATTATATTGGCATTCTATGAATTTTAATCTCAAAAAAATCCTCATCGTTGTTGGTTTTATTATCTCTGTCATAATTATTGGCGGAGCGCTTTATTACATGTTCTTTGCCCCAGAACAACAACCTGAAGTCATAACCGAAGAAGAAGGTATGGCCGGAGAATTACCAGGCGCGCTTGAAGGCTCTCCAGAGTTTGAACTAGAAGACATTGACGAAGAAGAAGCTGGGCTTGTTGAAGCAGATGAAGTGGCACAAGGAGGTCTTACGCAAACAACTGTTTTAACAACAGCGGAAGTTTTTAACACAACAATCGCAAGCGATGGACAGAACGTGAATTATTATGACCCTAACGATGGTCGATTCTACACCATAGATAAAGACGGTAATGTTATTGCACTCTCTGATAAACAATTTCCTGAAGTGGAGTCACTCGATTGGAACAAAGATGCTGACAAGGCAGTAATGGAATTTCCAGATGGTTCAAATATTGTTTACGATTTTGAAAATGAAACACAGGTAACTTTACCAAGCCACTGGGAGGAATTTGACTTCTCGCCGGTCAAAGATGAAATCGCAGCAAAAAGCATTGCTCTTGATCCAAATAATCGATATCTCATAAGCACCAGTGCCAATGGATCAAATGTAAAAAATCTGCAAGCGCTCGGAACAAATGCTGACAAGGTACAAGTAAATTGGTCGCCAAACGATCAGGTTGTTGCCTTTGCTGATACTGCCGGAACAATCTCAGCAGACCTTGATCGAAAAATGATTATCCCGGTTGGAAAAAAAGGTGAAAACTTCAAAGGTCTTATTGTGGAAGGTTTAGGCTTTGAATCAAAATGGTCATCAAACGGCAAACAGCTTTTGTATTCAGTTTCCGGAAATTATAGTCAATACAAGCCACTTCTTTGGATTGTTAATGCTTCATCCTCAAGCATGGGTGAAAACAGACGAAGCCTTGGCCTAAACACATGGATTGACAAATGTACCTGGGGATCATCAACAACAATCTATTGTGCAATCCCCCGCGGACTTCCAAACAATGCCGGACTGCAACGATCTCTTTATGAAGATCTCCCTGACACAGTCTACAAAATTAATTTAACAACAGGCCGTTCAGTTGCTATTGCTGTTCCAGAAAATGATACTTCCATGAAAAATCTTTCCGTAAGCAAAGACGAATCAACTCTTTACTTCACAAGTCTTGCAACCGGACAACTTGAGTACATTAGACTCAAATAACTATGAATCATAAAACACTTGCCTACCTTATCTTCTCTGGCGTGGCCGTCTTTGTCCTAATTCTTTTTTATATTCGTATTCAGCCTATTGAAATTGACTTTGAGGCAATAAGACAAGAAGCTTCGGAAGAAAAGTTGGATGCACCGATTGTAACATTTATCAATCCATCAAAAGGATCACCTAACGCAAAACTGACAATTGTTGAGTTTAGCGATTTTGAATGTATTGCCTGTGGTGATATTCAAACCCCTCTTGAAATCGTGTTAAACACTTACCCCGATGACTTAAGACTAGTATGGAAGAATCTCCCAAATGATTCCGTGCATAAGCAAGCCACACCAGCCGCCATTGCAGCTCACTGTGCCCAGGAACAAGGAAGGTTCTGGGATTATCATGACATGCTGTTTAAAAGACAAACTTTTCTTTCTGATCTCCAATACACAGAAATCGCAACAGACCTTGAGTTAAATATGGACAAGTTCCAATCTTGCTATGCAAGCAGTGAAACTCTTCCGATTATAAGAAAAGATTTTGAAGAAGGAATCGCTTTGGGCATTGCAGCATCTCCAATATTGTACATTGGAGATGAAATCCTGGTGGGAGCTGTTACTTTGGAACGTCTCTTAGAAGTTGTCCAAACTCAATTAGCTGTTATTAAATGACATTAGTTAAACTACTTATTCGTATAAATTTAGGAATAATGATCGCTCTGATCATTTTCTTTTCGTTTGCTTCAGTAACCATAGCCGCAAAACCGGGCACAACAGCAGAAGCTGCACCAACCTTTGTTTCACCGACACTGAATGTTGATATTCCAGGACTCAAATTTACAGACGTTATTACAAGAGGTGGTGAGTTCGAAGTTAATTTTCTAGGAGACTATGTCTCTGCAATGTACCGTTATCTGATCGGCATCTCATCCATCATTGCCATTGTAATGCTCATGATTGGTGGTCTGCAGTATGTTCTTGCCTCAGGTGGCACAGACACGGGTAAAGCTAAAAAAAGAATTAAAGACGCCGCAACCGGTGTTGTACTTCTCTTAAGTGTTTATTTGATCTTGTATACAGTTAATCCATCCCTTGTTTTGTTTGGTCCGCTTAGACTTGAACGTATCGAGAGAATACCTATTGAAGTTTTTGAAGAGCCAGGTGATGTTGCAGAAAAAGGAAGCGAACTTTATAAATCAGCAGTATGTAAATCCAAAGCAGAATGTTTAAAATGGTGTAATGACCATCCAGATCCAAGCTCCTGGCCCACAAGTACTGAAAAAACAATTGACCCAAAACTAACTCGTAGAATCCCAAACTCAACTGGTTTAAAAAATAGTTCAGGCACAAGAGGAACAGAAGAATTGATAACGGCATTGGCTCGTGCCGGAGAGATTGCAAAAAAGAAAGGTGAAGGTTTTTTTTATGATACAGAGTATCTTCTTGTAGCTTACAGTGGTTTTAGGCCGCTTAAAACACAAATAAAAATGGTGTGTAATAGATACAAAATTGAAGATCCAGTAAAACGAGAAAAAGCAATAAAAGAAATCGGAAGTCTTGTTGCTTATCCAGGCGGATCAAATCATGGAAGTGGTATTGCAATAGATCTTTACCTTGCAGATGGTGCAAAAAAAATCACACCAACATCCAAAAGAGTGCAGAACAATTCAGAATTTGAAGATCCAGGAAAACTTTTAGCCGAAATCATGGCTGAGGCTGGTTTTGTAAGATATTCAAAAGAACTCTGGCACTTTGAACTTAAAGGAAAAGGCGGAACTTCTTGTCGATGTAAAGGGGCATCGTGTCCATTCCCACCAAAATGTTAAAACTTGATAAAAAAAATTCACTGGCAATTGTGATGTTAATCATCATGATTTTGCCTTTGTCAGTTTCAGCGGTTGACCCTGATCCAGCAGCATCTCCGGCAGTTAGCACCTCTGTTTCTGCAAGCGCATCAACGGATACTGAAGTGGTTGATTTCATAACACCGGATTTAAATGTTGACATTCCAGGACTAAAATTTTCAAATGTTCTTTTAAAAGATGACAAAATTGTTGTTTCCTTTATAGGTGATTATGTTACTGCTGCATATCGATATCTGATTGGTATTTCAGTGGTCATCGCAATTGTCATGATAATGATAGGTGGATTGCAATACGTACTGGCCTCAGGTGGCACAGACACTGGCAAAGCAAAAAAACGAATCAAAGATGCAGTAACTGGAGTTGTTCTTCTTTTTAGTGTTTACACAATTCTTTATGTTGTTAACCCAGAACTTATTTTCTTTGATGCTTTGGTTGTTGATCAAATTCATGTCCATGACATGCCTCCTCCATGGCCTGCTCCACCTCCACCAAAAAAATATCCAAAAGGACAACCGTGTCGGGGGAAACAACCTTCTGTAGATGCGACTTCAATTACTGGGGGCACTTTCAATACTGAATTAGACAACTATGGCTGTAATAGAGATTTTAAAAAAGTAAAATATATTGTGCTTCATGAGGGTGCTCGTACAGCCAAACAAACAATTGCAGTCCTAAAAAAGAGGGGTCTTTCAACTCATTATGTTATTGGAAGAGATGGTGAAGTTATTCAAACAATGGGAATCGAAAAAACAGCATATCACGCTGCAGGCATCAATTCATATTCCATTGGAATTGATCTTGCAAACAGCTGTGGTGCGTCTTATGAAATTGTAAAGAGCAGAGAGAAGAGTTCAAAATGCACTTGGACAGATGAGCAATATAAATCTCTTAACATACTCCTACGAACCTTAACATCTTTCACAAACGTACCTTTTGATGATGATCATATAATTGGACATTGTGCAATTGGACATGCTGATCCAAGAAACTTGGATTGGAATCGAATTGGACTCACTCAAGAAAAACACAGAAAAGATATTGTTACTGGTCCATGTGTTAAGTTTGATTGGGATAAAATGAAAGCTGAGCTAAAAAAACCTACCGGTTAAACTATGTATATCTGCGGTACTTGTGATGCACAATCAATCAAGTGGTCTGGCAAATGTCTGGAATGTGACAGCTGGGGAACTTTAAAAAAGGAGGAGGCGACCATTAAAGGGTCGTCTTCTTCTGTGATTCAAAAAACTCCAGCAGCTGAAGTGGTCGAACTTCAAAAACAAATTTCTAATCAATCCAATAATCGATTTACAGTTGGTGTTCAAGAAATTGACAGGGTTATTGGAGGTGGACTTGTACCAGGATCGCTTGTATTGCTCTCTGGTGAGCCTGGTATTGGAAAATCAACTCTTGTAGCAGGAATTGTTAGAGACCTGGGAAAACAAGGCAAAGAGTCGCTTTATGTATCTGGTGAAGAATCCGGATCTCAGCTCAGATCCAGATTTGAACGTTTGGGTGGAGTAAATGAAAAAATTCTTTACCTTGAAGTAAAACCGGTTGAAATACTTGTTGCAACAATGGAAAAAGAAAAACCCGATTTTGTTGTAATTGATTCTGTTCAGACTTTGACTTCCCTTTCAATGGATAGCGCCCCTGGAACACCAGCTCTTGTGCGCTACGCAACTTCTCTATTACTAGAATTCTGTAAACGTTCAGGCATTACGATTCTGCTTGTTGGTCAAGTAACAAAAGATGGTTCTGTTGCAGGCCCAAAAACTCTTGAGCATTTGGTTGATGTTGTGCTTTCTTTGGATGGAGACGCAACCCACAGTTATCGTTTTCTAGTTTCAACAAAAAATCGTTTTGGCCCAACAGATGAAATTGGAGTTTTTGAAATGGCTTCAACAGGACTTCTGCCAGTTGAGAATCCTTCTGCACAATTTTTAAAAGACAGAGTTGAGGTTCCAGGATCTGTTGTCACCGCAACTGTTGAAGGTTCTCGTGTCTTTCTGGTTGAAGTGCAGGCACTGGTTGATAAATCCGCATATGGAACACCTGTGAGAAAGGCTTCGGGCTTTGATCACAATCGATTACAAATGATGATTGCAATTCTTTCAAAACGTGCTGGTCTTAAACTCTCTGATCAGGATGTATATATCAATGTGATAGGTGGCATGCGGCTCAAGGAACCTGCTGCAGACCTTGCTGTCTGTGCGGCAATCACCAGTGCACTCTTGAACACATCTTTTGATCAAGCAACAATGTTTCTTGGCGAAGTTGGTTTAGGCGGTGAAGTTCGTCCAGTTCCATTTTTGGACAAGCGAAAAAAAGAAGCCGAACGGCTTGGCATCAACTCAATCCATGGCCCAAAAGAAATCAAACACGTAAAAGACTTAAAATAAATTATTCCAAGTGAACAGACGCAAAGTCTGTTTTTACTTTTTGTCTAAGCAAAGGATTGTTTTCAAGTTCAGGATCATCTTTGAGTATTAGATCAGACCAATCATGCGCTTTTTTCATAAGTTCCACATCTGCAACTGTAGCTAAACGAAAATCCGGAAAACCTGATTGTGAATTTCCAAAAATATTCCCAGGTCCACGAAGTTCCAAATCAACTTCTGCAAGTTTAAATCCGTCTGTTGTTTCAACCATTGCTTTCAAACGTTTTTCTGAAATTGAAGATAATGTGTCAGGTAAAAGATAACAATAAGATTGAACATCTGACCGACCAACACGTCCTCTTAATTGATGTAGTTGGGCAAGTCCAAATCGTTCTGCGCCAAGAATGACCATTGTGGAAGCATTTGGAATATCAACCCCAACCTCAACCACTGTTGTTGAAATCAACACATCAGTCTTTCCTTTTTGAAAACTTTTCATCCTCTCCTGCTTTTCTTCTGTTTTAAGTTTGCCATGTAAAACTTCAATTGAAAACTCTTTTAAAGATCCGCTTTTTAGCTCTTTTTCTGCATCAGTTACTGATTTCGAACCAAGTTTATCTGAAGGATCAATAAGAGGACAAATCACAAATAACTGACGGCCGTAACTTATTTGTGATTTTATGTGGGACCACATTCCTGGTTGGTGAGACTTTTCTACAATTGCTGTTGCAACAGGTTTTCTGCCTTTTGGAAGTTCGTTT
This sequence comes from uncultured Gammaproteobacteria bacterium, assembly GCA_964399675.1. Lineage (GTDB taxonomy): Bacteria > Patescibacteriota > Patescibacteriia > UBA9934 > GWF2-40-263 > CAYNRK01. The sequence goes on along the minus strand of CAYNRK010000003.1, from coordinate 50,820 downwards.
AAAATTGAAAGATCAAGATCTCCATAAAGTGAAAGCGCCAATGATCTCGGAATTGGCGTTGCGGTCATTGAAAGAAGATGGGGGGCGGGATCTCTTTCAAGAAGAGCGTGCCGCTGCTTCACTCCAAACCTGTGCTGTTCATCAACAATGACCAAAGCTAGATTTGGAATCTTAATCCCCTCTTGCAAAAGCGCGTGTGTTCCAACAATGCATACAGACGAGCCTTTAACATCTTCCTTTTGTGTTCGAGTCCGAAGACCAACGGAAAAATCTTTTAATGTGTCAGATAAAACTTCGTATTGTTGCTCAGCTAATATTTCTGTTGGGGCTAAATACGCAACTGAGTGACCGTGTTTTAAAACCTGTGCTGCTGCAATAGCTGCGACAACAGTTTTTCCAGATCCAACATCTCCTTCCAACAAACGGTTCATCGGAATCACAGAAGAAATATCCTGAACAATCTCCCAAGCAGAAACACGCTGAGCTTTTGTTAACTCAAACGGCAGTTGAGCAACAAATTGTTTCAAGTAAGATTCATCAGTGGCAATCGAATGAGTTGAACGTTTTTTTCTATCCTCTCTAATTTCTGCAAACATGAGTTGATGCAAAAAAAGCTCACCAAACTTTATGCGCTCAATTGATCGATTTAGAACCTCTTGGCTTTCTGGAAAGTGAACGTTTGCAATAGCATCTGACAAAACTGGAAACGATTCCTTATCAAGAATATCTTTTGGAATCCAATCGTCCATCTCATCAGTTGCGTTAAGTGCGGTGTGTATGGCAGCTCTCAAACGTCGCATTGTAAGCGACCCGGACAAACCATAAACCGGAACGATCCGTCCGGTATGAATTTGTTTACCTTCTGGTTCATAAATAGGATTCATAAGTGACATACCAAATCTATGATCAATACGCCCGGCCAATGAAATTCTACGACCTGGTTTCAACTGCTTTTCCAAATAAGGTTGATTAAACCAAATAACTTTAATTGATCCCTCACCAGTTTCAAATTCAGCTTCTGTAATTGTTACTTTCTTGTTTTTTGCTAGTCGACTATGAATGGAAGTTACTTCTCCGGTCAGCGTAACCTGATCCCCGCTTCTCAATTCATTAATAGGTTTGCTTAAAGAGTAATCATCGTATCGAAATGGCACATACCACAAAAGATCTCTAATACTAATAATCCCGAGATTCTTAAGGTCTTTTTCTGCCTTTCCGCCAATTCCCGGAAGTTCAGCAACTGATGAATTCAAATGAAGCCCCATATGTCAGCATCATAACATAACAAAATACCGAAGCTAAGCTTCGGTAAATTTACACAATAAACTGGTGCGCCCGGCAGGATTCGAACCTACGACCTCCGGCTCCGCAAGCCGATGCTCTATCCAGCTGAGCTACGGGCGCCTAGGTTTACAACTTATACAACCTGCGAACCATGTCTGTCAACTCCTCTTCTGTGCGCTCCAAGTTTTCAGCACAAAACGGAAGTAAATACTCGCGCACATCATTTGGGTTCATTTCTTCAAGCGGAATAGATAAAATTGGTTGCCATGGCGAAACAAAATCAAAGTAAAGATTCTTTATCTCTGGTGGTTCGTAAACAATTGAAAAATCCGAAATCGCCTCAAAATCATAATACATATCACTTACAACAAGACCTGTTGTTGTAATAAGAATACTAACCCGACCTGGATTTTTAAACGTTGAAAGAAGCATGATAACCCCTGTCATGAGCACAATAATCGCAAACAAAAAATTAGCAGTAGCAATTGAATAGATAATAAGCGCAGCACCAAAAACTACCATGATAATGTACCACGATCTAGACCTAATATATTTTGGATATTCGTCCACTTCCCATGCAAGAAGCGGCGCACCAATATCAATCTTTTGCTTTTGTGGATTCTCAGGCATACGCACATAGTTTATCATCAAAACAAGAGTAATTCAAAAAGAAACCCAGAGGTTTCTTTTATTTTTCATACTGGCGGAGAGGGTGGGATTCGAACCCACGAGAGCTATTAACCCTACTGGTTTTCAAGACCAGCGCCATCGACCACTCGGCCACCTCTCCGTATTAAACTATTCTTTTGTTTCGAAACGCCTGCCCAGATCCAGTCTTAAGATACGACTCAAATCTTCTAGCCTGAATCCGGGTTGGAAACGCACAATACCAGACGAGCTTTATCGGCCTCAAATTCGAAGTCGATATTGCTTTCCCACCATCGTGCTCTACTAGACGTTTTTTGAGATCCGGAGTGCTTCCTGTGTAATAACTACCATCTGCAAGTCGTAGAAGATATACGTAATACATATACTTAATGGCCAAAGGCCACCCGAAGCTTCAACACTTAGTCTGCACTCAGGCCACCCTTCGCCAAGGCTTCGGGTGACACCCTACGCTTCAACAATAAATAATACTGTTGAAGCGTAGGGTGGCGGAGAGGGAGGGATTCGAACCCTCGCACCGGATATAATCCGATCTAACGGTTTAGCAAACCGTCCCCTTGAGCCGCTTGGGTACCTCTCCAGGTGCGGATAGAATACTCTGGATTGATTAAAAAATCAAGACCCTTTCCTTGCCCCCCTCCGCCATAAAAACACCAGACTTATTAGTCTGGTGTTTTTATGATTTATTGAGGCACTTCAACTTGCCCTTCTGTTGACTTAAGTGCTTCAGCCAGATCGTCGATACAACTCATAAACTGTGCTCGTACTCGCTGAGGAAGACTGTCGAGTACATTGTTATTTGTCACACGATCATATAGATACGCGATTGCGGTTGCGTGATCAACCCCACCTCTGCGTCTGCGTGCATCATACTTATCAAGCAAGATCACAAAAATTTCTCTTTGATCAATCGGCCGTGGTTTTTGTAAACCAATAAATTCTCCATTTTTATCGATACCAACCGGATCAACCCCTTCAAGCAAATGATGAATTGCTGCTGTATAAGCAATCTCATCAGGCGCCTTACCCATTGAAACAAGATCAAAACTCCATTTAGCATGCATGTTCCAAAAATCGCGCATGGTCATGTCTGGATCTAGTTTAAGGGTTTTAAATGTTTCCATCCTTGCTTGATATTCATTAGGAAAAAAAGTTTCTAAATATTCTGTAACTGATTTATTTCCGTCAAACGGTTCATCAATAGCATACATTTCAGTAACAAGCGTTTGCTGTTCCGGTGTTGCATCTAATGGCCCTGTTTTTCCAATATCTGCAAGCAGGGTTCCAAGCCTAACAACACGACGACCATACACATCCATAGCATTTTCTGAGTCAACTCTGTCGCAATAATCAAAAACCTTATCTGCGTATTGCATCATCAAACGCTCATCATCAAGAACCGGGGTTTTCTCATCAAGTAATGCAAAGCGTTCCAACAGCCGAGTATCAATAGTATCGGGATCTAACCCTGCTTCTTGAAAAAGAAGTTTATAAGAAGCTAAATCTCGCCCTATTTCCAGGTCTGTTTGCGATCGTGGCTCTGGTTCGATTGCAGGTAACATTGATCGTGGTTCAGGCATATGAAAATAAATACTATGAATCAAAAGTGATTAAAATCTCTTAATAAAATTACAATAACTGAATCACGAACCCTTTGCAACTGCAAATCCCCAAACTTCTAAAATTACTGAAGTAGATCTTGTTTTGAATTTTTTAACTCTTTTACGCTTTTGGAAGAAATAACATTTTTCCCTATTTTCTTTTCAATATCTTTTCTTGCTTTTCCTGCTGTCTCTCCTCCCTCTCTTGCAATTCCCTTGCTTTCCAATAAAGTCTTTGGCTCTTTTTCTTTTGAAATTTCGGTCGTTGTCGCTTCGGCAAGCATGTTCAAAATAAGTTCAAGATTGGTCATGTTGTCTCTCAAGTTTTGCTTTTTAAGATCTTTAAACTTTTTGTACTGTTTTACAGACTTTCCAGACCAAGCTTTGGTAATTTCATCCGTCAAAATAGCAAATTCTAAACCTTCTTTAACTCCTCGTTCTTTCCACTCATCTGTGAGTTCTTTGCGAACTTCGATTGTTTTAAGTCTTTGATTTATCCAGTCTTTGGAATAGCCTTTTTGCAAATAGGTTTGCATTGCTCGGTCAAAAGCAAGTTCAGGATCTTCGGTTTCTTCAATTCGCTCGTAACCAACTTGGGCAAGCCAAAGTTTCAATGGCTCTGCTTTTGGAGACGGCACCGATTGAATAAGTCTCAATAAATTTTCCGTATCCAAAACATCAGTTTTATAAAATTTTCCATCAGATGACTGCATTTTCAGTTGTCCGATTTTTTCGGACAACTGACTGCCCTCAAGCAACAGCTTCTTTTTTAAATCATTCCAATATTTTCTCGGTCTTGTATTTCCTGTTAAAACTTCAAGAACATCCACAATCGAAAAATACCAAAGTTCATCTTCCTCATCCCAATAACGACGAACTTGTTTTTCATGAAAAAGTATAATTGAGTTGCCTTTTTTAGACATAGTTATTTTTGGAGAATTAAACTTATTTCCTTGCAACCACAAACCCCCAAACCATTTTAGCCCCAGACTCCTTGAGACGCCTGGCAGCTGCGTCCATTGTAGCACCGGATGTAAACACATCATCACATAACAAGATATTTTCTGGAACCTCAACTACATCCGGATGGATTTCAAAAATGTGATCCAACTCCCCTATCTTTCTTGTTTCCTGTCTGGCTTGTGAGACTGTACGAACCTGCCTTACAAGCAAATCTTCAACAAAAATCCCAAACAGCTTTTCAGTCCACTCAGCAACACACCTTGCCTGATCAAAGCCACGCTCTCGTTCTTTTTTAAAATGCAGTGGAACGTGCGTTGCATAAAACGGCATGATTGGAAGATTCATTCTTGACAGCTCCTGTTGCAGCCACTTAAAAATTATTGGTTCAATAAATCTGTCCTGATAATACTTCCACAATTTAATTGCTTCTTTAATTTTTGTATTCGCGTACGGCCCCATTGCTGTTAGTCCATCGAGATATGTGTAGGACTTACAATCCTGACAAGTTCTATTAGAACCTTTGCGTGAACAAAACGGACATGATGGAGATAAAAAAAATTGAACCTGAAGTTCATCGCAAATCTCACACCACAGCGACCCTTCCCTCCGGCACCCAACGCAAAAACGCGGGAAAACGCTTTCTACAACCAATCGGCTGAGTTGACTTTCCATGAACCAGATTCAAATAAATATTCCACACGAACATCCTGATATTTTATTGATACATTACCGGGCAATCCTTTTGCCTCTTCTCTTTGTGTTGTTATAAGAACTATGGCGGATTCATCCTCTTCCATCACCTCAACATTAACTGTAATCACATCAGTGCTCACTCCATAATATTCAGAAGGTGTTTTAGCAGTTGAAATAAATTGCTCGGTTCTTGCAGCAAACGAAGAAGTCATGAGTGGTAAAACATCTCTAAGATTTTGGAAATTCGCTTCTGTTGAATAACTTCCATAACGCTCAACAAAAGTTTTGGATAGTGAAGTAACATTACTTGTTTCATTGCGTTCTGCTTGTTCTTGCTCTAATCGGGTCTCTTGATTATTTTTTTCTGATTCAAGCATTTGTTCTTCAGTTACGGAGATTGCTTCGTCGCCTTCGGCTCCTCGCAACGACGCAGGAGAGTCTGTTGATCTTGTTAAAAGAAAAAAACCAGTAAAAAAGAAAATTAAAAAGAGCAAAACAATGATCAATACTATAATAGTTCGTCGTTTTTCAGGTGTAATCATATGGTAAGTGAATCGCGAATTTTATCTGCTTCGGCTTTGCCGGCATCTTCTTGTGACAAAAGTGCTGAAGCAGCGTCTTGTGCTTGCGCTTCTTTTTGAGCTTCATTAACTGTAATCTTTTCCTCCCCTTCGACATCTTCGCCCAGGCTAAAGCCTGGGGCTACCTCTCCTCCACCCTTCTCTTCAAGCTGCGCCTCAAACTCTTTCTTTGCCTCTTCAATCTCCAAAAGCTGTGCCGGATTTGTTGTAACAATTTGATCTTCAGTATAAGAAGCAATAATTTTAATTGCCGCGTGCTTTTGTCCGGCAAAGAAAATTCCTTCTCCAATACCTGATTCCAAAAGTAAATACTTTTCTCCATCCGTTAAATTAAACGTCTTTTGAACGAGATCAATCGCGGACGTAGATTGCTTAAGCAAAATTTGGAGCGAGGAGTTTGTTACAATCGCCTGACCATAAGGCGAGCGCAAAAAGTCATTAACATCTTGCGTGATTGTTGTGACTCCCATGAAGTATTTTCTACAACGCTTTACAAGTGCAAAAATAAACTTAGCAGAATCTTCCTGTTGCATCAGCCACCAAGCCTCATCAATAACCATGATTCGCTTCTTTCGCACAGAACGCACAACATTCCAAATATAATTAACAATGGAATAAATTCCAACAGGCCTAAGCTCATCTTCTAAATCTCGCACAGAAAAGACTACAAGCTGATTATCCATCTCAACAGTTGTTGGAGAATTAAGAAGTCCGGAAAATGTACCTTCAGTATATTTGCGCAACCGTGCTACTAAATCATCAGCCCCTTCCATACCTTCAAGCACATCTTGAAAATCAGAAAAAATCGGAGCTTCTACATTGGATAAATCCGTAATATCAGGTGTGATGTCTTTTTTCGCAAATGTCTCAATAAGCGCTTGGTCAAGCATGGAATCTTCCTCTGGTGTGAAACCAAGAGTGCCGGAAGCCCCTTGCGGCTTTCCGATCATAATACGCAAAAGACCCTTAAGAGTAATAACAGCGCTTCTAATTATATCTTCAACTTTTGTACCCTCTCCAACCGCGCGCGGCAAATCAAACGGATTAACTTTTGCATCCGAAGCAAGTGACACATTAATATATGTTCCTCCGGTTGCGTCAGACAAATCTTTATATTCCATTTCAGGATCAATCACAATCACATCTGTTCCCATCATCAAGCTTCGCAAAATCTCAAGTTTAATAGCATAGGACTTTCCAGCACCAGAAGTAGCAAACACAACCGAGTTAGCGTTTTGCAAACTAAACCGATCAAACAAGATAAGCGAGTTGTTGTGTCTATTAATCCCATACAAAATTCCATCATCAGAAGAAACATCAGAACTCACAAACGGGAAGGATGCTGCTATTGGCGATGTGTTCATGTTATAGGTAATCATGATCTCATCATTACCAAGCGGGATTGTGGAATTAAATCCTTGTTCGGTTTGATAAAAACCAGTCTTTGTATAAATCAACTTGCTCCCAAACAGCGCTTCAACTTCTTGTGCATATTTATCAAGTTCGTCCTGACTCTTTGCGTAAATTGTAATGTAAAAAGCAAATTGGAAAAAATGTTCAATCCCTTGCGTAAGTGCATCGCGAAGCGCCTCAATGTCACGTAATGCAGTCTCAGCAATTGGATCACGCGGCGCACCTTTTTCAGCATCACCCAGAACCTTTGCCTCAAACACACCAACTTTTTTCTGAAGCTGTTTGAGTACAATGTTTGCTTTGAGTGGATAAAAAAACATTGCAACATCAAAAGTTTTATTCAAATTAATAAGCGGCGTTGCCCAACCAATACCAATGTGACGCGGGTAAGTAATAATGAAAAGCGTTTGCACATAAACACCTGAAAGTAAAAGGTGCCTTGGATTGACTTGAAATGCCGCAGGAGCAATAACATCTTTAACAGTTACAACACCCCGACGATAAATTCGCTCCTCTTCTAAAACGAGCTTTTCTTGCTTAACCTTTACCTCTTCCGGCTTTAATTTAACTGGTTTCTTTGGAGCCGGTGCTGGCATGGCTTTTTTTACTTGTCCTATATCAAGTGGCATAGATTATTCTTCGTGACGAATTTGTGACAGATCTGCCAGCTTCTCACTTTCAAAAAGATCTGGATTATAAGCATTATAATAAAGCTCAATAAGACTTTGCGTGTCCATACGAACAGACGCAAGCCCCATGCCATTGAGTTGACCAATAACAACATTAATTCGACGAGACAGTTGTTCAGCCCGCTCTTCAAATTGTTTTTTGTTTAGTTTTGAAGAAGCTGCTGGTGAAAGAACCGAGGAAAATCTCGTCCAGAAATTCTTTTTCTTGTCAGAAACAGGATCATAAGGCACAACCATATAAAATCGCTTTTGCATTATCTGTCCAAGTTCAACAAGTTCCTGAACAAAATTTCTGTAATCTGAAATTTGCGCACGAAGTAAATCATTCCCAGTTGCCCGTTGCTGTTCTGCAAGCCGTTGCATATATGGATCAATGTTCATGCGACGCGATTGAATCACAATCTGAATCGGATATTCCAGACCATTAAGAAACATCATGTAAGCCTGAATAACTGCCTCTTGTTCATCAACAGACTTGAGTGCGAAGTTAATACTGGAAACCAAAAGCAAACCGCGAACTGTTCCGTCTTTTAGTACAACCAAGTCGTCTCGAATCTCAGCAATGTCAAGAAAGCGCTGCGTTGATGGTCCTGGTTTTGGTTTTGCAAGTTTTTTGGATTGCATACTAGTTCTCGTCTGGTTTATATACACCGCCTGTATTCACAACAAGGGTAAGTTCTTGAAGTCTTGATTTACCTAATCTTGTTTTTCGTTTTGGCGCTTCAGGTGGAATCTCCTCAACCTTTTTTATAATAAATTTAATTTCAGAATCCGTCAGGGTCTTATCCCAAACTCGCAGTGATGGTTTTTTAAATGTCTGAATTAAGTTTAACATAAAGTAGTGAAAAGGCTGACCATTGACTTTGGCAAATGCGAAAATCATTCCAAGAGCAAAAAACGGAATACCTATCAGTAAGAATATGACAAAAGAAATCGCCTTAAACAAAATAAACTCTACAAGCCCAACAACCATGACAATAATAAATTGCCTGGCTGTTACAGGCCCAAAAATTTTATCTTCTGACTCAATAAATTGTGGGATTGTGAACTGCTCTGGCATACATCTAGAAACGCAAGTCCGTATTAATCTTCATTATTGCTTTAAGTTCTTTGTCAGTAAGTGCGTCCTTGCCAACGTCTTGATGGCTTTTTAAAACATCTGCAAGTGCTTTGCCATTAAGAAGTGCCTCACGCGAATACTTAACATATAATTGATTCACAGGTGACTCACGCCAAGCTTTGATTGCTTCAATCTTTTTTTCATAACCCTGATCTTCCATTAAACGTACTTTGTCCTTAATCTTTGTAGCTGCTTGCGCAGCATCTGAAGCTAAACGTCTAAAATCTTTTAGATCCATGGTACGAAGTTCATCAATGGGACTTGAAAGCCTTCGCTCAAATTTAACATCAGACATGTTTGGCTTAACCTTTTTTGGCTGAGGCTTTGCAGGCTGCTTAGCTTTTGCACTTTCAATCGCACCCCTAACTCGCTGTGTGTTGATTTTTTCTTCTTGCTGATTAATTTGTTGTTGAGCTGAAACTGAAACACTTGCTCGTCCAAGAGGTGGGGCTGCCGGCTTTACTGACTCTGTCGGAGCCTTGCCGGTTAAGGACGCATATCGCTTTGACAAAACTTGCTCTTCTTTTTTCTTGAGTTGTTCTTTTTGCTGTTTTTGTTCTTGTTGAGTTGCACCATGCTCAGCTCTCTTTGTTTCAACATGTTTTGTATGACTCTTCTGATACACTTGCAAACTCTTTTCTAAAAACTCCATCATATCTGCTAATTTTCTCCCGGAAAGCCCAAGCCCGCCTTTATCAGTAGGCCGCTCTAACTTTTTCCTTGTTTCAAATGCATCTCTAACTCCTCGTACTCTGGAATCAATAATTTTTTTACACCGACTATTTAATACATTATCTGAAAGATCAAAAACTTCATGATCACAGATAGTATCAACAACTTCTTCCACTGATTCAAAATTATCTGGAGGTGAAAGATCCGGTCCTGACTTTTTTATTTCCTCAATTTCCCGCGCATCTTCTACACCAAACGCCTCAACAACAGGCTCTGTCAAAACATCTTCTCCCTCTCGGACCTCTTTTACCTCTCGGACCTCTTCCCCCTCAAACTCAACCCCCTTAACTTTCTCCCCAAACTGATCCAACAACTTTTCCGCCTCAACTTGTCCAAGGCCCAATCCCGCAACTTTAATTGGCCGCATCATCATCTGGACTGTTTCATCATGTGAGCGCTCCTTGCGAATAAGCTTCACCAAAAACGACGCAAACCGATCATGCATGTGTTTATCTGAAAGACCAATTAAACCTTTCAAATAATTATCTACAAATTTTTCCGGCTTTTCTTTAGTCTCTGGCAATTCTCCCCCCCAGACCAAAACAACTTCATCAAGCCCTGAAATGCTATCAGCGATTTGAACGAGAACTGTTTGCGCAAGCTCAAGACTTATTCGCTTTGCAGCTTCTGCATCAACCTTTAAAACCTCAACCAACTTTCCAGGCAAATCATTTATTTGCAACTTTCCTTCAACAAGCTGCAACATAATAGACCCAACACCACGCAAACCATTTGTTAACCCATGATTCAAAGCAGTCTCTGCATATCTTTTATACACTTCATCAGACCACAAATACTCACGAACCTCCTCGCTAACTTGTTGGGTCTGTTGTGACGAAGTGTCAGTCATGTTGATTTTTTAAGTTGCATAACTTTCTTTCAATCATGTTTCACGCTTTTTTCTTCCAACATCTTCAAGTGCAGCACCAGTAGCTTGGGCAACCCTCCTATCCTGACTTGTTTTCACAATCCTGGCTGTAAGATCTTTGTGTTCAGGAGGAATCTGCAAAGCAGCTTTCTGACGCATTAAATTCATAATTTGTGTCCCATCAGTAACTTCAGAGCGTCGCTGATTAATTGCCTTGGCTATTTCCTTGGCTTGTATCTTATATTTTTCTCTTTGGTCTCCCTCCAAAGCACTAGAAGCAAGTTGGTTTTGAATCGCATCCAGTTGTTGTGTCTCTGGCGCCATCTCTGACTCTACCTGCGTCTCGATCGATTCTCTAAGACCTCCAATTTCCTCAGTTAATCTTTGAAATTCAGTTAGAATAGGATTCATATCAGGTGATGCTTCTGCAATCTCTTTCTTTTGTCCTTCTGCTTCTTGATCAACAGCATCTGCAGTGTTTCCTGCCGCATGCAATGCTCTTCCAACCTCTTCTTGACTTTGATCAGCAAATCCGGCTCGTTTAACATATTTCTGCCCGATTGCAGCTGCGCTCATTGGCTGAATTGCATCATAACCCACCAATTGCGTTGTTCTTTCCTCTTCTGCCAAAACAACAGAATCAGCATATTGATCAGGATGTTCGCCAAGTATTGGTGCACTTGTCTGTTGTGCAGCCTCCAATCGTTCGGCATTACGACCGGCTACGTCCTCTACTCTTGCTCGATCTGTATCTGGAACACTTTCATCAGCAAGAACATCTTCGAACGACCACTGAGCACTCTCTAATGCATCTCTTCCGTCTGCCATTTGCATATTTGAATCTGCGCCTGTAGAACCCGATGCAATACCGGCGCTTAGCGCATCTGCACGACCGGCATTGCCTTGTTGGGTAGCTACTTTCATCGCACGTGCAAGAGTCGCAACTGAAGCACTTGAAAGAAGGGCCTCTGTTGATACTCTTGATAATTCTCTGTTGCTCATGCGATCATACAAAGCTCCTTTACCACTACCACCAGCCATTGCTTCTTGTACAATCGCTTGTTTGCGAGCACCGAAAGCACCTTGCTCTGCAGCATCTTCCATATTCATCACTTGACCCTTATACCTCATCTGCTTACTTCTCATAGCTGCTCTTACATCACCATCTGCCACAGCCTGATCTGAAAGATCGCGAACATCTTGTTCGTCATTAATAAGATGAGTTGCTCCGGTTATATCAGCATTTTCTTTTTCAAACTTTTCAATCTTATCCATTGACGCTGAATCGCTGGCATATACACGCTTAAGATCCTCTCCGTTTTCTTCCCAAAGTTTTTCACCAGCGCCCGAAGCCCTAAGCTGCTTCATCATTTCCTTATCACCCATAGCCTCCATCATAAGACCCATTGCTTCATTCTTTCCGCCTGTAAGTGTACTGGCACCACCTTCAGCAAATCGTTCCAATTGATCAACCTTAACTGATTTGTCTCTGTCTTTGTATTTTTCTGCGGCTTTTGCAACATCATCGCGTGTTTTTTGTTCTTGACCAGTTGCATATCCTTGCACAACAGGTGCAATTAATTTCTGAAGTGGTTTTGGTGCTTTACCAACTGCTGCTCTTGCAATATCAGCACGTCCTTTTCTTGTAAATGGTTTTGTATATTTCCAACGACCCCCTGTGCTTTGTTTTTGATCAAGAGCAGCACCTAATGAACGTCGAACACCGCGGCCAGCAGCGCCAATTGGTCTATACGCCTGTCTTGCACCCCATGCACCAACTTTTGCACCAGCTCCAGCAGCACCCCTAACAACAGGTGCTTTAAACGGTGACTTGCCTGAAAGCTGCTTACCCAAAAACGATCCGGACATTGAAGAACACAACTGCTGAGCTGCTTCAAAACCTGCGTAGATCATGGCAATTCCAATTATAAAACTAATAAATCTGTCAAGCTCAAAAATTGTAGAGAGAATGGCGGATGGATTTTTAATCCCTGTTGGAGACCCAACATTAAAACCGGTCGAGCGCGCAACATTACCGGCACCGGCAACAGCAAGAGTTAGCCATAAAAAAAACGTAAGAACAGGACCAATTGCAACCAAGCACTTAAATCGTTCCCACCATTGTGCATATGCATTGGACCGCACAATCCCATTTGCCCCACCAGCCCCACCAACAAACCAGGCAAGAGGTGCAAGCACGATCATAATCCAAAGCATCACAATGCGATACAACAAAATCACAAGCAAAAGCACCATGGTTACAAAAACTATCAACATAATAAATGCAGCACCAAGGCCTGCTGCCATCCAGTCAAATGCACTTGTACCACCTTGGTTCTGCATTTTGTCTGTTGCAGTACTAACTGAATAAATATCACCTAGTCCGAGAAGTTGTATAAAGTTACCGGCAGCAATTTCCTGAAGTGCATTTGCAAACGTAAGCATGATGATCTGTCCAAAATCAATCATGAGTCCACAAAGTGTTTTTGAAAAATTGATAACAATCGCAAAGATCATGAGCTTTGGAATCTGCTGCTGCCACTGAAAACGAGAGTGTCCAAAAATAGTTCCAAAAGCAACAATGATAAGAATGATAACAAAGAACATGTTCACAGTGTCTCTCATAATTGCCCAACCAGCACTTACAATTGGGTTGTTTGAGAAATCATTGTAAAGCATGACCGGTATGATCGCGTTTATAATTGCGACAACCATTTGAGAAAGGAATCCTGCAATTGCAATGGCTAGATTTCCAATTAATTCAAAAAACCAAGCCAATACACCTGGCTCAGATGTTTGAGCAAACACCGGCCTTGCTGCAACAAACACACCGACAAAGGTAATTAAACCAAAAATTCCCGCTTGTTTCCTCTTGCGGTTTGTAAACGATTTCAAACGCTTAGATAACAACAAAAGCGTTTCAATCAAACGGAAAAAAAGGTTTTGCATAACCGTTGAAATTATATCATAAATCCTTTCGGATATGCAGAAAAATTGGGGATGTTTTTTAAATAGAAAAGCTGGACAAGTTACCGAGTCCAGCGAGACGAAACTCAGTGAAGCTGAGTATTTCGTGTGAAGCCGTTGCCGTTTGGCAAGAGGCCTTGATCCGGATGCCAGGCAACCGAAACCAACCACTCTTCCCATGGCACACCGTTGTTCATGAGATTGCAAAGCATGGAGCCTTGCGAACAGAACGGTGCATTCTGCCACCAGTACCAGTTGTCCATTGAAGGACGTGGATCTTCGCCGTCAGTGCCGACCACAGAGATGAGTGTGAGCTCACTGCTGCACGGTCTGTCAAAGACAGTGAAATCGATCCAGTAGTAACCGTCTCTTGGATAGAAAACGTCACCTGGCTCGAAACGATTGTTAAAGCAACCTCCGTTGCCGTAAACAACCGCGAACTCATCGTGCAAGTCCGGATTCAACCACTGATGATTTCGCATCAGAAGGAACTCGGCCTTGTCATCACCGTCGTTGTCGTGTAGGCATGCGTCCTGGCCGTTGCAAAGAGGAGTTACACCTGCTTCAATCTCACGTTCTTCATCCTCGCTTTCGTCCAGAGTGGTACCTGCAACCACCTCCTCCTCACTCTCCCCATCACCTTCTTGCTCTTCTTTTTCGCCATTGTGTTCCTCGTTTTCGTTTTCACGAAATCCAGCAACTTGTAGATCGCCGCTGGTGTCTGACTCATGCCTGAGATCCAGCCTCAAGTCGTTTCCGCACACACTGATGTTGTATCCGTCCAAGCAGTTGCTGCCCACCAGGCAATTGCCAGCTGCTCGCTGAACCTGTGCTAGCTCACCGTTTCCAACCATGAGCACTTGTCGATCGTAAAACCCAAGACGCAGATACGTCTGCCAGTTCGCAATCGGAAGCGCAACAGAGTCTGAGATCAGATAGACATCCGAACGATCTTGCTCTCTGACAAGACTTCCATCTCGGAATCGAGCTGTTCCGGATCTCACAGGCCACTGAGCAAGCTCGCGTGCATTTGAGCGAACCTGTCGAGGTCCTTGAAGACCAACGTTGACTCCCCAGGACTCAAGCACCTGCTCAAACGCTTCGTTTCTGACGCGGATACGATACCGGTCGCTCCTTTGCCTTGGACCAACCAGTAGCCAAATCTGATCGTTGTCATCCGTAACAGCATCCACCATACCCACAAGGTCAAGCACGGGACCCTCGGGGTAACATGAGCGTTCTTCATCTGAAATGATGGCAACGTCCATGAAACTGTAGCCGTATGAGTGAAACGTTCGTTCGTTTGCAATGTGTCGCAATTGACCGTTGTCAATGAGATACACACGTGCGTTGTTTGACGTCTTCACAAGCGTGCCGTTTGGATGGAAAAGCGTTACGTCAAGTGCAGAGGTATAGAACTGCCCGTTTTGGTTGTCTCCGAATGCTCGGAGACCACAGACCGTCTCTTCAACATCAAGCGGCTTGTGTCCGCGCGGCTCTGTGTTATCCGCTACATGGTATCGAACAGGAACAGACTCACCATACTGCGCAGGTTGAGCCGCATTCCCTCTGTGAAGACCGACATGAATGTGATCGCCTGTGCAGGATCCAGTGCATCCTTCAAGCCCTAGTAGCTGTCCGGTTGCCACTTCAGCGTTGTCAGAGACCACGATCTTTGACATGTGCGCAATCACCACGTACGTGCCATCGCCCAGGTCAATGTTCACATGCTTTCCAAAGTTCATATGCGAGTTGTGCATATGAACGAAAGCGATCCCATCAGCCGGCGCGTACACGCTCTCATCACGGATGTTCGAGGTGTCAAGATCGATATCGTAGTAGGTCGATCGAGAAGTGTGCGAGTAGGAACCGCCAACACCTTGCACGCACTGAAGCTCCACTGCTGGCGAACCGGGAAGATGGATCGTTGTCCTGTAGACACCACCACCTTCGAATGAATGCTCTCTTGAGGAGACATCCACCGACTCTGTGCAGGCCATCATGATCATCACAAACGCCAAGAAGGCCTGAGCACAGAGGAAGTAAAAGAAAAACCGAATTCTGAGCGTGTTCATGCCTCTCTCCTGTTGTAAGGTACAATCGAGCCAGACTGACCTTTTTGGTCAACCACCTCGGACGGTGCACTAGGCCTGTGCGCACCGATCCGAGTGGGGTTGACCACGTCGCTCGCGAGCGACGTGGTTGACCCCGCACCTTCGTAAAAAATGCGGGATTGACTCACAGGTTGCTCCCTTCCAAGTGAGTCCCACTTAGGACATAGTCCTTATCAGCCAAACATCCACGATGCCGAAGAAAAATCGTTCTTATTTGCCATGCGATTTCCCCTCGCACATGACAGGTGTTTTTGGCCGGCGACAAGCTTTTTTCCTCCTGTCTAATTTCAGGACATCAAAAAATCACTTGAAAGTCAAGTGATTTTTGGCTAATTTTAGCGATTTTTTTGTTTATGTCATTTCGACATGACAAGTTTTGTCATACCTTTTTTTAGCTGAACTTAGTTTGTTTTTTTGTCCGCCAAAATCCGGAAATAATTGTGTGTATAACATCATGAAACTAACTTGTCTTTTCCTATCCACTTTTGCAAAACCTCTGGCACTAAAACCGAACCATCTTCTTGTTGATTGTTTTCAAGAATTGCAATCAATGTTCTGCCAATTGCAAAAGCTGTTCCATTAAGCGCATGTGCAAATTCGTTTTTTCCTTTTTTCTTAATACGTGTACCAAGACGTCGTGTTTGAAAATCTGTTGTATTAGAAGTTGAATGAGTTTCTCGATAAGTTTTTTGAGATGGAATCCAGGTTTCAATATCATATGTTCGAGCCGACGGAGCACCGGTATCACCAGAACTTAGTCTTACAACTTGATATGGAAGCTTTAGTTCATCCATAAGTTCTTTTTGAACAGACAATATTAGCTCATGCTCTTCATCAGATTTTTCAGGTGAAGTAAAACTAAACATTTCCACTTTATCAAATTGGTGCATGCGCAAAATACCGCGCGTATCTTTTCCATAACTTCCAGCTTCACGACGATAACACGGTGAAAAACCAACATAACGAAGCGGTAACTTTTTTTCATCAAGAATTTCATCCATATGCATTGGACCAATCACCTGCTCGGACGTTCCAATAAGCACTGCGTCATCGTTTTTCAAATGATAGATCTCCTCTTCCCCACCATGTGCCAAATATCCCATAGCACCCATTGCTTTTGTTGAAATAAGATGCGGAGGAATAACAGGAACAAAACCATGCTTTGTAGCAATTTCAAGCGCAAGATTAACAAGCGCAAACTCTAACAGCACAGCGTCGCCTTTAAGATACACAAACCGAGCTCCAGAAACTTTTGCTGCACGCTCCATATCAATAATTCCCAATGCCTCGCCAAGTTCCAAATGATCTTTTGGTTCAAAAGAAAGTTCTGTTGGTTTGCCAACAGTTTCAATAACCTCATTAACTGACTCATCCCTACCAATTGGCACATCCTCACGCAAAACGTTTGGGTATTTTAGAAGTTCGTTGTTCAAAGCCTCTTCAACTTTGGAAAGTGCTGTCTCAGCGATTTTAATCTCTGCCTTGAGCGCTTTTCCTTTTTTAACAAGTTCTGGGCGATCTGAATCGCTTGCTTTGGAAGTTTGTCCTGCAATCTCATTAGCTTGAGTTCGAAGCACCTGAACCTCTTCCATTTGCACAGATCGTTTTTTTGCAAGCTTAACAGCAGATTGAACATCAAGCTCAATACCTCTATTTTTGTTATTAGTTTCAACCATTTCTGGTTGCTCAAGAATAAGTTTTAAATCAATCATACGCCCCCTATATTGCCCGATTTCTCAAAAAAAGTGAAGCTTGCCCATCAAAGCCCAAAGGGCGACGGAGGGTAATTGAAAAGCGAGACCGAAGTCTCGCTGAGAGTTGTGCCCGATCTCTCACTTGCAGCGTGCAAACGAGGATGAGCACTTCAGGCGCGGCGTGCTGCCGGCCTGAACCGTGTATGAGGAGATGACCACCTTGGGTGGCCGATCCTTGAACTTGGCCTTGACCTTGTAAGTGCCAGGAGGCACCTTGGCCGGCAACTTGGACGTACCAGCTTTGCCAACCAACCAGACCTTGGCCGGGTCATTTGCTGGAAGCTTGAGTCCAACACGGACCTTTGCCTCAACAGCTGCCTTGGCCTTTTTGCGCTTCTTGCGCTTCTTCCTGGCCTTCTTCTTTGCCTTTGAAGCAGGCTTGGGAACCTCTTCCTTTGGCCCCACACTGATCTCTGGTGCTTTGCCACTCGCCACCTTTGCACCGTACCCAGATGCAACTGATGGACGCTCAGGCTTTGGCACCTCTTCGAGAGGTGTTGCCGGCTGTGGTGTGATGACTGCACGAGCAACCGGCGCGGTTGGCTGAGTCACCTGCGGATCAGTCTGAGTAGCAGCATGTCCAGGTGACTCGCTGGTGAGCCGCGGAATACCGAAGACCGCGAGCGAAGCCAGGCCACCAAGCAGCGCAAGCGCTGCCACAGCCAGGATTCCGGCTGAACGTCGCCCCTTGGTGACAGAGCCTGGCACATCGAGGTCACCATTGCGAATGGTCTCACCAGCAGCTTCTGCAAGCGTTCCAGTGCTGGGCACGCTGTCTGCTGAAGCCACGTGGGTGTGTGCGTACGCAAGATCCCTGTGCGGATCTGTTGCTGCGCGCACACTAGGCTGAGAACTCACGCTCGGTGGAGGTGTGCTGCTGACAAGAAGAGGTGGGGATCCAGCTATCTCAGTGGCAGGATTCCGAACAGTGGCGTCGACCTGTCCCCCTGAAGGCTGAAGCCTGACCGAACCAGCAGGTGGCTCAAACGGCAGGTCGTCATCAACCGCATCGATTGCAGCCACCATCCTGGCCACACCTGGAACAAGGCCGGTTGCCTCGACCACCATCTCAGGCATGCTGCCCAGAAGAGGGGTGCCTTGACTGAGTGCGCCGAACGAGCCAAGCGCTTGTGTGAGAACCTGGACAAGCTCTGCACAGCTCTGGTATCGACCCGCCGGCTTTTCTGCACAGGCCCTTTTGAGGACTGCAACCAGCTGGTGATCGATTCCCTCCATGACCCAAGCTTCGCTCAGGAAATTGAGATACCAGACCAGATTATCGCTCGGCGGCCTTTTGCCGCTAAGCATGTTCCACAGAGTCATCCCTACGGCGTAGAGATCAGCGCGAGCGTCCACAGAAGCTGCGTCGATCATCTGCTCAGGAGGCATGAACCCAATGGTTCCTAGTGCGATACCAGACCGGGTTTTGTGAGTAGCGTCCTGACCTTGAGCAATGCCAAAGTCCGCGATCTTGGAGACCTCCCCTGAAGTAAGCAGGATGTTGTCCGGCTTGATGTCGCGATGAATAACACCGGCTTCGTGCGCACACCCGAGCCCATTCAGGATCGCGATCGTGACCGCAAGAGCCTGTTGTTCCGGCATTGCCCCAAACGCCTCGATGTGATCCGCAAGCGAACCACCATCGACCCATTCGATGACAATGTACAAGAACTCGATCCCGGTGTCAGGATGTGTGAGCTCACCAATGTCGTACACGCGCACGATATTGGGATGTGTCACCTTGTCGGTCAAGGCTGCCTCAGCCTCAAACCGACGCTTGACCAGATCGTGATCAGCCATGTCCGGATTGATCACCTTCATGGCACGAATTGCCCTCAGGCGAGGATCGCGAACCTTGACCACGGTACCCATTCCGCCTTCGCCAACCATCTTGATCGGCTCAAAGCGACCATGAGCTCGGATCATGCCCATCAGGACTTCTGGATCATCGAACATTGGCAAACCCCCTGCCCATGCTTGGGGTGAACGAGACCTTTGTGGCCTTCTCGTCTCCGCTGAAGTTGAGCTGCAAGGTAAAGCCAATGCCAGTGGCAATGACACCCAAGCTGCCAAGAGCTACAGAAGCGTAGCCCAATCCGTTTGCGCGCGACTTGTAGCCTGCAAGGTCCTTGTCGGACGACGCAGTGTCAGTCCCGCTTGTGTCTTCGAATTCCGACTTCTGCTGAAGTGCCGCAGCGTAGAGAACTCCAGCCAGAGCAGCCGAAGCTGCTGCAGTGTAGTACCAACGATTCGGCTTTGCCCAGCCTTCCGGTGGCAAAGGTGGGATGACCTTGGCCACAAGCTTGACCGGAGGCTTACCGAGTTTGCCAAGCGACTTGCCTGACTCGATGTAGTGCGTCCCCTTGATCTTTCCACGCTTGGTAAAGACCTGGATGATGACCGGCGTCTTTTCCGGACGCGGAGCACCACGCACACCACCAACGGTTGCGTACCCACCCTTGGGTGGGTAGACCGTTTGCAGCTCACCGTCTTCGGCTGTTGCGGCTCGTTTGTAGAGCTCGCGAACCGGATGGTCTTCACCAGCCACATCCTCTGGGAACTGGTAGCCGGGATCGAGCTTACGAGCTGCGTGAAACTCAGCGATCACACGATCGTCGTTCTGATGTGTGAACGCTTCGAGTGCCATCAGACGATGGAACGCAGCCGCGTGCTTTGAATTGACCGGCTCGGAAAGACACGCGAGGATCTCACGAGCTTTCTTTGCCTGAGCACGCAGACCGTCCAGATCCATGTCTGCAAAAGCCGTCTCGCCTTTGCTTTCGGCTTCTGCGAGCTCCTCGATGATGGTGGATGACTTGCAGGTAGCACTCGCTGTGCTACCCCAAATCAGGGCGAGCGCCATAAGCGCGAGGCACAGCAAGTTTTTCATACTACTCCCTTCCGTTCCTGTAGGTTGTTTGTTGAAAGGAACGAGGCGATTTTTTATCACGTTTCTCGCCTAATGTCAATATATCAGAGCCAAGAAAAATTTTAAATGAAAGCTTGATTGTTTTTAAAAAATTTGTTTGAAATTTTATCCAGAGAATATCCACAAAATTCTTTACGATTTACCTAAAATTCGCAAAGATCCCATATTTAGACTTGACAAAATTTAAAAAAACCCTTGTAATATATACAGAAGTGTGTTTACCCGCGCCCTGCTTTCAGCACAAGGCTGGAGTAGGAAACGGGGCAGAAACCGGAGTAAAGCGATGAACAAGCGAACTCTTCTCATCGCACTGCTGCCCCTTTGCCTGGCTCTGGGGTGTGGTGCGGATCTCGACAACAGCGAGGCCGACGAGGCTGCTCGACACGACGAGCAGGCCCGACAGGACGGCATCAACCCGGACACGGGCGAGCCGCTCTTCACGGTCACCCTCAACGCCAACGCCCCAGCGGGCATCGTCGGTGACTTCCTGGTCAAGGGAGACGTTGCCTGCGAGGCAACCGACACCTGCGAGGTCAAGGTCGTCAAGATCGACGACCAGGTCGAGATCGAGCTCGAGAGCCCGATCCACCTGTTTGCCCCGCGCGAGTACGTGCCCAACGCCGACGACAACGGAACAGTCGTGGAGCTCAACTGGACCGAGGAAGGCTCCTGGGGCCTGGCTCCGAACGGCGCGTACGTCGACAGCTCGAACGACAGCGTGCGCGCAGTCGAGACCGGTCTCGACGGTGACAGGGTCTTCATGAACATGGGACTCAACGTCATGGTCCATGTGACCGGCGCCGCGTTCTACGGCGAGAAGCCGGGGGTCACGCTCGAAGGCACGATTTCGGACGACCTGTCCTTGATCACCTACAAGCTCGAGGCCTCCAACGGCAACGTCTCGGAAGGCACGCTCACCAAGCAGTAGCTTCGGCCGCTGCAACCTCTTCACTCCCGGTAGCTTCGGCAACCGGGTTTTCTAATTGAAACAAAAAACTTCATGCGTCATTGCGAGGCCTGAAAGGCCGAAGCAATCTTCGTATATGAAGATTGCTTCGCAATAACGCAAGAAGAAAACTACTCCGGCCTTACAATCACATATCCATTAAAGTTCACCCATGGGTTTGTAAGTCCGCCCAAAAAATCTGGACACCCATTACCGTTCCCTGGACACTCGTCAATATTACACTCGTTAATTTCCGCAGGACCAACAGGCCCTTTACCAGAATAACACCCTGGACCATTATCAAAATCTTCATCCCCTGCATCACAATGCCCAGTACACCAACCCCAGTTATCCAATACATGCACACGTGGTTGGAACACACACGCGCCAACTGCACCTGCAATAGGAACCTCTGTGTCTGGTGCATTTCCTGTACATGGTGAATTTATAAGGCGATTATTTACATCTGTTTTACACAGCTTCATTTCTTCACCTTCCAGGGTTTGTACATCAAATCTTGTACAAGTGTAATCATATTTAAACGAGATATAACCGGAATTACAGGCCTCATAACTTTCACCAAAATTGTTTGGACTATCATTACATATTGGAGTTTGTTTTGATGAATCAATTCCTCTGTAATTTTTGTAGAAGTTATCAGGGGCTGTTGAGCCACTCTGTTTATCTGTTGGCCAGTATTGGTCAATCGGACTATAATCTGCACCCCAGTCAACAACAATACGTCGAATTGGTAATTGATTTGGATTGGCTTTGGTAAAGAAACTCACACTAACACCTAACTGGTCAACACCACTCACTGTTCCACTACTCTTTTCATTTACATTAAACTCGCCCTCAGGCCCTTCTTCACATAACGTATTCAAACAATCTCCAACTGACATAACCTTAGGACCATATGGCGTTCCATCCTCATATTCATCTCCCATGGCTCGAACATCCCAGTGCCAGTCCTCACCTGAACTAAGATCATCCGGTTCTTCAAATTCTCCTTTACTTTCGTCAACATGAGAATCCTCGTCAGCAATCGCTGAACGTCCATCATCAAACTCAAACAAACTAAGCGAACGCGCAAATATTTGTTGCAAACGCTCTTTTGCTTTTACAGGTTCTTCAAGCTCAGACATTGGATTACCTCCTGGCTTAGGTATTTTGGAAGTACAATCCCCTTTGTAGCATTGATTTGGTCTACAAAAAGCAGTATTTTCACAGTCTTGTTGATCATTTGGTCCACCAATACAAATCTTATCGCCTTGAAGCTGACATGGTTTAAGACATTTCCCTTTGTGACAAATCTGCCAACCACAAGCCCAGTTTTGGCCTGTGTGAAGATTGTTGTTTACATCACAAACATTATTTGAAGGACAATCACTAACATCTTCGCATAAGTTACCGTTGTTTATTCCTCCATTACACCTATGGATTCCACACAGAATTTGTCTTCCTGGGTTATTTGGATCTGGATCATTTTGCCAATTACATTCTTTAATATCAGCACAAACACAACCATCTTCTTTACAATATTCTATTACAGGTGCTTCAAATCCAGATGACGCTAACTTAACTTCATAATAAGGCCTGGCTTCTCTGTTACCTTCAAAATCATTAAAACCAGCAGGGCAAGCGCTTGTTTCTTGATTTTCTGGCACTTTCTCTTCATTACCCTTCTTACACATTATTGCTCTTGGAGGGACAGGATCATCTGTATTTAAAATCGATTGCAAGCTCTTTGACTGACCAAACAAAGACGGATCAGTTAAGTATGAATAATTGAACTTTAAATTCCCATCTGGTTCTATATTATATTCACTCTCCTCCCACAAACGATTTGTCCAACCCACATTGTAAACCTTCATTTCACCATTATCCGGAAGTGAACCTGCTTTTCCAACCTCAACCAAAGATTTGCATGCTGAATACTGAATATAATTATAATCAAGATCATACCTCAAATCTCCAGGCGAACTGCTTGGATAATTGGCCGGTGAAGTTGCCCCGTCACCAAGATAATTTCCAATGTGCTCATGTAAAATCCCTCTTACTGTGCAGTTTTGATAATAGCTATATTTTGTTTTAAAAGGGCCATCATGAACAACATAAATATCTTGTACAAAACCACCTGCAATGTGGTGTGTTGCATCATCTGGTGGTTCGCACAAAATTTCATTTCCATCTTCAATCTTGCTTGAGTGATATGGAACACAGAAATACGGATAATCATTATCACCATTTTCACAATCATTTAAAGCCAATTCCTCATCGCACATTGTCATAATTGCAAAAAACCCACTTGGACAATCAAGGACATCATGAGGATTATCATCATTAATATCCTCCATCATTTCAGCGTCCGTGCCATCATCTTCATCCCATCCACAATATCCAACCCCAGGAAAAATCTCAGCACATCCAACATCTGTTGTTGCAATGTCATATGCAACAGTTTCCTCTGCACAATACAAAGTTTGACTTGGTGGAAAACCAGCTCCTGTGTACTTAGCAAACAAATCTGTTGCGCCTTTTAACTGATCAACCGGCAGCCAGGTCAAACACGCACGATCGGTTTGGTCAGTGCTTGCATACAAAGAAATCGAGCTGTCTTTTTCAATACAATATCCCGGCCAACCATATAGTTGCTGTGCTTTTGTGTAAGAAACACATGTGCCGTTTGTTGCAACATTATCAGCCATGCACTGCTCATCTCCCGTACAACTCATTCCAGCAAAAGGTCCGCCAAGACAAATTTGTGGTGGTGCAGCATCAGCACTTGCACCAATCTCATAATAATGAAAATCAACACCATCTCCGTACTCAACCTTATCGTAAGAACACAAACAATCATCAGTTACTTTTCCGGTTGTTTTATTTGGTTCACAAACTTTTGATTCTTCATAGCCATTAATATAGCTAAAAGGTTTGGAACCAGGTTTTACTTCCACAACACCATTCTGAGGCGCAAACTCTTTTTGAATTGCTTCTGACTGATACGAAACATCAGCATCTCTATCTACAACTTCCGCTCTTGTTGGAACACTCCAAGTTGACACTACTTTTAATGGAAATGGTGAATCAATCTCAGGATACCCACGACAACTTTGTTTGTTGGCCACTTCTACATTTAGTGAGTTGGCAAAACCATTACCATTAGTATCCACAATATCTGTTAAACATTTATCGTTAAAGCAAGCACCCTGTGAGGTCGTAAAGGCTACATTACAAATAGCAGGGCTGTCACAACTTGAGTTCAAGCCTGAATCACAACTATTGGCATTTGGCATTAGTTCGTTAACACACAATTGTTGCACTGTATCGCAAATTGGAGTTGTCAAATCTGCATTATCTACAATTCCATTGCCATTAGCATCGGCCATCACACCATTACAATCTGGATTTGATTCACAAACACAGCCGCCTGCAGGACATCCTACATTTCCAACAGCCTGGCAATAACCAATCACACATTCATTCGCATTGCCCTCACAATTTTCATCAAAAGCACAAGAATCTTTTGTAACGCTACAGAACCCTATTTTACATTCACCGCCTTGACCAACCTCTGACCTATCACATGAACCTGCGTTGTAAGCGAGTATAAATGTCTTTGATGCCTTTTTACATTCATAATTATTGCTACAATCTGACTCATCATCACAACTTTTAACTTGATCGTTTTCATTCAACTCAATATCACCATCATCTCTCTTACACCATTTGTCCGGATTTAAATTCTCTTGTGAATATTGCTCAACTGGTAATTGATTTGGAATTGAAAATCCTGAGTAATCAACACCAGACCAGTTAACATCGCGTTTTGAATATTCAAGGGTAGATAAAATAGTTGAATCTCTACTGACAATCTCGCATCTTTCACCAACGCCCGGAACACAATATTTCAATTCTCTATAAATTGTTTCCCATTTATTTGTACGCGTATTCCAACTTTGTCGACCCATTCTACCTTCCAACCATGAAGCACATGTTCTATCACGATTCACTTTCAAAACAGTATTTGCGTCATTAACAGAACGATATTGACTTGCCGCAACACCACAAGTACCACTAAGATTTTCCCCATTTTCAGATTGAAGTTTTGGACAATCCTCATTTACAAGACAAGACCTCTCATAATAAAAATGTGTGCCCCAAATTATTCCACGAAATGTTGTGAGCGAAGTCTCTAAGCTGTCCTCCTCATCTGTTTGATACTCACAACGACTTGTACACAAATCAACGTTCGTGGAAATAAGATTCAACTTTTGTTTATTTGCCTCTGAAATCGTAAATTTACCATTATCCTCAATGTTGCAATTGATTGGATCAATAAGCTCATTTGCTCCTTTATCAAGAAGCACATCGGCATGAGTGGATGCAACATAAGATGCGTTTGTATTAAACGTAAGCTCTGGATTTGTCTTATTGTTAAACAAACCGCAACCAAACTTTTGACCAGCTTTTCCATCACATTTTTGTGTACTTGGCAGGTGACTTTCATCAAGAGACTTATCATCTAAGAAATAATACGAAGCGCCATTAGGATTTAATCCACCGCCGGTATCAACCACATCAACAAACTCTGAACACATATCATACTGATTTTCACATACTCCAACCCAACCATCATAATTATCCACATCTCCATTTGACCACATGGCCATGTTCTCACCACTTACAATATGTGCTGATTCATTATCATCCCATTTGTCATTACCGTTATCATCCGTGAAGTAACACGGCTCATCTGAATTAGAACGGAACCAGCCTAAATAATTTTTGTTTCGAATATTTACATTTGTTTTATAATCACAAGTCTTACTTATTGGATCTTTAAAATAGAAATTCCCCTCAGAAGTTGACTCATACTCCTCACAGAAAAGAGCTGCGTCATCACACAAGTCATCACCATAAGTTGTCGGCGTATTCATGAAATACACAGACTCAAATTCTGTGACTTGCGAAAGGTCCTGTTCGAATTTTGGCTTTCCGAATTCCTGACATCCTGCAAAAGCAGATGAACAACTAGCTGATTCATCATTAACTGCATAGACTGGCTTGTCCGCATCTACAATAGTGGTTTCAGGTCCATAAACAATTCTAAAATCGCCGCTTGAAGGAAGCTTTTCAGGGAATGTTTGAGTTGCATCAAACAGACAAAAACTTTGGAAAGCCGGAATTGTGCAATATGTCACACCTTGTACAGCACAAGCCTGAGCGTTTGAGCTCACATTATCAGTGCTCATGTTATTATCAGAATCATATTGACAACGAGCATTGAAAACCTGTTTGTAAGCAGAAGCAGACTGTTGGGTTTGATAAAAAGCCTCACAACCAACAACTTCTTCAGAACACAAACTTGAGAACTGATACAAGTTCACGTCTTTTTGATCTTTGTCTTTATAAGCTCTACAACCAAGATAGTACTGTGGATCCGGCAAGCCGTTTGGTGCTGAATCGCAAGTTGAAGGCACAACCCAGGAATCTTTTATAATCGCAAGATTGTCTTCGACCTGAATGAGTTCTATGTTGTCAATAAAGAATCGATCACCGCCTCCGGATTTAAAAATTACCAACTTTGCTAAATTTGAAAAGAAGTCTGACTTTGAGCTGTCAAATGGCCCAAGCTCATACAGTTTCCAGGATCCGGTAAGTGGCAATGTGGCCATTTGATTTTGACCCACATCTTGATTTGCAGTATCCACTAAATCTGAATACTCTTGAAGACCCATTTTACTATGCTTAAACCCGACTTTTAACCCGCTGCTTCCTTTTGCCCAAAACCTAAGAATAAAAGTTTTTCCTGAAACAAGCGATTCTGAAATTGGACTACAGCCATTTTTCCCAACTGCAACCTCACACTTTAAATCAGCATCAACTGAATTTTCTGCAATACACATTCCTCTATCTGCATCATAAGTTTGATGTTGATCAGTACAAAGAGTATTTTTATTTCCCCCGCCAACATATGCATCCCAGGTTGCAATACCATTATCATCATTTGCAATAGCGCTTACAGAATGACCTGCATAGGCTAAAGACTCGTTGCTAATACTTGCTGTTACTCGGGCTGATAAAAGTTCAACAAACGGACCAAAATCTTCATTTTCAAAAGTCTCATTAATAATCGTGGATGCGTTTCGACTTGCACCACCTGTATATTCTCGACAACCGGATTCTGAAACAGGACAACTGTTTGATTCTTTTTGAAGACCAAAGTATCTACAGAAACCTTGATTGGTCCAAAAACCACCCGAAGCATTACAGCTTGCTAGATCTCCCTCATTCTTTCGATAGGGTGCGCAGCTGTTATCAACCGTGACAGTCTCAGACCATTCTCGATAGTGAATGTTTCCTTGTGAATCAAAGAACTCACGACAGTCTGGGTTCGTAAAAATGTCCGCGTGTTCATCACAATCTGAATTCTGCTTCACTGCCTCGCTGTTAACATGTGCTGCATCCTCATCACACACAACTTCATCCTCATTAATAACGTCTGGTTTTGTACATGGTGCCAGAGACGGCTTTGTCTCAACAACATTACTTTCTTCAAAAGTCAAAGTGTCTGGATTTGGAAAATAGTTTGACTCAAGCAAATTCCATGTCTTCAATTGGAACCCAGCCTTATCAGAACCTTCCCATGTATAGAAAACCGCAGCTTGTTTATTTGCTGCATTGCTTGTCATTCCCTCTGTTACACAAGCTCGCAAATATGTGTAAGCCTCAACCCCTTCCCCACCGGTTGCAACTGTGTTGATGTTTGTAAAACTATCACATCCAATATTTTGCTCCTGACAAGCTGTTGATTTATCAGCAATAAAATACACAGGGAATTTTTCATTCTCCCAATCTGTTTTTTCTTGTTTAAATGTTGTATAGCCAACACACTCTGATGGACACACATCAAGATCAGTTGTAATTGCCGGAACATTAGGACCATTGTCTTTTGGAGAATATAAATTACATCCAACATCTTGCGCTCGACACATTTGCGCATAACCCTCACATTCTTTTGGATCATCAATGCCATCACAACCAAGATAACCGGGCGCAAGCTTTATGTGCTCGCCACCGCTTGGTTCTGTGTTATAACCAATAGTAAATGGAGTTGAATTTTCTCCAAGCTCAAGTTGAAACGTATCAAAATAAACAACATCAGCATTTGAAACGCTTCTATTCAAAGAGACAGAAGCTGTTTTACTACCAGGCGGTGTTGTAAACGTGCATTCTAGTTTAGTCCATTCATTTTTAATGACTTTACTCATTACCACATCATCATTGACCGGATCGCAATCACCAAGCATTACAAGCCCACCTAGATTTAATTTGTCTCCTTGATAATCCAAAAGAGTTACTGTTGCTATTACATTTGTTTGAACATCTATTTGCGCTTTTGCATCAAAAGTTAATGTATAAAAATTGTTTTCAGTAATTGGAACTCTTTGAATGTACCTTTCATTTTCTTCTAAAGACAAACTATTTGTTCCATGATTTGTTTCAGGACCGGAATACAGTTCATTTCCGTTTGCTATATCATTTGGTAGCCAGGCGTCTGGAATATTATTATTATCCTCATCTTTTTCAAAACTTGGATTTTGTAAAATATTCAAGGTCAAATCTTTTGCAGAATACAATTCACTACAGCCAACCTGTTCTGCATCGCACGCCTGTGCGCTGTGTGTTAGATAACGACGATCTTGATAAGCGTAGTGAACAAAAGATTGTGCTCCTCCATAGACATAATCCAAAGCCATTGGAGCAGCGCGGTTATTACCAACTGTGTAATCTAAAAATCCATCTCTATTCAAAGTTGAATAAGTCTCCCCTTTTGCCAACCACTCATACGCATCATCTGTTGGATCATCCACTGTTCCCTGATCATTTGGAAACTTATTTGTTCTGTACCATTGACACCCTGCATTGCTTTGTCCACAAACACTAAAGTCCACTGAACGGACAAGCCAATTACTTTGTGCACTTGTTGTTGTATTTGTAAATGAAAGACAGGAAGCATATTGCGCCGGACAATCATTTCCACGAAAACGCCAAACATTTTTCTCACTCACACAATAACCAAACCCATCTGAGCACTTTCCGTCATTGTCCTCACCAATACAGCTTGGAGTATCCACACAAACACTTGTGCGACCGGGCACATATGTACTTAATCGAATCTCACCGTTTGCCTGAGCGCGACACTGTGTCTCAGGATATTTAATCACCCAGTTTGGATCAATTAAATGACACCACTTATGATCTGAGGTGTCATCAATTTCTCCGTTGTCATTACATTTACTGAAACCGTCAACGATTTCCTGAAGCTTGGTTGGGTTATCTTTATCGTTTTTCTGCGCAGCAAGCTCCCAACCAATTGGAAGAATTCGCGCCTTTCTTAGCTTTACCAAATTTCCATAACAATACCCTTCCTTATAACATAAAGGATCTTGATTTAATGCTTTAGCCTCTGGTGAAATAAGTGGCCAATCTCCATGAAGATCTCCTGCATCAATTGCTTCTTGTACAGTAAGAGCTTGCCCGGTTTGAGCTTTTGTAATTGCTCCTGCAAACCTTGAATCTAAAACACAGCTGTTAAGCCCTCTATTTATTCCTCCTGATGCAGCACAAACACTAAATTCATTTAATATATTGTAATCTGAAACACTGATTGGGTTTATTGCAAGAAGTTCAGAAAGAGCGTCCTGTGCTGATTCTTTACCTGAGCCTGCCAAACTTTCTATATTAAACGGATCAATGTCGTCAGGCTCTGTTTGAAACAAACCATCATAAACATTTTGAAGAACCTTAGAGAGCAAAGTATTTGTAAACGTTGATCCAGCAGCAGCTGCCATACCAAAACCAATATCTCCCCAACTCATTAGTTCACTAACATCAACTCTTGACTCGTGCCCAGAAGTGGCGGCAAGCGTCTCTTCGTATTGCTTTTGCATTGTGTCTGCAGGCGTCTCGGTTTTGCCAGTAACAAAATCGGTTACATCCTTGTATCCATCCTTATTTGCTTGCTCAATAAAATTCCTTTGTTTCTCTTCCTCAACCTTTTCATGAATTTTAAACGCAAAGCCTGCTGAAGCACTTAGTTCGTTTCGCCCTGGATGCAGGCTTTGTGCAAATTTTGTAAGAGTTGCTTCCTTAATTGCTGCCGGACTTTCCAAAAAACCAAATGTGTTTGTAAAGGCTTCTTTCCAATTTTGTCCAACCTTCATGATGTCACATTTTATGTCACCTGGTTGATATTCCTGCTTAAAACCAATGGCCAAATTTAAATTTAAAAGTTGGTTTGGGGGTTTACACAAGTCTAATCCAAAACCAAAAGTATCCTCTAATGTATCCGAAAGAGTTCCCACTGCTTCTCCTGCAATATCAAGACCAAAGTCACCCCATGCTTCTGTGGGACTTTTTTCGTAGAACATTGAATCTTGCCCTATTCCACCAGCTGCAACAATAACCGCTGCTTCGTAAGCAAGTCTGTTAAGAACAAATTGTGTGAGGTTCATGAGAGCCTGAGCAATAATCATTCTTTGCGCTGGCTTGATCATGTTTTCATCTGCTTCTTTGGAAGTTAGCAAGACGGATTCTGGAACACATGGCAAAGGAGGCGAAGGAGATGCTACTTTAGGACATGCAACCATAGCACCAGCTGCATTAATTCGTACCATCTTGTTTGGGCTATCGGCCAACACTTCGTTTGAAGAAACAAAAATTCCAATTGCTGATGAAAAAATTATTGCAAACACAAAAAACGCCGCTGCGAATTGCCGCTTAGCTTTTGACGTTATGTGAATCATAATTCTAATTGAGGCCTAGGTACTGGGGCCTGGGAGCTGGGAACTGGAATAAGCAATCCCAGCACCTAGTTCCCAGCACCTAGTTCCTGTAAATTAACATCATCTCCTGCAAGAGTATCAAAGGCACCGGCATCTGATGCATCGTCAATTGCTCCAAAAAACATTTCTTGTAATTGATCATCTTCAATTTCTGAAAGTTGCTCTTCTGAAATTCCGGTTGCCATCAAAGCCTCGCGAATTTCAGCTATGGTTGCATCACGAAAAAGAGACTCAATGTCTTGTGCATTCTCAAGCTCCATTTGTCCTGATTCCAAAATCTTGTTTCCTCCACTACCTATTCCCTCAACAAGACCTTTAAGATTGTCTTTCTTACCAACCTCCTCTTGACCACCAGGACCGCAATCACGACCTGTTGGACAATTTGGATCATTGCCTGAGAAAACTTCTGCTTTGTCATCAAAGCCATCAGAATCTGAGTCAGTAAGATATGGGCTGGTTTTATAAATATATAACTCGTCGTAATCTGAAATGCCGTCTTTGTCTGTATCTTTATTTTTTGCTTCTTCCCTTTCTTTTGTCTCACGCTCATCAGTACTCAAATACTCCTTGCCTGTGTAATACTCAGCGATCTGAAGTTGAATAGGACGGGACAGATTTGCACCAAATGATTGAAAACCAAATAAAATTCCACCAATTCCAAGAAACATCAATAGAGCAAAAGCAATCTTTTGCTCAGTACTCAAAGACTGAGTCGGTTTATTTCCCAATCTCTTTATGGCCATAATGATTTCCTTCCCATTATAGCAGAAAAATCTGAGAAAGTTGCACCCAATTTTCCACTGTTAAGTTCTCTGCCCGCACCCTTGGATCTAACCCGATTTCTTGAAGCTTTTCCCCAATTTGTGCAACGTTTAAATTTACAAAAGAAGCTAAATTATTCTTTAATTGTTTGCGTTTTGAAGAAAATCCAACTTTTGCAAGTTTTATAACTTGCTCTGGATTATAATCTTTGAATTGTTCTTTAGGACAAGGATCAAGTTTAATGATCGCGGAATCTACTTTTGGAACAGGATAAAATGCTCCAGCTTTTATGTTCGCCACTTTTCCACACCTGGCATAAAGCTGACACATCACGGAAAGCAAACTCATTTTCGAAGGTTTGGCAACAATGCGATCAACAACTTCTTTTTGAAGGACAAAGATTATTTTGCTTGGTTTGGGTTCTTGTGTGAGAAATTTTTTTAAAACGTCTGAGGTGATGTTGTAGGGTAAAGAAGATACTAATTTAAAAGTAGCAGGTAGCAAGTAGTTAGTAGCAAGTATATCGTCATTAATTAATTCGATTTGATTGTCGAATTTTTCTTTTAACAATTCAACTAGTTTCTCATCTATTTCAACAGCTGTAACTTTAGCACCGGCTTTTACAAGCGCTTCTGTAATCACCCCTGTTCCCGGACCAATCTCAAGAACTGTTTCCCCTTTTTGAATCTCTGCAGCATCAATAACTTTTTGAATTGCAGACTGGTCCTGTAAAAAATTCTGTCCAAATTCTTTTTTTGCTTTAGGCAACATATGTGTTTGGGACAACTAACTCTCCCTGACGAACCACGACAATTTTTCCATTCTCCTCTTTTACAATAGTTGAAGGTTTATTTTTTTCAAGCACCCCCTCGTCTAAATACATGTCTGGCTGTAATGCTTGAGCACTAAGCTGATCTTTCACAGAATCAACAGAGTAACAAGCAGGTTGCCCGGAAATATTGGCAGAAGTTGAGATAATAGGCTTTTCTAGTCCATCAGACAATTTTTGAGCGATTTTGTTTGATGATACCCGAATAGCAATCAGCCCTTCGGAATTGATAAAGTTTTCTGAAAAAATGCCGGGTTTTGGCTTAATTGCAATTGTAAGTGGGCCAGGCCAAAACTGATCAGTAAGCTCTTTAAGCAAATCTGGAACCTCTGTAAACTCTTCAACCATTTGTTTACTTGCAGCAATAAGCGGAAGTTTATTTTCAAGTTGCCTTTGTTTAATTGAAAAAATCTTATTAACTGCATGCTTATTTGTTGCATCAGCTGCTAATCCATAAGCAGTCTCTGTTGGAAAAACAACAACACCTCCGTTCTGGAGGGTTGTAATAGCTTTTTGAAGATCTGATTCTTTTACTGACATGCTTAACGATTCTTAAACCATTTTACTGTTTTCGTCAATCCTTCATTTAGTTTCACTTTTGGCTCCCAACCTAAAAACTTTTTAGCCTTTTTATAACTCAGCGCTGATTGCATTACTTCACCGGCAACTGCTGGCTTTCGTCTTTCCGGTAATTCGTAATCAGTAATGTTTTTAATTTTTTTCAAAATGGTATTAACATCTGTTTGTCGACCAGTACTTATATTAAACTCACCAACAACTGCACGATTCATTGCAAAAAGATTCGCACGCACAACATCATCAATAAAAACAAAATCGCGCGTTTGCTTTCCTGTTCCAAAAATAGTTACAGGCTTTCCTTTCAGCATGCTTTCTGAAAATATTGCAACAACCCCTGCCTCTCCTTTTGAATTTTGCCGCGGCCCATAAACGTTTGCATATCGTAATGCAACATAAGGAATTCCATGCACCTGATAAGCATAATGCAAATACATTTCCCCAGCCCTTTTTGAAATACCATATGGAGAAATCGGTTGTGGTGGAGTTTTCTCAGAATAAGGAAGACGTGCGCTTTCAGGGTACATTGGCCCACCCGTTGATGAATAAACAATCTTTTTCACACCAATCTCACCAGCCAAATGTGCAAGCGTAAGTGTGCCCATTATATTCACTCGCGCGTCTGTTGGTGGATCAATAAGAGAATCTCTCAAATTAATTTGAGCTGCAAGGTGAAAAATAATATCCGGCTTAAGACGTTTGAGATATTTTGCAAACTGCGGATTTACAACCGACAACTTTGTAAAGTGCGCGTTTGGGTTTAAGTTGCTCTTATTTCCGGTTGAAAGATCGTCAACAACATAAACCTTGATTCGACGACGAATCAACGCATCAACAATGTGCGATCCAATAAATCCCGCCCCTCCTGTTACTAATGCTGTTTTGTACTTTGGCATATTAATCGTCGTCTTTGTTAGCTTTTTCAAATCGATCTGAGTTTTCTAATTGCGTTCTTAAATAAGCTTCCATAAACGGCTCAAGCTCCCCGTCAAGCACTGCCTCTGTATCCTGGGTTTCATAATTTGTCCTATGATCTTTTACCATTTTGTATGGATGAAGTACATACGAACGAATCTGATTTCCCCACTCAGCAGCTGCATAATCTCCTCGCAGTTTCTTTTTCTCTTCCTCTTGTTCTTTTTTTTGTAATTGAAACAGTTTTGATTTCAAAACCTTAAGCGCTGTTTCCTTGTTTTGTTGTTGAGACCGTTCATTTTGACAAGTCGCCGTAGTCTTAGTTGGCTCGTGCACAATCCGCACTGCAGAATAAGTTGTGTTCACACTTTGCCCACCATGACCACTTGCCATAAACGTATCAATCCGTAAATCTTTTTCATCAAGTTCAAGCTCCACTTCCTCAAGTTCTGGAATCACTTCCATAAGCGCAAATGTTGTGTGACGCATTTTCTCTGCATCAAATGGCGAAATTCGCACCAATCTATGCACACCTGCTTCGGATTTCAAATATCCATAAGCATACCGTCCTTCAACACGAATTGTAACTTTTTTAAGACCAACATCTTCAGCACGCGATTCGTCCAAAATTACCACATCCCAATCCTTTGACTCACAAAATCGACTGATCATC
This sequence comes from uncultured Gammaproteobacteria bacterium, assembly GCA_964399675.1. GTDB lineage: Bacteria > Patescibacteriota > Patescibacteriia > UBA9934 > GWF2-40-263 > CAYNRK01. Next base: position 15,894 of record CAYNRK010000003.1, on the reverse strand, counting down.
CGAAGAAGTATTTGCGTCCAATCCTGCGCCTCTGTTCCGCCTGATCCCGCATGAATTGAAACAATCGCAGGATTATCGTCATATTCACTGGAAAAAAGAGTTTGAAACTCCAGTCGTGAAAACTTTTTCTCAAGAATCTTAAATTGATCTCTTATATCATCTTCAAGCATTACATCATCCTGATCGTGCGCTAAACGTGTGAAACTTTCAAGATCACGAACATCATCTAAAAATGTTTTCCACATATCAAGCTCAGACCTAAGCGCTGCAGCTTGTTTGCTAATTCGTTTTGCATGCTCCTGATCTTTCCAAAAATCAGTAGCTTCCATTTCTTTTTCAAAAACCTTTATTTCTGTTTCAACTGTATCAAGGTCAAAGATACCTCCAAGTACGCTCTGCGCGCGCTCGGAGGCCTTGAATCTGATTAAGAAGTTCTTTCATATCTTTCAATGCGTCGTTGCGAGGAGGTCCGTCCGACGGGCCGACGAAGCAATCTCCGTACACGGGGGTTGCTTCGGTCGCTTCGCTCCCTCGCAATGACGCAAGAGTATTAAAACTTGAATTTTTTGGCAAACGATCCTAGATACGGCATTTTCCACATCCTGCCATTAAAAGCATTAATCACGCCCAAAATAACAAGGATGAGAAGCGCAAAGGATCCGAGAACCCAAACGATTTGGCCAAGAATCGGAATAATGTTACCTACCCAAAGGATCAGCCATGCGATAAGAATCACAAGACCTTGCTTGCCATGATGCTGTGCGTATGCACTTTTGCGTTTTAGAATAAGTGGCACAATGCAAAGCACGCCCAAATATCCAATTGCACTTAAAAGTTTCTCGTCTTTTGTTGGAGCTTTTTGTGAAGTCATAATTTTTGTTTATATAAACATTCTAACAAAAATGGAAATAAGTAGAAATAGGCAGAAATAAAATAGAAATAGATTGAATACAACCTATTTCCATTTATTTCAATTAGTTTCCACTTATTTCAATATATTTCTACTAATACATTCCACCCATTCCTCCCGGCGGCATTCCGGCCGGTGCTGGCTCTTCATCTTTTGGAATCTCTGTAACAGCAGCTTCTGTTGTGATGATCATAATTGCGATAGACGCAGCGTTTTGAAGTGCTGATCGTGTTACCTTTGCAGGATCAACAATACCTGCGGTAACTAAATCTTCATATCGATCCTTTAAGGCATTATATCCAAACGCCCCATCTCCAGCCCGCACTCGCTCTGCAACAACAGAACCTTCTGTTCCTGCGTTTGAAGCAATCATGCGCAAAGGCTCTTCAAGTGCACGCTTTAAAATATCAATTCCAACTTGTTCATCCTTTTCAAGATTGATATTATCAAGCGCGTTTCTGCTTCGAATAAGAGCAACACCACCACCTGGAACAATTCCCTCTTCAACAGCAGCCTTGGTTGCTGAAACTGCATCTTCAATTCTGTGCTTCTTTTCTTTCATTTCTGTTTCTGTTGCAGCACCAACTTTGATAACAGCAACTCCACCAGCAAGCTTTGCGATTCGTTCTTGAATTTTTTCTTTTTCAAAATCAGAAGTTGTTTGCTCAAGTTGAGTTCTAAGTTGATTCACACGCTCTTCAATTGCGCCTTTCTCACCATGACCTTCAACAAGTGTTGTTTGGTCTTTGTTGGAAACAATCTTTCGAACTTGCCCAAGATCAGACAATTCAACGTTATCAAGTTTAAGCCCGACTTCTTCTGAAACAACTTTCGCACCTGTTAAAATCGCAATGTCCTGAAGCATGGCCTTTTTTCGATCTCCAAATCCCGGCGCCTTGATTGCAAGCGCATTAAACGCACCTCGCAATTTGTTTACAACCAAAGTTGCAAGCGCTTCACCATCCAAATCCTCACACAAAATTACAAGCTCCTTTTTGCCAGCAGTTGCCACCTTTTCAAGAAGCGGCACAATCTCCTGAACAGAACTGATCTTTTTGTCTGTGATTAAAACATAAGCATCCTGATACTCTGCTTCCATTCGGTCTGGATTGGTGATCATGTATGGAGAAACATAACCTTTATCAAATTGCATTCCTTCAACCACCTCAACTTCAACACCAAATGACTGTGACTCTTCTACTGTGATCACGCCGTTTTCTCCAACAGAATCCATTGCCTTTGCAATCACTCCCCCGATCTCGGGATCATTTGCAGAAATTGATGCAACTTTTTCAATATCTTCTCCAGTAATTGGAGTTGCGATTCTGTCTTTGATTTCACTTACCAAAACCTCAACACCTTTTTCAATTCCACGTCTTAATGCCTGCGGGTTTGTGCCGGCTGTGACATTTCGCAAGCCTTCATGAATCATGGACTGAGCAAGAACCGTTGCGGTTGTGGTTCCGTCTCCTGCAACATCGTTTGTTTTGCTTGCAACTTCTTTTACAAGTTCAGCCCCCAAGTTTTCAAACTTGTCCTCAAGCTCAACTTCTTTTGCAACTGTAACTCCATCCTTTGTAACTGTTGGAGCACCAAAGCCGCGATCAAGAATAACATTTCGGCCTTTTGGACCAAGTGTAATTTTTACAGCATCTGCCAACTGATCCACACCACACTTAAGTGATGCACGCACCTCCTCATTAAATGAAATTTGTTTTGCCATAGTTTTGATTATTCAATAATAGCCATTACATCATCCATGCGAATGATTAAATATTCTTGTCCATCAATCTTTACTTCATCTGGAGCATACTTTTTAAAAAGTACTTGCTGGCCGGCTGAAACATCCATTGTTGATCGAGAACCATTATCAAGTTCTCGGCCTGGACCAACAGAGACAACCTCCCCGCGCTCAGAACGTTCTTTATCAATTGTGTCTGGAATAATAATTCCAGCAGCTGAAGTTTCTTCTTTTGAAACTGCTTTGATCACAATGTGATCATTGATTGGTTTTAGATTCATATTTTGTTTTTGTCGTTGCTTTGCATCTCGCGTCCTGTGTCATTGCGAGGAGCCCCGTCAGACGGGGCGACGCGGCAATCTTCGTTATACGAGGATTGCTTCGGCCTTTTAGGCCTCGCAATGACACAGGATGCAGGGACTTGCCCGACTCTGCCGGACTCGCAATGACACAGGCTTAAAAATAAATGATTAGCAAACCCCCTAATAGAGTGCTAATTCGAATTCGCCAATATCTTGCCTAAAACAAGCCTTCTTGTCAAGGAGTTTGAATCGCCTCAAAAACAATAGAAAAGCCGCACCCAAGAGAGCGACCCGTTGTTGGATCGAATCTCAGATGCGGCAAGTTCGGTACTACCTCTTGAGACAAGGCACCGAGCAGCTCGGGTTGGAATCGTTGCGCAAGTAGGCGCTCAGACTTGCCTCGCTATCGCCCCCGCTGCGACCCACGACCACCACGCTCTGCCATGGCTCTTCGTCGTGCTCGGGAACGTTGAGCTCGTAACCAGCACAGAACCAGGCCGGCCACTCCTCGTAGTCAACAGCCTCGGCACGCTTGGGGTTGAGCCACGCAAGCACAAGCCCTTCGTCCGCCAGGGACAGAGGGTTACGTACGGACGTGATGTCCTCACGCTGGCGATGGACCGACAGATCCGGAATGATGACCCACTGGACTGTAGGACGATGAGTATCGTTGCCGTTGAGCAAACGCAAACGCTCCACATCCTCGCCACCCTTGCGTTGGTGTGGGGTCTTGCCGGACAGAAGAGAATCCCAGCGCCAGAACCTGTTACCGAAGACACGCTTCATGGCTGCAGCGTGCGCTTCAAAGGTCTTGGCCACACCTTTGACCCCCTCGCCAAAGCGGATGCGGAACGAGCGATACGCGTCGCGACCCTTGGGCCATTTCGGAGCTCTAGCGACGAGGTAAGAGAACGTCTCCATTGGGATACCCCAGTTACCAGCATTGTTCTGCTCATGCAGAGCAGCGAGCTGTTCTCGGATACTCTGCTTGAAGGGGTACTGATCGCGTGTCCTTCGAATGAAGGCTTCGACCAGTGCGGCATTGCCGTCCCGACGGAGCCAAGTTGCGTCATCGACGGTCACACCCGCACTCGAGAGAGCGCGAAGGGTTGGGTGGAGTTCGGTATGTCTGATCTCGATAAGGCGTTCCATAATGGAGTAGCCCTCCTTGAAACCGCCGGCGTTCACGGCCCGAGAAACTCGGGTTGTCATGAGTAGCCTTTGTTAAAAGCGGCCCCTCAAAGCTCACCTAGTGAGCGAAGTGAGGCCACCTTCAACAAAAGTCAGAGTTAGATTATGCAATGAACAGAAGAGAACTATAGCTTAAATAGTCGGTTTTGTCAACCGAATTTCCCAGTTACTCAAACTAAATATCAAACCAAACAATTGATGTAAAGTTACCATATGGAAGTTTTACATCAGTTATTCGCCCTTCTTTTCAGTTAAAGACCAACGTAAAATAAGTGCCAAACATAAGGCGCAAAGTGCAAGCCCTGCCCATGATGACCATAAATAATGATCAAAAAGTCCAACAACAAACAATGCAAGGCTTAATGTAAAAGCAAACATTCCACCGGCTGTTTTTGAAACAGAGCTGCTGATTTTATCAATGGACATAAGAAACCAAAACAATCCAAAAAAACCAAGCACGCCAATCTCGGCAAGAATGAGAAGATATGTGTTGTGAATCGGCTGATAAGACCAGGCCGACTGATTTGGAGTTAACTGTGAAAGAGCAAAAACATAACCACCAGGACCAACACCAAAAACAGGTCTGGATAAAATAATGTCATCAATGTGTGTGTACTGAGATGCGCGCTCCTCAATTGAAATTGCTTCAACGCGCAGCTCTGGCCTGAACCGCGCATAAACTTCGGAATTAAAAATACTAATTGTTACAAGAACGCTCATAAGTCCCAAAATCATAATTGGAAAAACTCTGCGCGGAGGAACTTTTCTTTGCCATAACATAAGTCCACTAAGCACAAGCAAAGATAAAATCAATCCAAGCCAGGCTGATCTTGAAAAAGTAAAGATAAGAGAAACCGCAAACAAAATAAGTGGAACAGAAAGAAGATGTGCATTGCGCGTTGTTTGAAATCTTACAATCCAGGCAATAAGAAGAATGCCAACCATTAAATATCCACCAAAAATATTTGGATGTGAAAAGCTGCCGTATGCTCGCAACGATCTGCCGGCCTCGGTTTCAATAACTGCTGTACCTGGAATCTGCGCATTTTGATAAGACATTCCAAGATAGGAACTGGCGGGATTTGTTCCGGAAAAAAATTGTGCAATACCAAAAACAACCGGCACAATCAAACCAATTAAAAAAACAATAATGACTTGCTTAACGTTTGTGCGTTGATCACACAAGATTGTAAAAAACGAAAGCGCAAGAATGATGTGCAACAGCTGAATCAAACCAACACCAAATCCTGCTGCTAAAGAGACAGAGAAAAATCCTGCAGCAAGAATAAAATATCCATATCGAACCGGATTGTAAGCACCTTGAAGTATCTGCGGCCTGCCTCGCAAAAACATTACAAAAAGCAACAAGATCTCTGTGGCGTAAACAGCCAGCTTTCCATACTCTGTAACATCCCCGTTAATTGTGAGTTCAGAAAAAATCCATCGCGTTTGCCACGGCAAAAGAAATACAAACAAAAATAAAAAATAATTTGACAGTCGATCTCTCACATTTGTGCTGCTAATACTTTTTCATATTCTTCCCTATATTCTTCGCGCCTATCATTATCATGAAACTTCAGCATATCGTCGTTAATAATAACATCTGAATCTGTGTTTGCGCAGTCGCGTAATTGGTTGGGAAGCCTTTTTTGTTGAACAAAACGAAACAAAGACTCAAAAACTCCTGTTTGCAAAGGTAGATATGACCGTTTGTGATTCTTCATTGAATGATGAACGCAACTTTGTTTTGCATGCGGCAAAAGACGAGTTGCCCAATAATTAACTTTGCCAACCTTTTCAAGAGAATTGTCTTTATCAAAAATCGGAACAAGAGCTTTTGTCCAAAACGCCAAATAATAATCCTTCCCTCTTATGGCAATCTCCTCCAGTTGCAAAGCATTTTGTGTTGAAAAAAAAGTAAAACAAAATGGATCAATGTCCTCGTGCTCGTTGTTATGATCGTGAGTTGGACGCTTGCCCACCAAAAGAAAAGGTAAAACCATATAAAAACGAGAAGACCAAATATGGCCTGGACGTGTTACAACAAAAAGATCAATGTCGCTTGATTCGGTTGTGTGCCACCAACTAAGTGTATTCGCAGCAGCCACTGCCCGAACCCCAGGGAGCGCAGCAAAAAAACGAGCAGCTCGTTTGAGTTTTTTATACTTACGCGCAGCATCAATAAATCGAGCCTGTCGTTTTTTTACAGAATCAAAAATGTTTTTGCTTGCAAGGGAATAAAAACCATCCTTTGATTTTATCTTGTCAGACAACCACTTACTTGATTCAAGCGAATCAATAACCTCTTCAAGAGAATATGATTGATTTGGTTCAAGCAACCATTTGTGAACCTCAAACAAACTTAATGGGTAATCAAAAACAGAAAACCAACAAAGGGTTTTCATGATTGATTCTTCCAAATTTGTTGGCTCAGCTTCCATACAGAAGCTATCTTAGCAGCCTATTGGTTGGTTGACTTGTGGATAGTTATTCCGCTTTTTTCTCCTGCTTTTTCTTTTTATTGAAAACGAGATATTGCTGAATAATAGAAAAAATATTAACTGTTACCCAGTAAAGTGTAAGCCCTGCAGGCAGAGATGCACCAATCACTACTGTGATTACGGGCATAAAATATTTCATTGACTTGTTCATTGCAGCCATCATGTTCTCGTCTTTGGCGCCTTTTTTCCCTTCTACTTCCTTTGGCACACGCTTGGACAGGAGCATTGCTGTTTGAAAATACTGGAAAATCCCAGCTAAAATTGCCAGATAAATACTTGGCTTTGCAAGATCCAAAAATCCTAAAAAGACATAATCGATAATTCCCGGGTTGGCAACAAATCCATAAAGCTGATCAAATGTTTCAGGGCCAAAGCCATTAAGCAGAACACGATAAAGCGCAAGCAAAATCGGAAGCTGAATCAAAACCGGAAAACAAGAGGACAATGGATTTACCTTCTCTTGTTTGTAAAGCTCCATCATGGCCTTTGCCAATCCTTCTTTATCGTCTTTGTGTTTTTCTTTAAGTTCTTCAATCTTTGGCTGAATATCCTGAAGAGCCTTTTGAGACTTGAGCGATTTACCCATCAAAGGCCACAGCACAAGTTTAATCAAAATTGTAAGTGCAATAATTGCAAATCCAATATCACTTCCCGGCAAAACGTCATACAGGAAAACAATGAGATTAAAAATCGGTTGATAAAGAAGCGTGTTGAAAATTCCCATAATTATTCCTCCTTAGGTTCTTCGTTGTTTTCACTTTCAGGTTCTTCGTCCGGTGCTTTTTCGATAGATTCTTCCTCCTCTTCTTTTTCCTCTCCTTCTTCTTCTGCAATATTAATTTTCCAATTTGTAAGTCTGGCAGCCAAACGCACATTCTGCCCACCTTTTCCAATTGCCAAACTTAACTGATCAGCCTCAACTGTAACAGCCGCTGAGTTTTCTTCTTCATTAAGTACAACACCGGAAACCTTGGCTGGTGAAAGTGAGTTTGAAATAAGAGCGATTGGATCTTCTGTCCATTCAACAATGTCAACTTTTTCACCACCCAGTTCTGAAATGATTGTTTGAATTCGAGAACCGCGCTGACCAATACAAGCACCGATTGGATCAATCTGATCGTCTTCTGTTGAAACCGCAACCTTTGAACGAGATCCTGCTTCACGCGCAATCCCTTTGATCTCAACCAACCCATCCTGAACTTCTGGAATTTCAACTTCAAATAATTTGTGAACCATCTCTTCTGAAGTTCGTGACACAAGAATTTCCGGGCCTTTTGTTGTAAGGCTAACTTGACGAACATAAACTTTAATCCGGTCGCCGGGATTATATCGCTCAGCTTGATTTTGATCTTCAGGTCGCATTACGCCGGTTGTGCGTCCAAGATCAACCAAAACAATTCTTCCCTCGCGTCTTTGAACTGTTGCATTAATGAGCTCACCTTCATGCTCTTTAAACTCGCTAAAGATAATCTCGCGCTCTGCTTCACGCAACTTTTGTGTAATTACTTGTTTTGCAGTCATTGCAGCCATTCGACCAAACTCGCCAGGTTGTGGAAGCTCTGATCGGATTATGTCATCAATCTTTGTATCAAGTTTTAAAACTCGCGCGTCTGAAAACATGATGTCTGTTTTTGGATTGAACCGTGGCCCAAAATCTTCATCAATTGAAATAGCTGGAATATCTTCACCTTTTTTTCGAGCCTCTTCAATTTGAAGTGCAAGTTTTTCCGCACGTGCTTTGCGTTCCTCTTCAGCCTTTTCAAGCTCTTCAAGATCCATGTCTTCAACAACAGTTTTCACATCAAAAATTTTACTCTCAGCCGTTGACGGATCAAACTCAACTTCAATGTTTTGATTTTTGTCACCAAAATCTTTTCGGTATGCCGCGCCAAGAGCGGATTGAATCGCATCAATCACTGATTCATATGCTAGACCTTTTTCCTCACAAATTTGTCTGATTGCTTGTTCGATTGGAGATGCCATATAGTAAAGAAATTTTTGAAATACAGTTCTATTTAACAAAGAAACCCGTCTTTCCGACAGGTTCCAGCACAAAAATTCTACCAAAGCTTCTCTGGAATGTCAACATCCTCGATGTGAACAATCTCAGGAGGATCAACCTTTGCATTGATCGCTAAAACATCTATTCGCCAATGCACATCAACCTTCCGTTCTGCTTCAAGATAATACTCACCAACGTTTATTATATGTTTAAGCTTCTTTGGTGTGACCGACTCTTCTGGGTGTCCATGTGAATCAGAATGGCGTGTTTTCACCTCAACAAAAACAACCTCCTGCCCATCAAGGCAAACAAGGTCGATTTCTCCGTACGGAGTTTTGTATTGATGTTTCAAAATCTCGTAACCTTTTTCTTTTAGGTATTCTGCGCCTAGCCACTCTCCTTTTGTTCCAAAAAGTTTCCGAACATCAACCATAATTATTTCTTTTTCTTTTTCTGCGGCATGTACTTATTACGTTCTTTACGTGCTCTTGCTCGTTTCTTTTGTTCTGGAATTTCTCGTTTAATATATCGGAATATATAAACAGCCCACCAAATTGTTGCGATCAGCCAGATAAGATACCAAAAACGCGATCCAAAAAGTTGAATTCGCTCAAATGAAAAAAAGAACAGTGCAACACCAATTAATCCCATTGTAATAAGAAGCACTGCGATTCGCATGCCTGCAGCTTTTAAATAACGATCTTCTTTCTGAAGTGCTTTTGCACGAGCAACAATACCAAGCACAAATACCAAAACAAAAAAAGCAAAGATGATATTTCCCGTAATTCCACCAACAGCGGCCGGCTCGATTGTAAACCAATAGGATGGTTGAAAAATCTGTAACATATGATAATGAAATTATCTAAAACCAACGAGTTCGTCAATAACGTTTTTTAAAAACCCTCCCCCAATGCTGAGGCCCGGCTGAAAATCTTTTCTCTGTTGAGAACTTGTTTTGTTCAAACAAAAGTTCAACATCCTCTGGTTTGATTCGATCCTTCTCAGAAACAATTAACGACCCCTTACCTGGCTGCCAATCAACAACAAGACAAAGGCCGTTTGGCTTTAAAAGTCTGATTGCTTCTTTTACAGGATCAGAAGTTTTTATAAGCAATGCTCCAACGTTTATAAAACCAACAATATCCAAAGAATTTTCAGGAATATTCACACCTTTAGGACGCTCAAGATCGCCCCAGATTGTTATCACATTTGCAACGTTCTCAAGCCTTGCTCTTCCTTCAATCCCTTCAAGTGCGGTTTTTAAAATATCAACCGCAAACACACGACCTTCTTTTCCAACAATATCAGCTGCTGGAAACACAAAATGGCCAAGTGTACCTGCACCAAAATCAGCAAAATGCATATCAACTGAAAGTCCGGCCTCATGCAAAATGGCATAAGGATCAAGAAGTGCGCGGCCTGTTGGAAGAGCTGTCATAAAAAATTATGTTAAAAGTTCTGCTACTTCACCTAATATGTTTGAGATAAAATTTGTGGCAATTGCAATCCCAATAAAAACTGCAAGAACCCCAATGAGTTTATAAAAAAACCTGGAGCCACCCGGACCGAATTTCTGCTCAGCAAAAGGAACCGCACCAAACCATTCCAAAACCTTAGGTGTTTTCTTAACAATCATAAACCCAACAAACATGACAAAAAGTCCAAGTGGGATGCGAATCAGTGGCGACATATACTTATATTATAGCGCACAAAACAAAAACACCCCACACCCTTTACTAAATATCTGAACGTCTTTGATCAAGCCAATTCACCACGCCCTGAAGATCTAGAGTTGTGCCATTCAATAACTCTAAAATCAGATCGTGAGTAAGAATTGTATTGAAGCTGTGCTCGTAAACAACCTTTTCTTTCTGGTTCGGCAATTTCAATAAAAACGGAACTGCCAGCCCATTCTTTTCATTGTCAGACTTGTCTGCCTGGAACTCGCCATGATCAGAACTTAAAACGATCGCTGTGTTTTCCCAAGTACCCGCGTTCTCCATGGCAACACGTAGTTCACCCAGCACAATATCAGCAACCACTAAATTATTAAGGTAACAATCAGCACTGTCTCTCCTTGATACAAAATTCATTTCAGGCCAACTATTAATGCAAGGAGGGTGCGGTACCATAAAATGTACAAAAATCAATCCCAGTGCGGGATCTTCTGCAAATTTCTTTGAGTTCTCCAAAGTTCTTTGTAAAACTTCAACTCTAGATGAACCTTCAAACACAAACGGTTTGTTTAGCCATTCAGGTAACCTTGCCCACCAAGGCTGAAGGGAATAGATTTGTTGGACGCTAGTCTTAATTGTTTTATCAAAAGAATATTCTACAACATCTTCGCGTGGTACTTGTCGAGAACACATAATTATACTATCCCTAAAAAGCCTACAGTAAGGATGATATATGCGCCCTGCCACTGCTGAATTATATCCAGCATCAAGGGCTTGTGAAAATATGTTGGGTTGATCGCTTAATTTTACGATTTCTCCCGCTTTCAACGTAATCAAAAGTTCGCTTGAATTGATAGGCTTAGACTCGTTGATTTGGCGGCCGGTCAAAAGAGATGGAATTGAAATTTTTGTATTGTTCGCAGGAGAATAGGCATTAGTGACATAGAGTGATTGATCACGTAGCCTGTCCAATTCCGGAAGTTCAAGTGCTTGAGGACGTTCGGCGAAAGCAATGTTCTGATCCATTTTGTCAAAAATAAGCCACAGCACTCGGATCGCCGGATCTTCCTCAACATAAACCGGCTCGACAAATATCTCTTGAGGGGTAATGACCTCGTTGTCTATAAATAGCCATGCTGCCTGTGAAAAAGTAAAAAGTACAAAAGGCGAAAAAATCAAAATAATCCCAGCCGCAATGCGAACAACTTGGCTCCGCCATCGGTAGATTACAAACACAGCAAAGGCACTAAACACAAACACTGCTACAAATAAAAGCCAACCATATTGCGCTATAAGTTCGTGCACATCCAGCCCGAGGCTTATGCGAAAATAATTCAAGGGTATAATAAACGTTCCTAAAAACACTAAACGTGCAAACTTTATTACCCAAGCGCGTCTGGAATATCGGGCAAGAGTCAGACCCACAAAAAAGACTGCAGCAAAAAGCAGCACATTAAACATCACGAGAAGGAGAGGTATTAAAGATTCATTTTGGAAATAATGGTTGTATGGTTTTAGTAACGTCGCCCATTCTTCTAAGAAAATTAAATTAGACAGCGATAAAGCCATTACAATTTCTTTTGCTCTTCTCGTGCGTAATTTCATGACTTTTTTCTCATAAGATAAATTCGACGTGTTTTTGAAAGCTGTTGTGAACGAACAATGTTAAAGCGCTCGCAACACACTCTTTCAAACAATTCCTGCGTAAGCGAGGAAAAGAGGTCGTCCCTACCGCGCGCAATCGTGCGAAACATGGGGTCGTTGGGAGCAACAAACTCAATAACCAAAAGATCTGTAGTAAGCTCTGAAGCAAGATCCACGATCTCTGAAAGAGGGATTCTCTCGCTCACCAACATATGATGAACAATCGCCAGCATTAACATTGCGTCAAATGCCCCTGCAGCGCGATCAAGAAATGAAGGGTACTCTAAATTGCGCCAACCAGTAGCCGGACTTGGACGAGTTATATCCACAACTAACGGCAGGATGTTGAGCTTGCCGCTAGCTGCTCTGTGCCACGCTTCACCAACAACAGACGGATCGGAATCTATGGCAACGACCTTGGCACCACACTCTGCCGCAAGCGCGCTAAAGTGACCTGTATTGCATCCAGCATCTAAAACTTTTTTGGGAGAAAATTCGCTGAGTGCTTGTTTTACAAAATCGTCTTTTGCGTCAAATTCATCTTTCGAATAACTTTGAAATGACATGTAGTCTTGCCATGTAGATTTCTTGTTTCGTTTTGGAGTAACAGCACGAAGCGTTTTGCAAAGGCGTTTTAAAAGAGAACCCAAAATGAATCGTGCCTTTTCAGGATTATTTATTAACCTGTTTTTATATATTCCAGGAGAACCTTTTTTTTGCAAAGCCCCAAGCCAAGTCGGGATTGTTACTGTGGTCATGAATACTGGCAAAAATCTCTGAACCGGCCCACAGAGTTGATAAGCGGTTTCCGGTTCAACACCGTCGCGATAAGCAGTAAAAATTGTCTTAAGCGATAAACTACGGTGTTTATTAAGAAGAAGGGGCAAGACAAAAGTCCGTTCAAATTGTGCGCAAGGCAACCACACAGGATCAAGAGGGTTGCGTTTTTCAATTGACAATAGATCAACAAAAACCGCTCGAGATCCGGAAAAAAGAACATTATAAGGAGTTGCATCCTTTAAACATATCTTCTCGCTCAAAAACTTTTCAGCAAGATTAAGTGTCAAACAACCAGCCTCCAAAAGCATTTCCGGAGGCCATTCGTAAGGAAAAGATGCAAAAAAAATCTTTTGGTGTTCAACGACCATTTCGATCTCTGCGCCATCTAAAAATTTTTGGTTTGCAGTGTTATTAAGTAGAGCTTTCACTTCCCTTTCGTCAACGACCTTTGTATGGACGAGACAGCCTTCAGACAAAAGGGTTTGTGCCGTTGAAGAAGCTAAAAAAGCGCGAAGATCTGCTGCGCAGGACTTGTTAACGACACGAATCAAGCGCCCGTTAAGATTCATTAAACTTCCGCCAGGGTCGCGAAATGTTTTGAAGTTTGAAGAATTCTCTTTTTTGTGCACATGACCCAATCCAATGTTTACTTAGATGCCGACAACTCATCCTTGTCTATATGATCTTTCAAATTCCTCCGAGAAGAAATATATTTTTTCAACCAACTAAACATTGCTCTAATATGCCGCCAAATTTTGTGAATGAAAAATGAAGCACCTAATACCCCTGCGAGCAATAGCTGCCAAATAAGCGACCCCATTCCGGGATCGATGTAGGCATGTGCACTTTTAGGCACAAAAAGCCCCCATAATATTACGAATAGAAAGAGAGGGCTTTTGTCAGTTATTTTTATTATTATCTTTTGCATCAATTTATAATACAGGTATTACCCTTTATGATAAAGAGGTCGAGCAAGATGCGGGTTTGGGGTGTTTTTGCCCCCCCTCACGACAAGGCTTTTGTTTGCCCTCGTATAAAAGACGAGATGTAATTATAAATCAAATCACGGTGCTTTTTCGAGGATTCCTTATCAGTCCAGATATTATGTTCCATATTAGGAACCGAAATAAATTTAGCATTGATTTTATTTTCTAAAATTTCGCAATACTTGTCTACTATTCCACTTGGAATAACAGGATCGTTCTGTCCAATCAAAAACAAAACTTTGCCTTTGTAATTTTTAAGCCAATCAAATGACAAAGAACTTTCCCAACTCATATCACGTCTTAATACTTTGGTAAATTTCTCGTTGAACTTCAGCGAATGAGCCTCCTTTGCATAAGCTGCCGGGGCATGAAGAATAAGCTCATCGAACATATCGGGCATTTGCTGCGTTATCGCAAGAGCTATATACCCTCCCATACTTACACCATACAATGACAGCTTCTTTTTTGGATATTTTTCCTTTATGTAGCGTATAACACAAATTGTTTCCTCTATTCTTTTCTTTAGCGATGATTGCTCCAAATTACCGGACGAGTTTCCAAGTCCGGAAAAATCAAAGGCAAGAGAAACAATACTGTCCTTTGCCAATCTATTTTGGAGATATTGGAACCTATCTTTGCCAATTGTTTTACTTCCGCCATGAAGCAGTAATATAAAATCGCCTTTATGATTTTGGAGAGTTGGTTCATGAACCACAAATGATATTTCATTATTGCCACAGGAAATAAAATTCATAGTTGCTTATGTGAAAATTTTTTCTTTTATTTCTCTCAGAAGAAATGGAGGATTTCCGGATTTTTCCAATCCAAGCTCTATTGCTTTCTTCATTTCTGCCGCAGTTCCCACACACTCGAATGGTTTATTTTCAGAAATGCCAACAAGCTGTTCAAACAGGCTTTTCAAATTTCTATTCTCAAACAAATTTTCTCCAAAAATTTTTATCAGTTCTTTGTCGGGAATAAAAGGATATAGAATTGTAAAAACAAATAAACACTTCGGGCATTCGTTACACCACTTATTTTCTTTTGATCCACGATTACAACTTCTAAAATACGAAAAATATTTTGGATGGCGAGAAAATTGCTTTGCGATTTTTAATTCATCAAGTTGCCTCAAATTACTGAAATAGTAATGTTGTTCTGATAAAAAATTTTTACAATAATCTTGAAACAATCTTTCAAACTCAAAAGATTTTGACCATTGATGATTAATTGATAATCCTAAGTATTCAAGATTACCATCACTCGCACTCTGTTCATTAGAAAGAGCAATGTCTTTATAGTCAGATAAAACCGCTGTTGCAACACAGACAAATGCTAAATATGCTGAAAATGGAGTGTGCCCATTAAGATATCCTTTTGCGTTTAGCTCTAAAAGCTTAGGGTCGATTGTCCTCTTAATAATAATCGGTTTGGCACACCCTCCAATCCGAGCCACATCACCAGCCGCTTTTGTTGGGTTGAGTAATAAACAATTAAAATCAACACCTTCTCTTTTAACAAATTCCAAAGTAACAATCGAGTCCTTTCCACCCCCCAAGGGAACTAAGGTGCGTTCACTTACTTTTCCGTTATACTTTCCCAGCACGACTTTTTTGTTTGCTGTGCTTGTGATATTAATAAAATTATCTTTTGTGAAGTCAATTTTATTTTGATAAAAAAATTCACCAAGACCCTTGATAAAAACTGTTTCCCAAAATTTCGTTTGTTTTTCATTTAAGTATCCGGCTTCTATAATAATATTTCCGGAACAGGCACTTTTCCAATAGCTGGGCATTTCCGCCAAACCAAGATGAAAAGCAAGATTATTGATTACGGACGCATCAATATTTAAAGACTTATCAAACGGAATTACAACAGATGGACTAAAGATAATTTTTGGATCAAGTTCAAAGACAAACTTAAATTTCAACTCTGCCTCAGAAAGTCGCTCAACCTCAAAGCTTTTGTATATAAACCTTTTATGTTTTTTACTTAGAGTTTCGTAATTCATAGCAATTTATAAACCGATTTCCATTCTAGCATTTTTACAGCTTTTACTGTATTGAGACAAAAACACCCCAATTTATTTTGGGGTGTTTTTGGTGGGCGTTGAGGGAGTCGAACCCCCGGCCTTCTCGGTGTAAACGAGACGCTCTAACCA
>CAYNRK010000002.1:0-174308 GCA_964399675.1 uncultured Gammaproteobacteria bacterium | reverse complement strand
CATTTCACATCAATGGCAAAGACTTGCAAACAAACACAAACGCAAGCTCGCTACATCTGAAGGAAAGCAACGATACAAGAAGCGGATGCCTGACGTGGAAGGAGTATTTGGAAATATAAAGCACAATCTAAAATTCACCACATTCTTACTTAGAGGGTTAGCAGGTGCAGCGATTGAATGGAACCTCATCTCACTGGCTCACAATCTAAAGAAAATGATCTAAACAAGACCTCCACCGGAGTCTCTTTTTTATTTTAGATACACAAAACTCTCACTTGCGTGAGAGTTTTGGGACAGCCTCTTTTGCCGGCGGTTTTTCTGTTATCTCATGGGGTGGTTCAAAATTATTTTATAATTTTGATTGCTTTGCCTTCAATCAAAGCTTCTGATATTTTTTGATACGCAGAAGTAAGGATTCTCTGAAATGTGCTTTGCGAGGTATTCATTTTTTTTGCTGATTCTTCTTGATCCAGATTTTTAACATTTTTAAGTCGCAAAGCCTCGACTTCCTCATGGGTAAGTTCAACAACCTCAAGTTGGCGCATAGGAACCCCTTGCGGCTTAAAGTAGGTTACTTTTGGATCAAATCGCACACGGCGACAAAGTCGTGGTCGTGGCATAAATTATCGGTTTCCGCTGGTCTTAGCTCTGGTTTGTGAATTTCGTCCACGACCTAAACCTTGGCCTAGTCCACGACCTGATCCACGACCATTTTTGAGCTTTGCATCTTTACATTTTCCTGAACCACGACCAGTGCCAGGACCAGCACCTTGAGGGCCTGTTCCATCGAAATTTGGCATATATTCAAATTTTTATTAATTGTGAATAAGTCGACCTTTATAGTTATAACTATATACCCATAATAAAATAATGTCAAATGTAATTGCAATCCATTTGCAATTGTGATAGATTTATTTTACATGTACAACAAAGCTATCAAAGATGCTGGTTACAAATTAAGCAGACCTAGAAAAATTGTTCTGGAGTTGCTGGAAAAACGACATAATCCTCTATCAGCTCAAGAAATGCACAAACTACTAAAAGGCAAGGTAGATTTAGTTTCTGTTTACAGAACCCTGAAACTTTTTGAAGAACTTGGTTTTTTGCATCGAGAAGAAAATATTGGAACAACTCGATTTTACTTATCAACTAAGGCTCATCATCACATTGTTTGTGAATCTTGTGGTCATACCGAATGTGTGTCATGTCACCACAGCTTTTCACAAATAAGCGGTTTTGATTCCATTAAACATCAACTTACACTTACTGGAGTTTGTGTCAGTTGCAGCAAATGATATGTGTATGTTTTGCGGGAATCAGTGCGGAGGTGTTGTTGATTTTTTAGTTGCACTCAGTCCTCCATTTGTTGTTTGTTTTTATTTAAGAATAAAATTTTTTATAACAAAGCTAAGAAGTTTATGAAATTTTTGTTGGCTTTTATTTTAATATTTTTTACCTGCTGGCCTTGTGGTGTATTTGCTCAAGATAAACTAATTGAAAACAGCACAATTGAAGCAAGGGCAACTATTGAACAAATTATTGATGAGAAGCTTGAGCCTCCGGAAGAAGCCTACCAAGTTGTTGAAATTAGAATTAAGACTGAAGGTGCTTACAACAACAGTTTGTTTACCGTTGATAGTCGAGAAGGTTATTTGGCAGGTTTAAGACACACTGTTAAAGAGAATCAAGAGGTTGAAGTATCGATCATTTCATCCTTAGATTATGGTGAGCCTGTCGTATTTATCACAGACGCGGTTCGGCTTAATGTGATTATGTGGTTAGTAATTTTGTTTATTGCCGTAACTTTGATTGTTGGGCTGCTTCGTGGTGTTAGTTCTTTAATAAGCCTGGGGGTTATTATACTCGTGCTTTTTGGTTTTATTTTGCCGCAATTGGTCAATGGACATAATCCGATATTAATTACCCTTATCGGTTCGGCAGCAATTCTGGCAGTTTCTATTTTTGGAACCCATGGTTTTCGAAGACCGTCCTGGGCAGCTTTTCTGGGTACTGTTGGGGGGTTAATTATTACCGGGATCCTGGCTGTTGTTTTTGTTAAGGTCGCAAGTTTAACCGGTTTGGCTAGTGATGAGGCTGCAATGTTGCAATTAAAAACAGGGCTTTCATTAAATGCCCAAGGTATTTTGTTAGCCGCTATTGTTATTGGTGCTCTTGGTGTGCTTGATGACGTGGCTGTTAATCAATCTGAAACTGTTTTTGAATTTGCTAAGACTGATCCAACATTAAGCAAACGTGAGTTGGTTCGCCGTTCAATGCGGATAGGACGTCATCACATTGCCTCGATGGTGAATACGCTTGTTCTGGCATATGCTGGCGCAAGTTTGCCTCTTTTACTCCTCTTTGTTGTTAGCGATCAAAGTATAATTGGTTTATTAAATTCAGAATTTATTGCTGAGGAGATTATACGCACCTTGGTTGGAACAATTGGATTGATCAGTACAGTTCCATTGGCAACGTGGTTTGCCGTAATTTATATTAAAAAAAATAAACTAAAGTAAATTATTTTATGATCACACTATTTTATATAGTCCTGGCTACTGTTTTGGTAAGCCTGATCTCCTTTGTGGGAGTTCTAACCTTAATAGTATCAAAGAAGTCTCTTGATAAAATTCTCCTTTTCTTGGTTGCTTTGGCTGGCGGTGGGCTTATGGGAGGGGCTTTTTTACATTTAATTCCAGAGTCAATTCACGCAATTGGACATGATCATGAGGCCATATCAAACATTTTTATTTTTGTACTTGTTGGTTTTTTGATTTTTCTTCTTGTTGAACAGTATTTGCATTGGCACCAACATCACCACATAAGCGACCATCATTTAGAAGATCATAATCGCGAACAAGAAAAAACACCTTCAAAAAAGAAGGTCCTTTCAGGCATGATTATATTTGGCGACGGGGTTCATAATTTGATTGATGGTTTAATCATTGCCGCTTCATTTATTGTTAGTCCTGCTGTTGGTGTGGTTACAACAGTTGCTGTGGCTCTTCACGAAATTCCGCAAGAGATTGGTGATTTTGGTGTGTTAGTGTACAGCGGGTACAAAAGATGGAAAGCATTATTGTTTAATTTTTTGTCAGGTTTAACTGCAGTTATTGGTGGTGTGCTTGGGTTTGTTTTTGCTGAGCGAGCTGAGTCTGCTGTTCTATTTTTACTTCCAATAGCAGCTGGTGGTTTTATCTACATTGCAGCATCTGACTTAGTGCCTGAAATCAAGCATGGTGACAGAGGTTTAAAGATGGCTTTTCATTTTGTTGTATTTTTGCTTGGTATTGCCATTATGCTACTCCTTAAATTTTTGCCGTTTGGTGAGCACTAAATAATTTTATTGAGTTGTTTAAAGTTTATTAATTGAACCGTCTGGTTTTTCCAGACGGTTTTGTTGTACACAATTTTTAATTAGAAAACCCGCCGTCGCTCTTGTTGAGCTATGGCGGGCAAGCCGCTGCTAGGTTGCAGCGGCTTGTAGCGAACTCGTGACGTTGGCTACTGAGGCTGGGTCTCCAGGGCGATGATGAACAGGACGCCGGCCGGCTGGGGCGTGCCCTTCTGCATGCCGCCACCACCCTTGAGGTGGGTGTCGGCCTTGCCAGCGATGTCCAGCTCCCAGACGTCCACACCATCGGACGCGAACTGCTTGAGGAAGTGGAAGCCCTGCTGGGAGCCAGCGCCACTCGGGGCATCACTGGCGTTCTTCAAGTCCGCGATGTCGGACTCCAGAGGCGCAACACCTGCACCCAGGTCGTGGAGGATGTTGACCGCGTCGCCACAGGCAAACCCGAGTGCTTCGAGCTGCCCGACCTTGTCCAGCCGTGTAGGGCTGTCCTTGATGTGAAGGCCGGAAGCGGCTCCGCCCAATGCAACCTCGACCGCACCGGTCAGGGTGCAGGTTGGGACGACCAGGTCGATGTCCGGGCAGATCTCGCAGATCCAGGCCATGGCATCACCCAGGGCCAAACGACCCTCGGCATCCGTGTTCGCGACCTCCACGGTCTTGTTGTTGTAGGCGGTGAGCACGTCGTCGGGTCGGTACGCATCCGGACCGATCAGGTTCTCGGTGATCGTCCAGGCCAGCACGACCGAACGTTGGAGTTGGTCACGGTAGTTCATGAAGCAGGTGAACGCGCCGAACAGAGCAGCACCTCCGCTCATGTCCGCCTTCATGCCGCGAGCGTGCTTGCCCTTGATGTTGAGACCACCAACATCGAAGACCAGGGTCTTGCCCACGTAGGCAACGACCTTGTCGGTCGGGCCGCTTTCCGGATCGATGCGAACGGCCACGACGCGCCGCTTGCCGCCGTTGCCGGCTGCGACCGCGTTGAGCATGCCCATGCGGGCGTACTGCTCTGTGTTCGGTTCACCTTGCTCGCCCAGCCAGGTAACGACTCCTCTGGAGGAGTGGTCGTACAAGAGCTGCGCAAACTCGTTCACACCCAGGATGTTGGCCGGCAGTCCGGTCAACCAGCGCTGCTGGTTGGCCATACGCGCGAGCTCGAGGCCGTGCTTGGCCCGATCCCAGTTGCTCTCCTCACGACCCGCGAACTCCACCTTCGTGAGCCCCAGGTACTCGACCTCTTCGGTCTTGAGCTCGTCTGCGCGAAGCAGGGCGAGCTGAACACCCATGGCCACGAACTGCTGCTTGAAGAAGTCCGGGACCTCGATGCTCAGGCGCTCGACCTGCAGCTCCTGGGCCTTGTGAACCGCAGTGGCCACGAGCTTGATCACCGTAGCAGGCAGCAGCTCGAGCGGCTTCTTGCCCACATGGACATCGAAGCCATACTGCTTGAGCGTGATCGTTCCCGGTTCTTCATCAGAGGCGCGGAACATCACGCGTTCTGGGTCTTTGAGCAACGGGCGCTCGCTGAACGAGAACTCCACACCGGTTCCGTCTCCGACCTCTCTGACACGACGTCTCAGCCAGGATCTGACGGATTCGCCATCAGCACGTTTCCTAGGGTCAAGCATTTCCTCCTCCCTTTCTTTCCCTTCGAGTCATCCAATCCTGCCAGTTCAGGCGTGAGGGGAGGTTAAGTTTTTTTAAAAATTCTGTCAACACGGTTCATTTTTAGTTACTCTTAAAGATGGACGGATTTTTTCTTTACTCAAATCTTTAATTGTGGTATTTTTTCGATTAATTAAGATTATATTATGACAAAAGATGAACGTAGAAAACTTGAGGAATCAGGTTATTGCACACATGGGAATCGTCCGCCTTGTAATCTTTGTGTTGAGGCTGCAGAAAAAGATGAAGAGCCTGAACCAGAGTCATTACAAGAACGCAGCATTGCCAGATCCAAGACATTGATTGAACATGTTGATGGTTCAATTGATACTAATACCGCAGCTTATAAGCAGTTTGATGAGAGTAAATATGAACGTTTTTTTATTCAAAAAGGAGAACTTGCTGGAAGTGAAGTTGTGTTCAAAGTTGGGGAAACAGCAAATTCTGATCGCTTGGTGGATGAATCACGCAACTTAAAAGTATTGGAAGCAGCTGAGAGCAAACTTGATTCTCCGCTTGATATTCACATTGTGCGTCAGGTTGGTGAATTATTTGAAGATGGTGAAATGACAGGTTTCGCAACCGAGTATCTTGAAGATGATCCAGAAGCTAAAGCAGCACTTACAAGTGAACAGAAAGTTGAAATTATTGGAAGGGTGATTGAAGGATTGCAAAAACTTGATGTGACTGATCAGGTTTTATCTGAAAGCGGGTTAGGAGTTTGTGATGCAGAAAATATTTCTCGTGATGGCCAATACTTTGTTAGTACTTTGAAGGGAAGTGGTTATTTTAATGATGCAATGGCAGACAGATTAACGGAATTGTTTAGAGCCGCTCGCGCTGATTTAGCAGATGAAAAACCGGTTTTTGTTCATGGTGATGCTCATGGTGATAATATTTTTGTTCAAAAAAAAGAAGAAGGTGAATTTGAGCTTTCTTTAATAGATATTGAGGGTCTTCGTATTTCAACTCAATACCATGACTGGTCGGAAATTTTAAACAAAGCGGCTTTTCTTCAACATGTAGAACAAACACTTCCTGATCAATATGTAGCAATTGCAAAAAATGTAAAAGATATGTGGCTTAATGGTGAGGTTCGGTTTGATGAAGATGAGATTGTTCAAAAAGTAACAAAAGGCGATCCACAACAAGTCAAGAATTTTCGACTCACAAGAATTTTTGATATGCTTTCACGCGCAATGATTACCAAGCAAGATGGTAGTCCTTTTGCAAAAGCACGCGTTGAATTGTTTAATAAGCTAATTGCAGAACAGGTAGAAAAAATTGGATAATAATGCAAATAAAACAACAAACACTTTTAGTGATCGTTGTTTTTTCATTGACAAAAAGCTAAAAACACGACGGCTTATTTTTTAATTGGCAATATTGTTTAAGAGATTTTTTTCTACTCGATTATTCTGCTATAATGGTCTCATCATGTTGGAGGGACTTTTTTTTGAAATTGGAATTATTCTAGTTATTGCCGCGGCATTCTCCATGGCTGTTTTTCGTTTTCGACAACCATTGATCATTGCTTACATTCTTACAGGAATTATTGCTGGCCCAAGTGTTTTTGCACTTGCTCAAAATCCGGAAATTTTTGAAGTCATGTCAGAGATTGGTGTTGCGTTTTTGTTATTCACTGTAGGTCTTGGGCTTAACTGGCGAAGTGTAAAAGACGTTGGAGGAATTTCACTTGCAACAGGAATAGGTCAAGTTTTATTTACATCAATTGCAGGTTTTATTATTGCCAGCGCTTTAGGGTTTGAGCTTTTAACCAGTATTTATCTGGCAATTGCTTTTGCTCTTTCAAGCACAATCATTATTGTCAAACTTTTAATGGACAAAGACGATCTTGATAGTTTGTATGGTCGTATTAGTATTGGATTTTTGTTGGTTCAGGACTTTGTGGCAATGATTGTTCTGTTAGGATTAAATGCAGTTCAATCAGGCGCAGCTCCGGAACAAGTGTTTGTCAGCTCACTTCTTAAAGCATTTTTCATTGTTCCGGTTTTGTGGTTTGTTGCAACAAAGGTTTTGCCAAAGGTTTTAAAGTATGTTGCCAAGTCTCAAGAACTTTTATTTATCTTCTCAATTGCTTGGTGCTTTTTGATTGCAGGAACTTTGTACATGTTTGGATTTGGTGTTGAGCTGGGTGCGCTTATTGCAGGAATCACACTTTCGGGAAGTGTTTTTGAAAAAGAAATTAACTCGCGCATTCGTCCGCTTCGAGATTTCTTTTTGATAATATTTTTTATTGTTTTAGGAACCAGGCTTGGTTTTGATGCAATCACTGCAACAATTGTTCCAACAATAGTTTTCTCACTTTTTATTTTGATTGGAAACCCAATGATTGTAATGTTAATCATGCGATCACTTGGTTATCACCCTCGAACAGGATTTTTGGCTGGAACAACAGTTGCTCAAATTTCAGAATTTTCATTTATTGTTATTATCGCCGGAATGGCAGCCGGGCATTTGGACGCACAAGTTTTGGCGCTGGCTACAACAGTTGGAATCGTAACTATTGCCGGCAGCTCTTTTCTTATCCAGCACAACGAATGGTTTTATGAAAGACTTCATCCATTGTTTAAATGGCTTGAACCACCTCATATGCTTGAGGCTGAACGTTTGAAAAAAAGAAAACCATCGAAAATTATTTTATTTGGATTCCATAGAGCCGGTTCAGTTCTTTTGGATCCAATCAAAAAATTAAAACAACCTTATACAATTGTTGATTTTGATCCGCAAGTTATCAAGGAGCTTGCTGAAATGGGCGAGATTGGTGTTTATGGAGATGCTGGGGATGAGAATTTCTTGGAAGATGTAAAGGCTCACAAAGCCCGTCTTGTTGTTTCAACAATTCCTGATGTTATGATCAGTTCGGCCATTTTGAGCTTTCTTCGTTCAAGAAAGTACACGGGTGTTTCAATTGTTTCAGTTCACACAAGAGCAGAGGCTGAACAATGTTATAAATTAGGCGCAACTTACGTAATTGTGCCAAGCATGTTGAGTAGTATGAAATTTTCCGAAATACTTAAAAATAAAAAAACAAGCAAAAAATCCTGGGGCTTATTCAATAAAAAAATCGCAAGAGAAGCAGAATAGACTTGACAAAAAGGGGTCTCTGGACTAGGGTGGTTTGTTGGGATCGGGAGGTCAACATGAGCCAAACAGACGACACATCCGTTGTCTGCCGGCTTGATGGCCGGCCGAACTGGAACAGTGCTTTGCTCAGAAGAGTGGAGCAACATCTTGGATTCACAACAATGTCTTTGGGCGCTGATGAAGGACTCAAAGATGTTCTGACCTTGGAAACAACCGTGCAAGCAGAATCCCTCGGGATCGCACTTGTCATAGTTGTTGTGAAAGGCAGACGGTATATCTCTGATGTTGTGCAGACATCCAGAGACAATGGACATGTTCGGCTCCACTGCGGAGCGTTCGTGTCTTATATACCAACTTCGCCACTTCCATTTCTGAGCAACGACGGCGTGTACCTCATGATCAGAACAAACTGGAGAAAAATTCCTCAGGCTAGCCCTTTGCAGGAATCTCCAACCCCGCTACTTCTGCCGTCCCAGTGACGGTGTTTTCTTTTAGGTAAAATATGATAAACTTTTATATATGGATTTAGGCACAGCAGACACAGACCCTCAAATTTCTGCCATAGAAATTGCAAGAGAAGCTCAGCGACAAAAAGAAACCGAGTTTGTTAATGTTGGTGAGCCAACAATTACTGGTTTGAATAAAGACCGGAGTGGACGAAAAGAAATGTGTGAAGATGTGAAATTAAATGACCCGGAAAAGGGTCTGCTTTTGGTTGGGGACGGGGTGTCAATGGCAGCAGGTTGGTTTGCAGCACGAGAGTTAGCTACAGCTGTTCAGGAAAATTTGGGAGAAGCTTTGGATCAAGGAATAGAAAATGAATTGTCAGTTGATGGGTTGGATCAAGATCAGCAAATGGCAAAAGTAGATACACTTGTAAGAGATCGAATTGAAGCAACGTTGCTTGAAGTAAACACAAAAATTCACACAGAAGCTGCATCAAATCCGGAAATGAAATCTTCAGCCACAACAGCGTCTGTGACTAAGTTGGTTGAAATGCCAAATGGAGTGCAGAGATTGTTTTTTTCAAACGCTGGAGACAGTAGGATTTATGTTAAACGAGGTCGAGAACTATTTCAGCTCACAAAAGACGACAACCTTTTTAATTTTTTACTGGATAAACGGGTGGCAGAAGGTCAGGATAGGGAAGCTGCAGCGGCAAGCATTGAAAGAAATATGCCGCAGTCAAAGCACGCTATTGTTAAAAGTATTGGTGGGCAATCTGATTTAGAAGTGAGTGTGCAAGCTGTTGATGTTCTGCCGGGCGACAGGATTCTTATTGTGTCAGACGGGGTTTCAGATCAGTTTTCTAATGACGAAATTAAAGGAAAACTTGATCAATCGCGCGATGATCGTGGGGCTGAAAGGGTTTTGCAAAATGCAGCAGACGCACGAGCTGCTGATGAGAATCATCCACTTTCAAAGCCAGATGATATTGCAGCCGCTGTTCGTACAATAGGAGAAAGAGGTCCGGATAGAAGTTATTTGAAAGAAGAGGTTGGAGAGGGAGAAGAGGTCGGAGAGGTTCGAGAGGGATTCACTCCAAACGATGTTGATGCATGGCAGAATCAGATAACAGTGCTTGAACAAGAGATTAGTGCGTTAAGCGCGAGTTTGGAAAAACCGGATATTCCAAATAAAGAACGCATTGCTCTTCAACTAATGCTTAAGACAAAAGAACATAAGCGTGCTCATCTTGAATATTCTGTTGCTTATGTTGAGAGCAGACAGATTGCCAAAGAAGTTCCTCCAAGATTTGGTGTGGGTGATATGGTTGCTGTAATGGATTTAAAACAAAGTCCACCACAACCATTTCCACAAGATTGGAAGGTTGCAGAATTTAATGAGCCAACAGGAGAATATTTAATGGAAAGCCCTGCAGGACGAGCTTATCAAAGAGTAGATCGATTTATTTTAGAGCTTTGGCAACAAGGGTCGCTTGTTCGTCTTGAAGACACAATTTCAATGCCAGCACAAAACGGAGAGATTGCAAAACTTGGAGTGGCTGACATAAGTGATGGAGAAGTTACGTTGACACGACAACTTTCAGGTGAATCATTCCAACGTGCAACAATGAAGGAAACAGATGCAAACAAGAGGGTTCGTGAGCAATTAAGAAAAGGCGCGCTTGCAAAACGTAATGAAGAAGTTGAGCTTAGACGAATGAGGGGTATTGAAGCAGAAATTGCATCAGCGAAAAAACAGCAACAGGCTCAGGAAGCACAAGATCAAAAAGCTGCAAGAGACGAGGCAATTAGATTAGCAGGATAATCCTTGACAGAAAAAATTAGCACTCTATAATAGAGAGTGCTAATTTTATTTATGAATCCGCGACAAGAAATAATTCTAAAATTAATAGTTGAGGAATATATTCAGTCAGCAGAACCTGTTGGATCAAAGTTTTTGTGCGACAATTTTCAACTCAATGTTTCACCCGCGACTATTCGCAATGACATGGTGTCGCTTGAGCATGAAGACTATCTTCGTCAACCTCACACATCAGCCGGTCGGATTCCAACTGAAAAAGCATATCAGTATTATTTGAAAAATGTTGTTTCAAAAGAACAGGTGCAAGTAAAAGGTCAGCCTTTTAAAGATGCTGCAAAAAACAAAAATGAAGTTCAACAAACATTAAAACAACTTGCTCGCCAACTTGTTGAAGTCTCAGGCGAGACTGCAATCGTTGCATCAGAACCGGAATGGAGTTATTATACTGGCGTTTCAAATTTATTTTCCAAACCGGATTTCCAAACTTTAGAACTTGTTGAAACTCTTTCAGAAATTGTTGATCGATTTGATGAAGTTATCTTTTCTTTATTTGGAGTTGTACCAGATGAGCCAGTAATCCTTATTGGTTCAAAGAATCCATTTGGAAACGGAATGAGCGCAATGCTTGTGCGCTACAAAGTTGCGCCAGAGCAAAGAGGATTGCTTGGATTAGTTGGACCACTTAGAATGAATTATTCAAAAAACTTAGCGCTTCTTAATCGAGCAAAATACGTGATCGATTCAATGTATGACAGATAAAAAGAAACCAAAGAAAAAAATAAAGGATCAATTAGAAGAGGCGCTTACAGGTTGGAAACGTGCACTTGCTGACTATGACAACTTGAAAAAAGATTTGGTTCGAGAAAAGGATCAGATGAGAAAACACGAGCGTGAAGACTTGGTCCAGCAGATTATTCCGGTTTTGGACAATTTTGATCAAGCTCTCAAATTTCAACCAAAAGGTTTAAGCAATGAGATGAAAAATTGGTTGCAAGGGATTATGCACATTAGAACGCAAATAGAGGATGTGCTGAAAGGAATTGGTGTAACAACGTTTGGACAAGAGGGAGAGGTCTTTGATCCAAACAAACATGAGGCCAACTCAGAGGAGACAGATAAAACAAAAGAAGATCAAATAATTTTAAAAGTAAATAAACGTGGATGGGTATTAGGAGAAAAAATTATCCGTCCAGCAAACGTGACAGTTAACAACATAACAAAAAAATAATTATAAACTGTCACCCTAACTGAGTTAATCGTTTTTCTTGTCATCCCGAGCGAAGACCCGTTCGACGGGTCGAAGCCGAGGGATCTCGAATTACTTAAACAAAATTCGAGATCTCTCCGTGCGGCCTTCGGCCTTAGTCGAGATGACATTAAAAAAGCTACAAAGTTAGGATGACATGATACCACTATGTCAAAAATTCTCGGAATCGACCTTGGTACTACCAACTCATGCATGGCAATTATCGAAGGTGGTCAGCCAAAGGTTTTGGAAAATAAGGAGGGAAATCGCACAACACCATCAATCGTAGCAGTTTCGAAAAATAATGAGCGTATTGTTGGTCTTGCTGCAAAACGCCAAGCTGTTACAAATCCGCACAACACATTGTTTTCCATTAAACGTCTTATTGGTCGACGTTGGGAAGATCCTGAAGTGCAACACGACACAAAGGTCATGCCTTATGAAATGAAAAAGCGGGGTGATGGCATGAGCGTGACAATGTCTGGTAAGGATCACACACCAGAAGAAGTTTCAGCAATGATTCTTCAGAAATTAAAAGCAGATGCAGAAGAGCGTCTTGGTGAAAAGATCGAAGATGCTGTGATTACAGTTCCTGCGTACTTTGATGATGCTCAGCGTGCTGCAACAAAAGTTGCAGGGGAAATTGCCGGGCTTAAAGTAAAACGAATCATCAATGAGCCAACTGCTGCGGCTTTGGCTTATGGTTTTGATAAAAAGAAGGGGCAGCAGATTGTTGTGTACGATTTGGGCGGTGGAACTTTTGATGTTTCAGTGCTTGATGTTTCAGAAGACACAGTTGAGGTGAAGTCAACAAACGGAGATACGCATTTGGGCGGAGATGACTTTGATCGCGTGATTATTGATTGGATTTTGGAAGAGTTTAAAAAACAAGAGGGAATTGATCTTTCAAAAGATCCTTTGACTTTGCAGAGAATCAAAGACGCAGCTGAACGTGCAAAGATCGAGCTTTCAACTGCACAGAAAACAGAAATCAACCAACCTTATATTACTTCTGATGAAAACGGTCCAAAGCACCTTGTGTTAACAGTTACACGAGCAAAGCTTGAGGAGTTGTGTGGTGAGCTCATTAAGAAAACTCTTGAGCCTGTTAAAAAAGCACTTTCTGATGCCAGCTTTGAAAAAGGTGATATTGAAGAAATTATAATGGTTGGAGGAATGACACGCATGCCGCTTGTTCAAAAAATAGTTGAAGAGTTTTTTGGCAAAAAGCCGCACGTTGGAGTGAATCCTGATGAGGTTGTTGCAATGGGAGCTGCTGTTCAAGCAGGTGTTTTGCAAGGTGAAGTTAAAGACGTTTTGCTTTTGGATGTCACACCGCTTTCACTTGGAATTGAAACATTGGGTGGAGTCATGACAAGTTTGATTGAGAGAAACACAACCGTTCCTACATCAAAGTCACAGATCTTTTCAACAGCGGCTGATAATCAAACAACAGTTGAAATCCATGTGTTACAAGGCGAACGAGAAATGTCAGAAGGTAACAAGACTCTTGGACGTTTTATTTTGTCAGGTTTGCCAATGGCACCACGCGGAGTTCCGCAGGTTGAGGTTAAGTTTGATATTGATGCAAATGGAATTTTAAATGTGTCAGCAACAGATAAGGCTTCTGGAAAAAGTCAAAAAATTACAATTCAAGGTTCTGCAGGGTTGTCTGATGAGGAAGTTGATAAAATGAAAAAAGATGCTGAGCAACATGCTGATGAAGATAAAAAGCACAAAGAGCGAGTTGAACACCAGAATCTGGCCGACACAATGATTTACACATCTGAGAAAATGTTAAAGGATGCCGGGGATAAAATTACTGATGAGGAGCGAAAAGAGGTTGAGGAAAAAGTTGAGGCGCTTAAGAAGATTAAAGACAATGATGATCACGAGGCTATTAAGAAAGCGGCTGATGAGTTGACTGAGGCTGCTCAAAAGGTTGGGGCAAAGATGTATCAGGCTGAACAAGCCGAAAGTTCTGATGGGTCCGATACGACCAATTCGACCAATAAGCAAAATGCAGAGAAAACAGATGAACCAATTGATGCTGAGTTTGAGGAAAAGAAGGAAGAATAGCACACCGCGTCTTTGCTCGCCCATCCTCCTGTGTCATTGCGAGGAGGCCGTCCGACGGCCGACGAAGCAATCTCCGTTAAGAATTCCCTTGTGTCCTGCATCCTGTGTCATTGCGAGCGAAGCGAAGCAATCTCCGTTAAGAATTTTTGGGGGACAGTCACGTTGTATATAATTTCGGCAGTACTCGCGTGGCTCCGTGCTGGCGAAATTATATACAACGTACCTGTTGTGGAGATACTGGGGGTTCGTTGGAGGATTGTGAAATATTATAATGATTTGAATATAACAGACAACTTCGAAAAATTCATGGTAAGTCAGGTTGCTATCATTATCAGAGACGGTGAGTGTTTAGTTCTTGAAGATGCAGCCAATCCTGGTACCTATGTTATTCCTGGCGGGCGTATTGATAAGGGTGAAGATCCGCGAGAAGCTTTCAAAAGAGAACTAAAAGAAGAAATAAATCTTGATAAGTTTGAAATCATCAAGCTTGTTGATGCAGATGTTTGGTATGTTAAAAAAAATTCAAATCCGATGTGTGGGATTGCTTATCTTATAGATGCGGATATTCAAGAGGTTGCGTTAAGTGACGAGCATTCGCAGGCTCGCTGGGTTTCTGAGGACGAACTTTCATCAATTAAATTTCTCTGGCCTTGTGCAGAGCGGATGTGTCGCAGTGGATTTGAACAACAAAAATGACTAACACTTACAAAAAAATAATCGCATTACTCGATGAGAACGGTTGTGAATACGAAACACAACACCATGAGCCGACTCGGACTTCGGAGATTGCTGCGAGGGTTCGGGGTGTTGATTTGAAAGAAGGTGCAAAAGCAATTGTGGTTCGAGGTGAAAAAACTCGGAATCACTTTTTGTTTGTTATGCCAGCTAATATGAAGTTGCAAGGCTCAGCAGTTAAGCAAGTAATTGGCGAGCGAGTTAGCTTTGCAAAAAATGTTGAAGAGGTGACAGGATGCGTACCAGGAGCGGTTCCGCCGTTTGGGTCAGTGATCGGACTCCAGACATATGTTGACACGCACTTAAAAGAAAACGAAACAATTCATTTCAACGCAGGCTCGCTCACAGATTCAGTTAGCATGCTTTATAAGGACTATCTAGAAATCGAAAAACCAATAGTTGCAACAATAGCAAAACAAGCCGGGTAGGTTTGTTTTGCTTTAGAAGAATACTTTGAAAATATTTCACGATCGTGAACTTTTTTCAAAGTATTTTTTTTGGTTTTTAAAACAAACTTGACATGGACACTTAGGTGAAGTAATCTTCGATCTGCAGTTAGGGGCGACAAGCTCAACATTGGGAAGAGCGTCCTCTGGAACGAAGGCAATAGATCAGTCGAGGAGCGGCTGACACTAAAGTAAGTGTGGATTAGCTCAGGCAGAGAGCGTCCGTGTTGAACCAGTACCGCGAGTAGTGGTAGGCGCGGGAGGAGGACGGAGGGGTGAAAGACTCACCGTCACACTGAAAAGTCTCAACCCTGTTGGGAAGAGCTGTTGCTGGGTTTCTGGAAGGGAGGCGCCGGTTCGACTCCGGGTCGCTCCACTACGCATCTGCGCCCGTTTGGTTTTTCAGCCAACGGGCGTCCTTTCTTTCTATGTCCAATATAACAATAGCAAAACAAGCCGAGTAGGCTTGTTTTGCTTTAGAAAAAAATACTTATAAAATACTTCTCGATCGAGAAGTATTTTATAAGTATTTTTGGTTTGAAAGAGGGATCAGGTTCGCTAAGTAACGAGTTTAACTTGTAGCCACCTCTTTTTTATTTTTATGAAAAATTATTAAGCTTCCTATTACACCAACAATAAATGTTATCGGCGCCACAGCTAAAGCTATAATAAAAGAGGCTACATGCAACACTTCAAATAAAAATTCAAAGTTTTCAAAAACTATAGCCAGGGCATAGAATGCGTTGTGTAGTATTGAAAAAGGTAAAGGGGCCAGTGCTGCAATTCCAGTTAACATTAAAAATATTTTTAACAACCCTTTTTCTTTTCTGGCAATGAATGCAAGTCTGGTGCCTTGAATGAGGAATATTAATCCCAATACTGCAGCCAAAAGGAAAAGTTTGCGTTGGATGTTTTCAATTATTGATATGTCAGGAAGTAGGAAAAAAGCCAATATTAAAATGAATATTATTATTAAAGAATAAAAAGTTCTTTTTAAGTTTGGTTTGTTTTTCACATCTATTTTTATTAAGAAGAACAATCAGATGGACAGTTTTCTGTTGACTCGTCTGCTTCGCAGATTTCATTTCCACACGCAGAAGAACAATCCAGATCACAAACTCCTTTTTCACTTGGTGCACATACCCAGTCGCCACAAAGTCCACAACTCTTTACACAAAAACCTTGACCATCCCCGCACTCTGCAAAGCCGCACATTGGATTTGTTGTTATTGGTTCAACCTTACAATCTACTGAACAGGAAGTTTCATCTTCAAAATAATCGCAGATCCAATTTCCACATGCATCACAATCTTGTGGACAAATTTCAAGGCTTTCATTTTCGCTACAGAAACCATCACCACACCATCCGCAATCCTTTGGACAAACATCCTTGCCTTCGCCCACTTCACACTGCGCATTCCCACAGGAGGGATCGCAATCAGCATTACAGGACGCATTACTTTCACCAATACTACAAACTCCATCTCCACACGTAAATTCACAATCTAATGCACAACTTGTTTGGTTTTCACTTTGAGTACATTCTGCATCACCACAAAATTCTCCATCTGCAGCATAAGTTATTTCTTTTTGTTGATACATTGAGCAATCGTCTGGACAACTGTTTACAGTTTCAGCTCCATAACAAACTCCATCTCCACAATTAAAATCACAATCCTGATCACAATCTTCACCTACAGTGCAAACGCCATCTCCACACGAAAAATTACAATCCGCAGAGCAACTCAGTATTGATTCTTTACTCGAACATGTTCCATCTTCACACCCTGAAGCACAATCAGCAGCGCAGTTTGCACTGTCTTCTAACCCCAAGCATTCGCCATCTCCACATCCACTAAGTAGAACGTCCGGACAATCATTTTCACAACTTTCTGTGGTTTCAGTAAGAGCACAAATACCATCTCCACAAACTAAACAATCAAATGGACATGACTTGGAATTTTCTCCAACATTACAAATTCCATTTCCACAATCTGAACCACAATCAATTCCAACTGCGCACCACGGAGAAGTTCCAAAGTCTTTTAAACAAATTGGATGGTCGCTTGGACAGAGAAGGGAGGCCAGCTCATCGAATCCACACGTACCGTCTCCACACCAACCACAATCTGTTGCACAATTTTCAGGATTTTCACCTCCATTGCAGACACCATTTCCACAATTATTCTCTTTATATGTAAGTTCAGATGGTCCACAATCAACCCAGCAGTTGTCAGGATTTTCACTGCCATCACAAACGTTGTTTCCACATGGTGGTTTACAGTCAACAGGACAAGATTCTAAGTTTTCCATTATTTCACAAATAGTATTTCCACACGTTCCCTTACAGTCGTTTGGACAGTTCTGAGCATTCTCCATAAAACCACAGAAACTGTCACCACAAATTCCGCAATCAACAGGACAACTTAAATAAGTTTCACCACCCATGCATTTTTGATTGCCACAAGGTTCAATACAGTCAAGAGGACAATAATTATCTCCGGCCATTACTTCATGATTTCCACAAAGCCCATCTCCGCAAGCCCCACAATCTTGAGCACACACATCAGGATTTTCTCCCATTTCGCAAACACCATTTCCGCATACGCTATTTATCTCTTCTTCCTCATAAGGCTCGCAATCTTGCGGACAATTATTCCATGACTCTCCAAGCTGTGTCTGGCACATTCCATCTCCACATATTGTGGTGCAGTCAGCCGGGCAAGATTCATATTCACTTTCATGACAAAAATTATCTCCGCAAATTATATCTCCCTCATCCTCATTTGAAAAAAGCAGTAATAAAGAATTAAACCAATTATTCCCTTCATCTTCTTCCTCCTCTTCGCCCAGGCTAAAGCCTGGGGCTACCTCATCTTCCTCCTCCTCACTTGCTTCTTCTTCGTTTTCATCTTCTTCACTTGCCAAAAACGCCCACCAAGGTTTGTCAATGTCTGTTTCTTCTAAAGTTTCAGCATCAATAATAGATGTCTCTTCCAGAGTTATTGGAATAAATCCAAGCAAGTTCTTTTTTTCTATTTTGTTGATTTTTAAAACAGGCTCATCATCTTCGAAACCAAGCTCAACACTTCGAACATCTTCACCTTTTTCTTCGATCAGTTCGGCAATCACATCTTCATCAAACTCATGACTCTTATCTTCCTTTTCAACAATAAATCGATTATCTTCTTTTGATAAATAGGAATCATCTTCTGACGTTATCCTTACGACCCCGGAATCATCTTCAGAATCCTCAATACCAACATCAAAAGTTACATCCCCGAGCAGCTCCTGATCATTATATTCAGTGGCGCCACCTTCTTTTCGTTTTCCATTAGAATTATAATAGTACTCATTTAGATAATCGCTACAACTCTCACCCTCAGACAGTTCCTTTACGCGACTTTGAAGATTTCCATATGCTTCAAGTGAATCAAGTGCATCCTGATAAACATTATCAACAAATTCTTGTAAACTCGCCAAATCTTCTTCAATCATTTCTTTAATATGTTCTTTCATGTCTGGCGAAAGACAAGCCCCACTTTCACATACTTCAAAAACAAAATCCAAATATTTATTCAAGGTGAGATTAATTTTGTCAAACTTGTACAAATCAATATAAGCGTAACTTATAGAGTGGTACATGTTATTCAGATTGCCTGAGACTACATAGTCTGAGGAATAATAAGTTGAATGTTGTGCAATGTCCGGGCTTGAGCTTTGTACTGCCAACTCCCTCATTTTTATGAGAATGCCTGAAATATGATTTATATCGGTTTCTCCTGGTTGATTATTGCTTGAACCAACAGAAGTTCCAATGCATCTATCAAGTTTTGATTTTGCATCCTCTGCTTTTGCCTCAGTTTCTTTAAGAACATTTTTCATTTGAAGATAAACTCCGGAAAGTTCATTGTAGTATTCCTCTGCCTGTTCAATCACTTTTTCTTTGTAACTATCACGTTGGATCACTTCACAATCTGATTCATTATAATATGCATGTTGTCCCAGTTCTGTATCCTGCAGAACTGCATTTTCCGGTGTACCAATTTCAGGCAGAGGACTGCAATCAGTTTCATAATCCAAAGGTTCAGTATCCAGCGCTTCTTCATTTGTGGCCTTTCCAGTATAGACATCACTGCCATATCCACTTGGTTCAGCAAGGTCATCTGCCTCATCCTTTTGTTGATCAGGTTCATGACTAATAAAAGTGGGCCGCAGATCTTTAAGCTCTTCGCTTGTTAAAAACGCCCACCAAGGTTTTTCTTCCTTAATAAGATCCAGATTCTCGGCATCTATTTTTTTGTCTATTCTCATGTTTATTGAAAAAAGACCAAGCAACTTCTTTTGTTCAATGGTTTTAACTTTATATATTGGTTTTTCATCTTCCATTAGCAATTCAATTTTTTCTACACGTTCATTTTTGTCTAAGTACTCAGCAATTATTTCTTCAGACCGATCTTCAACAATAATTTCGGTTTCATCTGTTTTTAGAATTAGCTTGTCGTCAATTCGATCAACTTCTACTTCCTCTTCGATTTCTAATTCAACCTCCTCTTCTTCTTCTTCATAATCCCACCAATAAACCTGATCCTCACTTGGCTCATGTCCTTTTTCATAACTAGCGGGTCCTGTGCCAGCATCATCACCCCATTCATCAGAATGATCTACACAATCAAGATTCACCACACATTGATAACCTTCACCAGAATCTCCTTTAACTTCATCTGCTGACCATGTTGTGCCTCTTGCCAAACACGCAGTTTCTTTTAGCTTCCATTGTTCATCAGTCAGACACGGCCCTTCATAAAGTACCGAACATTTGTTTGCACATTCTTCACATTCAGGATTTTGTTCACCGCCCTCGCCAGCAGAACAAATTATATCGTCACCAACACACTCTAAAATACAAAGCTCCTCCTCACTCATGTCTTCTGTTGAAGGCGCTTCTCCATAACATTCAATATCACATGCGTCTTTGTTCAGCCTTTCGCACTCCAACGAGCTAAGGCTACAATTTCTAACAATACAATCTCGTACACATTGTTCGCTTTCATCAGCCGGCTCTGGTGCTTCACTTGCTTCTTCCACATTTCCACAGTCGCCAGAGCATTCTCCTTTAAACAAATCTTCTATATCAGAAATGTTTTTGTATACTTCTTCTGGCAATAAATATTCTGCTCTTTCAGTTGATGTGTGGGCTCTTAATTTGCAATAACCATCTTCCAAACCAAGAACTTCAATTTTTGTAATACTTCCATCAGGGTCCATTGGAACAAACGAATCAACATCGCATTTTTTTACTATTGCAAAGTTTTCTTGTTGCGCCTGAAGGATGTTGTCAATGTCTTCATTTGAAAATCGCGGCCCATCTGCAGCAAATGCAACTGATGCAGACAGAGCTATAAATAGTGCAAAAAAGATGCCGCTTGTTTTTAAAAGTTTAACCCCCATGTGTTTGGACATATAAAAGGTTCTAAAATGTTTTATCAGTATGAAGTAGTATAACAGATTTTTTTGATTCAACACTTGAAAAAAAGGCCAAGATAAAGTACCATTTTGTTCTGAATCTATGTCCAAGGACTATTACAAAATTTTAGATGTAGACAAAGGCGCTTCTTTTGATGAGATTAAGCGTGCTTTTCGTAAACTTGCACATAAATACCATCCGGATAAAAAGGATGGAAATGAAGAAAAGTTCAAAGAAATCAATGAAGCTTATCAAGTTCTTAGTGATAATAAAAAACGAAAACAGTACGATCAATTTGGCTCAGCCGGCTTTGAGGGTTTCCAGGGTTTTGGAGGAGGGCAAGGTTTTGAAGGATTTTCCGGAGCTGGGTTTGAGGATCTGGGCGACATTTTTGGAGACATTTTTGGAGGCTTTGGCGGAAGAACTCGTAAACAAAAACGTCGCGGGCAAGACATTCAAGTTGATTTTGATTTAGAATTTAAAGAAGCTGTTTTTGGTGGTGAGCGAGAACTCGAAATTACACGACCTGAAAATTGTGAGCGATGTAGTGGAAACGGAGCCGAGCCTGCAAAGGGTTTGAAAACGTGTACCGGATGTAATGGTTCCGGTGTTCAGGTTTCAGCTCAAAGAACTGTTTTTGGAACAATGCAGCGCAAGCACGCATGCGCAGAGTGTAATGGCCAAGGTGAGGTTCCAAAAGAGAAGTGTTCTACTTGTCATGGGGCAGGAGTAAACAAAGAGCACAAAAAGTTAAACATTCAAATCCCCGCTGGCATAGAAGACGGAAGTATTTTAAGAGTGCGAGGAGAAGGCGAGGCAATTCTTGCCGGTGAAACAGGGGACTTGTTTGTGCGTTTGCACGTAAGACGCGATCCCGGTTTTGAGCGTCATGGATCTGATCTGTATACTCAAACTGATATTGGATTCACACAAGCTGCTTTGGGAGATACTATTGAAATCAAAACAGTTGATGGAACAGTTGATTTAAAAATTCCATCCGGAACTCAATCAGGCAGCCAATTTAAACTCAAAGGAAAAGGTGTGCCAACTCGACACGGAAGAGGAGATCATATGGTTCAGGTTAATGTTGTTACTCCAAAAAAGTTAAGCCGCCAGGAAAAGAAATTGTTAGATGAGTTGGGTTTAAAAGAGTAATATTCATGTTATTCTGAAAGAGTTAATTATTTTTTTGTCATCTCGAGCGAGTATTATTATGTCATTTCGACCGGAGGCCCGTCAGACGGGCCGGAGCGGAGAAATCTCGCATATTCGAGATCCCTCGGCTTCGCCCGGCAGCTGCCGGGCTCCGCTCGGGATGACAAGAAGAAAATTGGATCGGTCGAGATGACAGGGTCTAAGATATGTTTGAGCTTTTAAAAACTACTGGAAAAGCAAGAAGAGGGAAAATCAAACTAGCGCACGGTGAAATTGAAACGCCGTTTTTCATGCCAATCGCAACAAAGGGTGCGGTTAAGACAATGTCTTCAAAAGACATGGAGGATCTGGGAGCACAGATTTTGCTTTCAAATACTTACCATCTTTTGTTAAGACCTGGAATGGATGCAATGAAGAAGTACGGAGGACTTCACAAATTCATGAATTGGAATAAACCGATTTTAACTGATAGCGGAGGCTATCAGGTTTTTAGTTTGTCAAAGTTGAATAAGATTACTGAAGAGGGGGTTTTGTTTCAGTCGCATGTTGATGGATCAAGAATCGAACTCACTCCTGAGAAATCCATGGAAATGCAAGCTGCAATTGGCGCGGACATGATCATGCAGTTTGATGATGTTGCTGCAGGAACATCCAGTTACGATCGATTTGAAGATGCAATGGAGCGATCTCTAAGATGGGCAAAGAGGTGCAAGGAAAATCTCCCCCCTTTTCAAGGGGGGATTAAGGGGGGTTATGATCAAAAGCTTTTCGGCATTGTCCAAGGCGGAATTCATGAAGATTTGCGAAAGCGATCAGCAGAAGGATTAACAGAAATTGGATTTGATGGTTACGCAATTGGCGGCTTGTCTGTTGGTGAACCGCGCGAAGACTGTTACAAATTTACAAAGTTTACTTGCGACAATTTACCGGAAGACAAACCTCGGTATTTTATGGGTGGTGGTATGCCAGAAGAAATTGTTCAGTATGTTTCATTTGGAGTTGATATGTTTGATTGTGTTATTCCAACTCGAAACGCACGCCACGGAACTTTGTTTACCTGGAAACAAGATCCAAGCAAAGTATTTTCCCCCCTTTTCAAGGGGGGATTAAGGGGGGTTAGCACTGAGGAGGGATTAAGGGGGGTTAGCTTAGATTTTTATAATCAAACAAGAATCACAAACGAACGATTTGCTTTTGATGATTCAGCAATTGATCCGCATTGTTCATGTGTCACTTGCGCAACAACATCAAAAGCATATTTACGTCACCTTTTTCAAGTAAACGAAATTTTGGCTTTAAGACTCGCAACAATCCACAATTTGGCTTTTTATCTTGATCTCATGCATTCTTTGCGTAACGCACTTTCTTAGTGACATAATTTTGAAGGAAACCCTCCTTTTCAAGGGAGGCTACAAGGGGTTAGAACCAGGTGGTATTTCGGTAATAAATTTTTATGAACAAAACATTTGAAAAAATTTAAAAGGACTATTTTACGACGATCGTTGTAAAATAGTCTAAGAAATTTAGGTTGCTAAAAGTGCTTTTTGGCACAATATGTTAAACTAAAAATAGTTCCATTAACACTTAAAATGAATCGGTTGTTATTTGTGTTGTGGTGTTAAGAGAATCAGAGTATGCGACATTTGGCTTGTTGCTTTTTTTGGAGGGAGGCAAGCCGTGATGTCGGAATGCACATTTCTCTTGCTGGTGTTTCTGCCAGGGGCCATCTCGATCTGTGCCAGCATCAGTGGGCTTCTGCTTCTAAGGAAGTGTTCTTGAGGTTCGCAAAGGAAAGCACATATCACCAACGCTGGATGGAAAGAGCTGTTCATGCGTTTCTGCTCACGATCGGTTTGTGGTTGCTGGCGATCGTGGTCGATTTCTTGTCAACGTTATTGGGGAAATGGGGAGACCCAATCAGCGACATCCTGTACTTTTCCGCAAACTGCGCAACCGCTTGGATGGCTTGGGTTGTTGTACTCAGGCGTTCAAAAAACAGCGCACATTCAA
Organism: uncultured Gammaproteobacteria bacterium; assembly: GCA_964399675.1. Taxonomy (GTDB): domain Bacteria; phylum Patescibacteriota; class Patescibacteriia; order UBA9934; family GWF2-40-263; genus CAYNRK01. The sequence goes on along the minus strand of CAYNRK010000002.1, from coordinate 150,774 downwards.
GCCCAGACGGCTAATGCTGTTTGTGCAAATTCTCGACTGCCTGGAACGTATTGCAGATCAAACTCTGCAGAACAACCAGGTTTTTTCTTTTAAACCGTAACCCGGTAGCGGTTTAGCCCCCATTTTTAAAGGCTTTATCGTAACCTGGTTACGAGTGGGGTGGAAAACGTGCTTTCGTGGACGTGCGTTTTCAGCTAAAATACATACATGGCAAAAGCAGTGCCGTCACTTGTGATGCAATATGTAATCACGGATTTTTTTCGTGAATTACTTTTGTTTCCGTTTTGGTGGTACACAAAAGGACTCAAGCGCGCAGTGGCTTATCTTGTTAAATCAATTCGTTCAGCATCGCAGATTTTTGGACTGAACGTTTGGGTGAAAAATTTGTTTGTTCCAATGTATGGAGAAACAGGTTTTGCCGGGCGAGCTATTAGTTTTTTTATTCGACTAGTCATGATTGTTGCTCGGGGTTTTGGTGTGCTTGTTTGGGCAATCATCAACGTCTTCTTTTTGATCCTGTATATAATCGCGCTTCCACTTTTCTTTTTCGCTTTCATTTATCAAATCGGAACAGTGCCATTTATTTAGTATGCCTTTAGGACTTAGCTTTCAAAATAAAACATTTGTTTGGGACGAGGAAATTGATATTGCAGTGATTCAAAAACGTCTTAGCAAAAAAACTTCCACAAAAGTCATCGGAGTTGTTTCGTTTGTTTTGGGAGTATTGTTTATTGTTCTTGGTTTGTTGCTCTTGTTATTGACCTTAGGAATCACTTCTCTTTTTTCACTTACCTTTTGGTTTACACCTTCTCTTGCAACGCTGCTTCTTTCATTTGGACTTCTTGCTTTGGCTTTTACTATTTATCACCGAGTTTTAACAAATGTTTCACGCGAAGCAATCCCACACGCATCACCTGATGAACTGTCTCAAATAGAACAAGTTACATCTTCAGAAACAAATGTTCATATCAAACAATTTTTTTCTTCAACAAGCACTGAGGTTGTTGAAGCAGCTTTTTCACTTGCTCAGAAATTTAAACACACACAAATAGAACCATTACATCTTTTTGTTGCTGCAATGGCCGATCAAACAGCATCAGTGGTTTTTGGGCGTTTGGGTATTACGTTTGATTCAGTAAAAGATCCGCTTGGAAAACGTTTGGCAACCAGACAAATAGGAGATGCAACCCAGGTTTCAGAATTAACTGAACGCGTGTTATTGAGTGCGTTTTTCAATGCAGCAAAAAATAAACGATCTGAAGTAAGTCCGCTTGAGATTTTTTTTGAAAGTTACCGCGCTGATGAATACATTCAGGAATTGTTGTATGACCAGGGCATTGATGAGCAAAAATTCGTTAACATGATTGACTGGATTCGCATTAATGAAAAAATGATAGAGCGTTATAAACAGTTTCAAAAAGCAGCGGCTTTTAAACCAACCGGTCCTATGAACAGGGCAATGACTTCTATTGCCACACCAATCCTGGATGCATTTTCAGAAGATCTTACAACTGCAGCTGTGAATGGAGCTTTGCCAATGCTTATTGGTCGTGAAAAAGAGTTGGAATCCATATTTAGAATAATTGAAGGTGGAAAGCAAAGTGTTGTTTTGGTTGGGCAAAATGGGGTTGGGAAGACAAATGTTTTGGCTGGTATTGCAGAGCTTATGGTAGAAGAGAGGGTTCCGGATGTGTTAAAAGATAAGCGTTTGGTGCGTTTGTCAATTCCTCATTTGATTGCAGGTGTTGATCCGGCTATTGCACAACAGCGTCTTATACAAGGGCTTAATGAAGTTGCAAAATCTCGTAATATTATTTTGGCTGTTTCTGATATTGAACAAATGACAGGACTAACAGCCGGCAGCGCTCAAACGGCAGATCTTGCTGCAACGTTTGTGGATTTTCTTTCGCGCAGTGGAACATTTGCAATTGCAACTTCAACACCACAAGCATACACAGCTGCGGTTGAACGTTCTATTCTTGGTCGGGTTTTCCAAAAAGTAGATGTTCCTGAGCCAGATCTTCAAACAGCAATTCAGGTTTTAGAATCAAAAATAGCAGGCATTGAATACGAGCACAAAGTTGTGTTTAGTTATGATGCTGTTGCAAAAGCTGTTGAACTTTCTGATCGATTCATGCACGAATCATTTTTGCCAAAAAAGGCGATTAATGTTGCAAGTGAGGTTGCGCTTTCTGTTTCAAAAACAAAAGGAGAGAACGCGCTTGTAACAGCAGAAGATGTTGGTGAAATTGTTTCTGCAAAAACCGGAGTGCCTGTGACTGGTGTGCAAAAAGACGAACGCGACACATTGCTTCATATGGAGGAAAAGATTCATGGTCGGGTAATTGGTCAGGACGAAGCAGTTGAGGCTGTTTCAGCCGCGCTAAGACGCGCTCGATCAGACATGCGTTCAGGCGATCGTCCAATTGCAACGTTTTTGTTTCTTGGATCAACAGGAGTGGGTAAAACAGAACTTGCTAAAACAGTTTCTGAATCTTATTTTGGAAGCGAGGATTCAATGATTCGTTTTGACATGTCTGAATATCAGGACCCAACCAGCATCAGACGTTTTATTGGCGCTCATGGATCTGAACAAGGTGGATTGCTTACTGAAGCAATTCGACAAAATCCATTCTCACTTCTTTTGCTAGATGAACTTGAAAAAGCACATCCTGAAATCTTGAATTTATTTTTGCAAGTTTTCGATGATGGTCGGCTTACAGATGCAACCGGAAGAACAATTGATTTTACAAACACTATTATAATTGCAACATCAAACGCTGGAACCGAATTTATTCAAGATGCCCTGGGTCAAAATCGAGATATTGAATCTATTAAAACTGAACTTATAGAAGAAAAGTTAAAAGGAATTTATCGTCCGGAATTTCTTAATCGCTTTGATGGCATTATTGTATTTAAGCCTTTGTCTCAAAATGATGTGATTGAGATTGCTAAGCTTATGATTCAAAAAGTTGAGAACCGACTTGAAGAAAAAGGAATTCGATTTTCAGTAACTGGTGAGGTGTTGCAAGAGCTTGCGCAAAAAGGTTTTGATCCAAAGTTTGGTGCAAGGCCGCTTAGGCGTGTTGTTCAGGAAGAGGTGGAAAATGCAATTGCAAATGCATTACTTGAAGAAAAAATTCAAAGACGGGATAAAATTGTGTTGGAAAAAGGAGGAAAGATTAGAATTGAAAAATCAGAAAGTCTATGACAACGATGATTGCCTGGGGTTTATTTGCGTTTTTGCTTTCATTTCTTGCAACAGTTTTTGTTAAGCGCTTAGCCATTTCAATAAAACTTGTTGATAAACCGGAAAAACCTCGCAAGGTTCACAAACGCCCAACCGCACAACTTGGAGGGTTGGCGATTTTTTTTGCATTTGCTGCAACAGTGATTGGCGTGCTTGCAAGTTCACCAAATCTTGTTTCAGGACAAATCACAACGCAGCACTACATTGGAGTTTTATTGGCAGGACTGATTTTGATTATTGGCGGGATCATTGATGACAGATACGATCTTCCAGCGCATTCGTCCATTATTGCGCCGATCGTCGCGTCTTTGGTTACCATCTTGTTTGGTATTGAAGTGGAAAAGTTGACCAACCCTTTTGGCGGCGTTGTTTATTTAACTGCAATTCAATCAAACATTTTAGTTTTTGTTTGGCTTATGGTTGTGATGTACACAACAAAGTTTTTGGACGGACTTGATGGTCTTGCAACCTCAATCAGTTCAGTTGGCGCATTAATGGTTTTTTTACTGTCCATGACAGTTGCGTATTATCAACCTGACGTTGCGCTTTTAAGTGCGATCGTGATTGGTTCTTATCTTGGGTTTTTGTTTTGGAATATTCATCCAGCTTCGATTTTTTTGGGAGAAGGTGGAAGCACGCTTGTTGGTTTTCTTATTGGTGTGCTTGCCGTGATCTCTGGAGGAAAACTTGCCACAGCACTTTTGGTTTTAGGTATTCCTTTGCTTGATGTTGTGTGGGTGGTTCTCAGACGATTTAAACAAGGTGGTTTAAGAAGAATTGTTCATGGAGATAAAAAACATTTGCACCATAGATTATTTTCATTAGGTTGGGGACAGAACAGAGTTATTTTACTTTACATAATAATTGCGACTATTTTTGGTGTAAGCACATTGTTTCTCCAAAGTCGCGAAAAACTTGTTGCACTCATCATCTTGTGTTTACTTATGTTTTTAGGCGCAACATTTCTTGTTCAAAAAGAAAAACAAAATAAAGTATGAGACTTCGTAGCACATCATCTGTTTTATTAATTTTTTTGGTATTGCTTTTGACTGGAGCGTATTTGCTTGAGGGTCCGGATTTTTATAAAGGACTTTTGGATAGGTTTGATAGATCTGAATCAGAGTTGTCGTTTGGAGAAATTGTTTTTCAAAATGGAACAGAAATCAAAGTAGAAATTGCTGATTCGTCTAAAGAAAGATCTCAAGGACTTTCAAATCGTGATTCATTAGATCAAAACCACGGCCTTCTTTTCATTTATGAAAATAAGGCAAAGCATCAATATTGGATGAAAGACATGAGGTTTTCATTAGATTTTATTTGGATTGATGATAACGAGATTGTGGACATAACAGAAAATGTTCCTCCAGAAGATCCGCCAAAGAGTGATTATTTTGCTAAAACTCCGGTAAATCGTGTGCTGGAAGTTAACGCAGGTTTTGTAAAAGAGCATAATATCAAGATTGGTGATCGGCTTGACATACATATTCCAATTGAGTAATATTGCTCTCGTTAACTCAAAACTATGACAAAACTAGCCGTTATCAACACCGGAGGAAAGCAATACCTTGTCAAACAAGGACAAGTGCTTCGAGTTGAAAAACTACCAAATGATGAGGGGGCTAGTCTTTTGTTTGATGCCATGTTGGTTGCAAACGAAGATGGAACAGATACAGCGGTTGGAACACCAACTGTAAGCGGTGCTAAAGTGAAGGCAACTGTAGTTGAGCATGGTCGCGCGAAAAAGATTCCCGTGATCAAGTTTAAATCCAAGTCTCGTTACAGACGAAACGTTGGACACAGACAGCCATACACTAAGATCCAAATCGATCAGATAAGCGCCGCCTAAAAGGGCGGTATTTATTTAAATAAAAGTTTCCGGAATTGGCTAGCCCCGAATGAGGTATAATAGGAGGACTAAAACTATGAGAAAAATCAACATCAAATCCATCATCCGAGTAATGTTTGATCATGTAAAACCGTACAAGTTGCCGGTAATGATTATGCTTTCCGGTATTGTAATCTCAGAAGGTGTTTATCTGGTTGTGCCGATGTTTTATAAACGCTTCTTTGATGTGATTGCAGGTGAGGTTGTGTTAACAGGAACAACCGTTAGCGATCAACTCATCAATACAATTTTCATCATCCTGATTCTTAACGGAATATGCTGGGCATCTTGGAGAATGGTTGCGCTCTTGAACAACAAACTTCAACCGCGCATTATGGCGGATCTAACACAGACCGCTCAAGCGTACCTTCATAAACACTCATATCGATTCTTTAACAACATGTTCACAGGATCGCTTGTTAAGCGAGTAAACAGGCTTTCGCGAGCATTTGAGAATCTTACTGATCAAGTATCTTTCAAATTCCTTCCTTTGGCAGTGGTTTTGACCGGGTATTTGATTGTGCTTTACGGTCGACATCCAGGACTTGCAGGAATACTTGCGGTTTGGCTCATTGTCTTTTTGGCATTCAACATTGGCTTTGCAATGTGGAAGATCAAATATGATGCTGAAAAAGCAGAGCTTGATTCCAAAGCAACAGCAGTACTGGCTGATGGAATCACAAACGCAGTAACCGTGAAATTGTTCACAGGTTTTGATGACGAAATCGGGCGTTACAAGAAAGTAACTGAAAAGCTTCGAAAGATGCGTACATTCACCTGGAACCTGGGTGAGGTTGTGGATGCAACACAAGCCGGACTCATGGTTCTTATCGAGTTTGGGCTTATGTATTTTGCAATCCAGCTTTGGCAAAAAGGCGTTCTCACAATTGGTGACTTTGCCTTGATTCAAAGTTATCTGATTGTGATGTTTGGAAAGCTTTGGGACATTGGGCGATCAGTTCGTTACATGTACGAAGCTTTTGCAAATGCCGATGAAATGGTTCAGGTTCTGGATACCCCTCTTGAAGTTACGGATCGGAGAAACGCAAAAGAGCTTGATGTGCAAACCGGACGAATCGTGTTTGAAAACGTTTACTTTAGTTTTCACAAGACACGTCGTGTGTTAAAGGGGCTGGATCTTGAGATCAAAGCAGGAGAAAAGATTGCTCTTGTAGGATCTTCTGGGGCAGGGAAGACAACAATTGTTAAGCTTCTCATGCGTCTTTATGATGTAGAGCGAGGGAAGATTATTGTTGGAAACCAGCGGATCGATCGTGTAACTCAAGACAGTTTGCGTAGTCAAATTACAATGGTGCCACAGGATCCGATTCTGTTTCACAGATCAATCATGGACAACATCCGCTACGGCTTGCGTGATGCAACAGATGAAGAGGTGATGGAAGCTGCCAAAAAGGCGCGCTGTCACGAATTCATCATGGAGCTTCCAGATGCTTACGAAACTTATGTTGGTGAGCGTGGCGTTAAGCTCTCAGGCGGTGAGCGTCAGCGTGTGGCTATTGCTCGTGCAATTCTCAAAAACGCTCCGATTCTAATTCTTGACGAAGCAACATCAAGTCTTGACTCCGAGTCTGAGGCACTAATCCAAGAAGCGCTCGACGAGTTGATGAGCGAAAAAACCACTATTGTGATCGCGCATAGACTCTCCACAATCATGAAGATGGATCGAATCCTTGAGATCGAGGACGGAAAAGTTCTCCATTCTGGAACTCACAAACAGCTGTTGCGGAGAAAAAACGGCATGTATCGAAATTTGTGGGAAATCCAAGCAGGAGGATTCATGTGATAACCGGGGAACACAACCCCGGTTTTTCTATTGTGTTATTTTGGTTTTGGAACAAAGAGTGAATTGATGTAAAATGACCATATGGAAACTTTACATCAATCTATTTTCCACTATGTTAAAGAAAAAGAGGTTAAAGAAGAGGCAAACTCTTCAGAGTAAAATTTTGTTAAAAATATTGGAGGGTCAAGATTTACTTTCTCCTCTTTTTGATTGGTCGTATACTGGACCAAAATATTTCTATGAAGCTTCTTTAGCAAAAAAGCAGTGGAATGAAATGTATGAGGATGATATTGAAAGATGGAAACAGAATCGGGTATTAAAAGAACTGCGTAGGAAAAAATGGATTGAGGATAGAGAGCGGGGAGGAGAGGTTATTGTTAAACTTAACGCTGATGCAATTATTTCTGTTTTAAAAGATTCAATTAGAAATGAAGAAACTGATTTGCCAGACGACGGGCAATGTATTGTGATGTTTGATTTTCCAAACGGTGCAACCAAGGCACGAAATTATTGGCGACGATTTCTTTGCTCAGCAGATTTTCGTATGATCCAGTTAAGTGTTTTTGCAACAAAAAAAGATGTTGTCGAGGACACAGTTGCCCTTGCACATCTTTTGGGTATTATTGATTGGGTAAAGGTTTACATAGGAAAAGAAGCATTGATGTAAACTAACCATATGGTCACTTTACATCAATTGTTAAAGTTTACACTTTTACATTACAATCAATAATAAAGACATGCTTACAAAACAAGAAATACCAAAAGAGGAACTTGAGAAAATACTTGGTCAATACGATTTTGGTGAAATCATTGGGATTGAATCAATATCTACAAGTGGTAATTTTTTGTACAAAATTAAGACAGAAAATAGTAGTTATATATTGCGCTTTAATCCTTTGGGTGTGCGTTGGCGGTCAAAAGAAGAGATTGAATCAGAGGTTGAGATATTGCAACATCTCTATAAAAATAATTTTCCTGTTTCAAAAATTATAAAAACGAGAACTAACGAGTTTGTGGTTGGTTGGGATGGTCGTTTTGGATACTTGCGGGAATTTGTTGATGCTCATGCAAAGGAAGATCCAACATTGGAAGAGCTTCGAACTTTTGGTGAAACAATAGGTTGGATGCATTCGTTAACAAAAGATTTTAAAACAAAGCATGTTCGCAAACACGTTTGGGGTCTTGAAAACACAAAAGCTTATTTTGAAAAAAAGAAGCAAGTAATTTTGTCTTCTGATTATGATTTTGCAAAAGAGTTTGTAAACCAAGTTGAATTTGAACTTGAATTTTTAAATTTTCCAAACTCGCTTCCACAAGGAATATTGCACGAGGATTTGGGAAAGCGTCATGTGCTTTGGCAAGGTTCTAAAATAGTTTCGATTTTAGATTTTGATCGCGCTTATTTTGGAACACTTTTACTTGACCTTGGCCAAGCTGCACGCGGTTGGTGTTTTATTGATGATTGGAAACAATGGGATAAGACTCGGTTCCAGGCTTTGCTTGAAGGTTATGAAACAAAAAGAAAATTAACAAAGGAAGAAAGAAACTTGGTTCCTGATGCAATTCGTTTTGCACTTGTTGAACGTGCAATATCTTTTATGTTAAGAGCGATTGAGATCACTAAAGATGATGAAGATGCAGAGTTTGCCTGGAGAACTATTTCAAAATTATTGCCACAAATAAGAAAACCGCCTAAAGAGGCGGGAAGAGCATGAGTGAGATTGGTGGAAACACTGGGCCGTTTTTCGACCAGACAGATTCCACCTTTTGAGTGATGACCCCGCAACCGCTTAGCGAAACCCTGTCATGCTCCAGGTGCTTGCGGTGTGCAAGATGACGCAGAACAGTCCGGACGATTTTCGGAAGATTCCGCCAGTCATTTGAACGACCGCTGCCTTTGAATCCGGTTTCAGGATCCCAGTCAAACTTGCCGTCTTTGTGCCAGTGTCGCGCGCGTCCAAACCAGAAGCGCAAATGCGATCGCAGATCGGTTGTCACGAGGAAGATGAGGTCGTAGCGCTCAAGCGGAAGCAGCGCCTGGTCTGTTGGAGCATGCACGTCTTCAACGATGTAGATCACGTCGTCTTCGAGGCAATCAGGCAGGATCGTCAGTAGATCACTGTCTGTTTGATCGCGCAGTTCTGCGAATCGGTCAACGTCAAAGTGCTCTGCTTTGAATCTGTTGCTTCTCAGAGTCTGGACGAGAAGCCGGCGATAGTGACTTTTGCCAACGTTTCCGATTCCCGTTACCAGAACCAGCATTTCTCCCTCCATGGAAAGGGCGATGGAGAACGATAACACGCTTTGTTATACAGGTCAATTAAAAAACCCCGAGAACAATTTCGGAGTTTTTTTGTTTGGATTATTTTGGTAAATATTGATTTCATAAAAGGTCGGTAAAAAACACTTATACCAACCGTGACGATCGTCACGGTTGGTATAAGTGTTTTTTTGCAAAGCGAAAATAATCGACAGCTTCTAGATATTTGCAGTTAAAAATTTTTCTAAACCAACAAGATCTTTCTTGTCCTTGTCATAGTGATAGACGGCCTGTATCCCAGCTAATTTAGCTGACTCAACAGCTTCTGTGTTGTGCTCAAAGTAAACAACGTCTTGAGAAGACAATGAAAAATGATCCAACATTTTTCTGTAAAACTCCGGATCTGTTTTGTCTGGGTTGTGGGATAAACCAAAAACTTCGTATGGCATATCAACAATGCCGTACTCTTGCTTTTCCTCATCGTTTGCATTGGTCAGGATTATTTTTTTATTGTCAAACTTATCAAGAAGCTGTTTCATTTCTTGAAAAACACCATCCTTGGTAACAAATGTATTCCAAGCGTCTACCAATATTGTTTTGCTCATAATGTTGATTTTAAATTGACAACTTTTTTGTTTGTTGATGAAATACTACGAACGACCTCTGGCAGCTGTAACCACTTAGCCTTGTTGTTTGCTGGGTCATGGGGTATAGGGGCAATGAGGTTTTGTCGAGACCTTTGGTCAAGGGTTTCCACTCCAGAGGTCGTTGCTTCTCTCTTATCTCGCCACAGCCCGTTGGCGAGATTTCTTATTCTATCGTTTTCCTATCTTTAATCGCATCTCCAAGAGTTATATCATCTGCATACTCAAGTGTTGCGCCAATAGGCAAACCGCGCGCTAGTCGTGTAATACGTTTTCCATAGCCATTTAATTTTTTTGAAAGATACATCATCGTTGCCTCACCATAAACAGTTGGTGACAAGGCCAAAATAACTTCGGTAATTTCCGGTTGCGTTTCAATTTTATTGATCAGTTCTTTAATGCGCAAAGTGTCTTCTGTCATGCCTTCAATCGGATTCAAACAACCTCCCAAAACGTGATAGTGTCCCTGAAACGAATCCGTATCTTCAATAGTTGAAATATCTCTGGCCTCTTCAATAACACAAATAACAGATCTATCACGCTTTTCATTTGAACAAATTTCACACGGAGTTTTTTCTGTGTAAGTAAAACAAGAATCACACACAAGAATTTTTTCAGACAGATCAATGAGCGTTTGTGCAAATTGAACGATTTCGGTTTTTGGAATCTTTAGCAAATAGAAAACATAGCGCAGTGCCGTTTTGGGCCCTACGCCGGGTAGTCGAGAAAAAGAAGCAACAAGATTTGAAATTGGTTCTGGAAACCGCCGCATAGTTACATGTCTAGCTTCTTAAGCATATCAAGCCCTCCCATATCTTTCATTTTCATTGCCGTGTCTTTTTGTACTTTTTTAAGCGCGCTGTTTGTTGCCTCAATAATTCCATCTATCAGCTTTGACTTACTTGAAAGAAGCTCATCGTCAATCTCAATTTTTTTAATCTCTTGATTTCCATCAACAACAACACGAATTTTCCCCCAAGCAGCTGTTCCTTCAGCTGTTAGTTTTTCCAGCTCACCCTGTATTTTTTTGCCTTGTTGGCGTATGTCTTTGATTGATTTTATTTTGTTGAACATAAGTATTTTTATTGATTTATGATACCGCACCTAGGGGCGGTGGTTCAATGTTTGGTTTAGTTTTTGTTGGATTTGGATCAATCGGTGGCGGTGCTTTTTGTTCTGTTGGAGGTTTTGCAACAGGTGCAAATGGATCGTCTTGTGTTGTAGGAATGTGTTGTGTTGATCTAGCATCAAGGCCTCTAAACGACGCTTTCTTTTGTTCAAAATAAAGTCTGACAAGGCCGGTTGGACCGTTTCTGTGTTTTGCAATGTGAATCTCAGCAATGTTTTGTTCCTCAGGTGACAACTCATCTTTTTGATAGTTTCGATCAGAAGCTTTTCGATAAATAAAAAGTACAACATCAGCATCTTGCTCAATTGATCCTGAGTCTCGCAAGTGAGACAGTCGCGGAATAGCTGGTTTGTTTTGTTCAACAGCACGCGAAAGCTGTGCAAGAGCCAAAACCGGGATATCCAATTCTTTTGCAATTTGTTTTAGCCCACGAGTAATTTCTGATACTTCCTGAACACGATTGTCAGAACTATTTCTATTTCTGCCTTCCATGAGCTGCAAGTAATCGATAATAATGATCCCAAGTCCGTGTTCGGTTTTCAAGCGACGTGCTTTGGTGCGCAACTGCATAATGTTAAGCGTTGCAGAGTCGTCAATAAAAATCGGTGCTTCAGAAAGTTCACCAAACGCTTGCCCGATTTTTGGAAAGTCATCCTTTTGATCTGAAAGCCGCCCTGTTCGAAGTTTCCATAAATCAACACCAGACTGTGCGCAAATCATACGATCAACCAACTGTTCTTTTGACATTTCAAGAGAAAAAAGTCCAACAGGAGTTTTGGCATTAACACCAATATGACGAGCAACATCAAGAGCAAGCGATGTTTTTCCAACAGATGGACGCGCAGCAAGAACGATTAAATCCGAACGTTGAAAACCAGCCAACAAATTATCCATTTCTTTAAAACCGGATGTGAGTCCGCGGAGCTTCCCGCGCTCTTTGTGAAGTTCGTCAATACGATCAAACGCATCAGTAAGCACGCTTTTGATTGGAATAAATGTGTTCTTGTTATATTTTTGTGAAACAGTGAAAAGTGCTCGTTCAGCTTCATCCAATGTTGAATCAATTTCAGCCTCTTCTCCATAGCCCAATGATGTGATGGTTGTTGCAGCTTTAAGCAAACGCCTGAGTGTTGCTTTCTTTTGGACAATGTCAGCGTAGTGCACAACGTTTGCTGAAGTTGGAACCATGTTTGAGAGTTCAACTAAATAAGCTCTACCTCCAATGCGTTGTAACAATTCTTTTTCTTCTAACCGGTTTCCTAAAGACAAAATGTCAATTGGGTCATGTCGATCAAACAATTCCAAAATTCCTTCATAGATTTTTTCATGGGCTTCTCGATAAAAGTCATCGCCGTGGACACGATCGGCAATTCGGACAATAGAATCCTGATCAATCAACAAACACCCAAGTAGGGATTGTTCAGCTTCTAGGTTTTGTGGAGGAATTTTTTCAAGTAGATTAGGCATAGCCCGGGCATCTTATCACTTTAGCCCAAGGAATCAAGCTGAAATTGTGTTATAATTGTGAGGAACTTGTGACTCATCCAAACATAAAATTTTTACGATCAGTCGGAATGATGATCGGCGCAATTATTGGCGTTGGTATTTTTGGGCTTCCTTATGCATTTGCGCAGTCTGGGATAGCGATTGGCTTATTTTGGTTGATAATTGTGGGTGGATTGTTGACTATTTTGCAACTGATGTTTGCAGAAGTGGTGGTGCAAACTGAAGGCAAGCACAGACTTGCCGGGTACATAGAAATATATTTGGGCAGAAAATTGTCATGGATTGGAATGTTTGGTCTGGCATCAGGTATTTGGGGGGCAATGACAGCTTATATCATTGTGGGAGGACGTTTTTTATTTCTGCTTCTAAATCCACTTTTTGGTGGCCCTGAACTTGTTTACTCAATAATCGTTGCAGTTGTTGCAACATATCTTATTTACCGCGGCTTAATATTTGCTTCTAAACTGGAAGTGATTCTTATTGGCGCGCTTTTATTTTTGTTTACTTTTATTATTTTGCTAAGCATTCCGGAAATACAGTTGGGCAATTTTCAAGTATCCAGTTTGTCCGGCTTCTTTCTTCCTTATGGTGTGATCCTTTTCTCAATGGCTGGAACCGGAATTGTTCCTGAATTAAAAGACGTGCTTGGAAAAAAACAAGAACATAATCTTGGAAGAGTAATTATTATTGGCATGTCAGTTATCATGCTGCTGTTTGGATTGTTTTCATTGACTGTGGTTGGTGTTACAGGTGCGGAAACTTCACAAACAGCATTTGATGGTTTGATTCCAGTGCTTGGGCCAACGTTTAGAATTGTTGCAACACTTTTGGGTTCCATAACGATCTTGTCGATTTATATGGTGTTGGGTATTGAGTTGCAAAATACATTACGTTATGACTTTCACATGAAGCGCGTGATTTCATGGTTACTTGTAACAGGTGTGCCAATCATTTTGTTTGCCAGTGGAGTTAGAGAGTTTATTAACCTTATTGGATTTGTTGGGGCTGTGTTTGGTGGTATCACAGGAATTCTTTTAGCACTCACTTATAAAAAAATGAAAAAAAGCCCTGTTTGCAGGAGCCATAAATGTTTGAACTTTCCAGATGTATTAACGTGGTTGGTTATTGCGATTTTTGCCGGCGGTATTGCTTTTCAAATTATTTCAATCTTTGTAAGCTAATATATATGTTAGAGGAACTCAAAACAATTTTTAACAAACGATCCATTGGTTACTTTGTTGTTATGTTTGTGGTTTGGTATCCGATTTCACTTATTTTGTATTCTCTAATTGAGGTAACTCAAAATCCATCTTTGGGTCTTGTCTATCAATTTTTTACACCAATTTTAGTACTTTTATTTGCTTTTTTATATTTTCGAAAAGCAAGAAATGATTGGTGGTCAAGGATTCTTATTTCAATTTTTTGGATGTTTTTGTTCTTTTTCTTTTCAGCACTTCTTGTTCAGCCTATTTATGGATTCTCTTGGCAATCAATTATTAACTGGCCGGTGATTTCTGCAAATTGGGTAAATTTCATCGCGGTTATAGTTGGAGCACTTATTGCAAAGCCAACAACCGGTAAGCTTTCAGCACGTTTACAAGCAACATCGCAACCGTCATTGGACCAACGCCTCCGGGAACAGGAGTCAAAAATCCAGCAACTTCCTCCGCAGAAGTAAAGTCAACATCTCCCAGAAGATGTCCATTAATTTTTGTTGTTCCAACGTCGATCACAATAGCTCCTGGTTTGATCATGTTGCCTGTGATCATTCCGGGTTTTCCAACCGCAACTATTAGTATGTCAGCGGTTTTTGTTTTGTTTGAAAGTTCGGCGTCATTTGCACCAACCACTTCTGTTTCAATGTCAACTTTATGAAGAAGTGGGATGAGTGGTTCTGCAAATAGTTTGCTTGAGATAATGGTTGCTTTGCTTCTTGTTGCTTTGCTTCTTGTTGTAGATAATCTAATTGCTTCGCTTACGAGTTTCATGATTCCTAGTGCAACCGCTGGAGCAATTGCAGGCTTACCGGCTTTCAATGCTTCAATATTTTTTTTATGAAATCCATCTACGTCTTTTTTGGGATCAATCTCAGCAATGATTCTGTTAGCGTCTTGAGAAGGAAGAGGAAGTTGAACAAGTATTCCATGAATATCATTGCGAATGTTTAACTCTTTAATTTTTTCAATAATTTTTTCTTCAGGCTCGGTTGCAAAATATAAAAACTGTTCAAAATAAATTCCAGCTTCTTCACATGCTTTTTGTTTCTTGCCAACATAGGTGTGAGAAGCAGGATCATTTCCAACCAAAATAACAGCAAGCCCTGGCGGCGTGTCAAGCTGTTCAACTCGCGATTTAATTTTGTCACGGATGCGCTTTGCCAAAGCGCGCCCATCAAGAATTTGAAACATAAGTGACAGAAGGATATCAGTTTTAGTGATTTGTTTCAACAAAGATACCACAAAGATACCACGAGGCGATTAGACAAAATACTTATAAAATACTTCACGATCGTGAAGTATTTTATAAGAGATTCAGTTTTTGTTTTTTTGGAATTTGTTTCAACAGAAAGCCCTTAGGAAGCAGAAAAGATTCCAATACTATTATCGTCGATCGTAAAGAATAGTATTGGAATTTCGTGAAGGTTTTGGTAATTGAAAAACGTCCTGCAAGTTTGGGCTCACAAGACGTCAAGTTCGGTGCTAGGCCAAGAGGTGAAGTACGGTAGACACACCTGCCAGGACAACCCAGATGAGCCCGGCCTGCACAAGAAGTGCAAGAGCTGCGTGCCGCCAAGGAACTTCTTCTGCAGCAGCGGCAGCGGCAATGACAACCACGGAAATGACGAGGACAGGAATGATGGCGATTAGATACGGGGTCGCGAAGGTCATGAAAGACATGGTGCTGAAAGCCGCTGCGACAAAGGCTGATAAGGCTGTGGAGTTGCAGGCGACGCCAAGCATGGTCAAGAGCACTGTAGCGAAAGTGGCGATGGCGAGACTGTTTGTTGCCAAGTGAATACCACCAAACACCACGAGTGTGAATGCTGTCACCCACATCTGACGCTTGATCAGTCGTCGCAGCTCCCAGTCGCGCGGCCAGAACCGCCACCAGTTGCGCAGTCGAGCGAAAAGACCTGGTTTGTCAGACATCGTGTCTCCTGGCAGCCGATAGTTTTCTCTAGTCGGTTCCGAGTACATCTTACAAGAACCGAGAAAAAATGCTATCAAAAAAACCCGATTTCGTCAATATTAAAATGTCCCCCTTCTCAAGGGGGACTATGGGGGGTTAGTATTCTGAATCATAACCACCCCTAACCCCTCCTTGAAAAGGAGGGGAACTTGCTTACTTAGTAACTCAGGTCTGGATACAAAGGAAATTTGTTTGTTAGTTGTTTGACCTCCTCTTTGATAGAAGTAAGTTTGTTTTCGTGCTTACGATTTTGAATCGCTTGATCAATCCACTCTACAATTTGTTTCATCTCTTCTTCTTTCATGCCACGGGTTGTCAGGGCCGGGGTTCCAAGTCGAATTCCAGATGGGTCAAGTGGTGAACGAGGATCATCTGGAATTACGTTTTTATTAACTGTTATTCCGGCCAGATCCAATGCTTTTTCTGCTTCACTACCGGTTGCGTTTTTGTTTGTTACATCAATAAGTAGAAGGTGATTATCTGTTCCGCCAAACATCAGTTTGTAATCTTTATTTAAAAATTCTTTTTCAAGTGCCTTTGCGTTTAATTTTATTTGTTTTGCATACTGCTTAAATTCAGGCTGCAAAGCTTCTTTGAATGCAACAGCTTTTGCTGCAATAACATTTTCATGTGGCCCACCCTGCAGTCCTGGGAAGACAGCCTTGTTTATAGCCTTCTTGTGTTTCTTTTTACTCATGATCATTCCACCACGCGGACCCCTAAGAGTCTTGTGTGTGGTTGTTGTAACGCAGTCAAAATACGGAACAGGGTTGTTCATCTCACCTGCAGCAATAAGTCCTGCAATGTGAGCAATGTCTGCCATTGTTAGTGCACCAACCTCATCTGCAATTTTTCCAATTCGCTCGTAATCGATCTCTCTTGAATAAGCTGAATAGCCAACAAGAATTAGTTTTGGTTTGTGTTCACGAGCTTTTGCATCAATGTCATCATAATCAATCATTCCTTCTTTGGTTGTTTTATATCGAACAAAGTTCCATACACCAGCCACAAAAGTTACAGGATGGCCATGAGTAAGGTGGCCACCGTGTGACAAGTCCATTCCTAAAATTGTTTCACCGGGTTTAACCAGCGCAGCATAAGCAGCAAGGTTTGCCGGTGCACCAGACAGTGGCTGAACATTAACGTGCTCAGCATCAAATAGTTGCTTGGCGCGATCAATGGCAAGCGATTCAAGTCCGTCAATATTTTCACAACCACCGTAGTACCTTTGCCCAGGGTAACCCTCGGCATATTTATTTGTAGCAATTGATCCAAGCGTTTCAAGTACTGCAGTGGAAACAAAGTTTTCAGATGGGATCATTTCCAACACTTCCTGTTGGCGTCTTAGCTCAGCGTTAAGCATCTGAGACGTGTCAGTATCAAATGTACGTAAATTCATATGTTTTTTAGGCAAAAAAAGAATAAAAGAGAAAGTGTGTTTTTTTGCCTTTTACAACATAGAATTTATTTTCTTAAAAAGAGTCAGCCAGACCATTTTACGTGGTCAAATACATGTTGACAAATATACATAAAATAGCTAGGTTTAGTTGACGCTCTCAATCTCGCGGGTGTTAAAAGAGATGTTCTACGGAGGTGCTACATGACAGCTGAAAGGCTGCCAATACACTTCGCCGTGGACAACTCCTTGCTCACGGGCGACTTCGCTTATATCCACCGACTTCCCGGTGTTCCTGATCCTAAGATGCTCCGGGATTTGATCAACGGCAACCAGTTTGCCACAAGCGGAGATGGTGAACATTTCTGCATGGTTGAGTCAAGTTCGTACGGAGAACAAAGGCTGGTTCACAGCGGAGCAGACTTTTCCAGATATGCGTTTGGGTCCACGAATCCCAAGCAGGCTCGTGAAGGCCTTCGCATCTTGGGAGTTTATCCAGAGTCGGTAAAGGTGTGGGGTTGGTTCAACTGGGTTGTTGGTGTCTTTCACGTAACTTGTGACGGAGTCTGTCTTCTTCACGAGCTCCAGGAGCTTACAAGCCTGAGACCGACTCCAGAAGGTCTGATGCCGATCGGGCGTAACGAAAAGGATCCGATTGGCACACACACCGCACTCTTGCCACAAGGACCTTTGCATCTGGAACAGGGTGCGATTGTCAACGTGCTACACGACGGCAGTCTACTTGTTCTTGAGCAGATCAATGGAACATACTACCGCTATCGCGTCAAAGACGGTTTGTTCAAGGATTGGGCAGCTGTTTATCTCCACAAGGGGGAAAGACCGCTAGACATCCTCTGCTGGAACAACTCGTTCCTGGCGGTTCTTCGTAAAGGGCCGTGTTCTGTGATCAGACCGATTGGCTTGCAGTGCGATAACGGCTCTGCAGTTGCGCGCGAGATTGTGGTTCCCGGTGTTGTAGAAGCCGCCTGGACATCGCCGTCAACACATTCGCTTGCATGGCTTGTGCGAAGCACGAGCGAGCAAGAAGGCAGAGAATTGTATCTCAATGGTGATTTGGTGCATGAGGGCCAATTCACCATGCGAAAGCAAGATCTTCGATGGTCGCCAAAAGGCCAAACGATCGCAGCGATTGTAACAGACGATCGTTGGAGTGCTCAGAGCACTCAGCAAGTTGTCACACCAAACCAGGTCTTCACAGCAGAGCCAGGTCAGGTTGTTCAGGACGTTCTGGTTGATGACCTTGGTCATGTTGCATCCGTGGTTCTTGATGACGGAACGTTTCACAGACCATGTGTGTACACACGTAAACACAGCCCGGTTCCTTTCTGTTGGAATCTAGGGTGGAACCCCGACGGTTCGGTTCGATACAACTCTGTGTTCCACGATCTGGTCGTGTCCACGACCGATCGCACAGAACAACTGCGGCGCTAGGCACACTGTCCTGGCGTTTTTCTTTTTGAAAATTTTTTGCTCCTATTTTATTCATTGACAATCTGTTATATTTGGTGTAGGTTTTTTACTCAATATGCTGCAAAAAGCAAACAAAATACATTTTATTGGAATCGGAGGAATTGGTATGGCAGCCGTTGCAAAATGGTGCTTGTTTCAGGGCAAATCAGTTTCCGGTTCGGATTTGTGTTTGAGTGAAATTACAGATGGGGTTAAAAAAATAGGAGCTGAGATTTTTTCAGGTCATGCTGCAGATCAGGTTAAGGATGCTGATCTTGTTATTTATTCAATTGCCGTACCAGAAGATAATGCTGAGCGAATTGCTGCAAGAGAAAAGGGTATTCAAGAACTTTCTTATGCTCAGGCTCTTGGAGAACTTTCAAAAGAATTTTCAACAATTGTAGTTACAGGCACGCATGGAAAAAGCACAACAACCACAATGCTCGGTCTTATTCTTGAAGAGGCCGGTTATGATCCAACCGTTTTGGTTGGTTCTTTGGTTCCTGGATTTGAACATGGAAATTTGCGAATTGGAAAAGGAAGGTTTTTTGTTGTAGAGGGTTGTGAGTATCAAGCCAACATGATTGAGATGGCTCCTGAGATGATTGTGCTCACAAATATTGAAGAGGATCATTTGGATTATTATCGTAACATTGATCATGTTAGAGAGACGTTCCAAATTTTTGTAGACAAACTTACAGGCAAAGGTTTGACTATTTTCAATAAACACGATGAGCAGATTAAAAAGCTAAACATCTCCAAAGGCGTAAGTTATGGATTAGAAACCAGCGCAGACTATTTTGGTGCGAATCGAGAAACAAAGTCTGGTGTGCAAGCGGTTAACATTTGTCGCAATGAAGAAATTAAAACTGAGCTTGGAAAACTATCTCTTGCAGTTCCTGGTGCTTTTAATGTCATGAATGCTCTTGCAGCCACAACAGCTGCAATGGAACTTGGTGTGCCATTTGAAACCTGTAAAAAAGCGCTTGAATCATTTGGTGGAATCTGGCGCCGTTTTGAACGCGTTGGAACGCATCAGAATACAGAAGTGATTTCTGATTACGGTCATCATCCAACAGCAATTAAGGCCACGATTGAAGCAGCAAAAGAATTTTTCCCAAATAAAAAAATCGTTTTGTGTTATCAACCTCATCAACACTCAAGAACAGAAAAGCTGTTTGATGATTTTATTAAAGTGTTAAGTCAACTAGATCTCCCTGTAATCTTGAGCGAAGTTTATGATGTTGCTGGGAGAAATGAAGATCAATCAATTTCATCACAAGATATTGTGAATAAAATACAAAAACCAGAAATTCAATTCGCTCGTGATTTAGATCATGCACACGAGCTTTTTAGAGAAATCGCGCCTTCTACGGATGTTCTTATTGTAATGGGAGCAGGGGATGTTGATTCTGTTGCGCGCAGGCTTGTCCAATCCAAGTAAAGGATTGACAAGATTCGTTCCCCCCTTTTTTGCATAAATGTGTTTTTTGCTTGACAATTTCACCTTTACTCGACTTAGTCAAAAAATAGCAAATTGTGGATAACAATCCTAACGGTCGTTAGGATTTTTAGGTTGATTTTTTTCTGTCTTGCACAGTTGACAAAATTCGTTTTTTACGGTGTTGTGATCGAGCTTGAGTTCAGTCCCACGTACCCCAACTCATAGTCTGGATAAACACGTTCAGGCTTCTCGAAAGACCTCCGGGCTTTGCTCCCACAGGCCTTTTTCAATTTGTGTAAAAATAGTAAAGTTATACAAAGTCAATTATGATCGAAATTGCAAAAGCGATAATTACAAAAAATGGTAAGTACTTACTTTTAAAGCGCTCGCCTATAGCGCCGCACTATCCCAACAAATGGGATTTCCCTGGTGGGAAGTTGGATTCAGGCGAGACGCCGGTTGAAGCGATTATAAGAGAGGTTAAGGAAGAAACAAGTTTTGATATTGAGTCAGGAAAACAGATTAATGATATTGTTTACAAAGACGAGCTTTTTGATTTACATTTTTACTATTTCAAACCAGCTGTGGTTTTCGGAGAGCTAAAGTTAAGTAAAGCACACACAGAGTTTAAATGGTTGTCGGTTGAAGAATTAGATGGTTTAGATTTACATTCATCAGTTACAGAATTTTTTAAATGAGGTATGAACATAACACAACAACTTGAACAAATATTTGGCTCAAGACTCAAAGAGAACGAATCAATGAGTCAACATACGAATTTTCGAATTGGTGGACCTGCAAAGTGGTTTGTTGAAGTTAAAACAATTGAAGAGTTACAGCACACAATCAGAATCGCAGGTGAAAATGATTTAAAGTATTTTGTGTTTGGAGGTGGATCCAACATGCTTGTAAATGATAATGGATTTGATGGGATAATGATCAAGATTGCAATGCGTGATATTCAAATCAAAGAGACAACAGTTCGGGCAGAAGCCGGGGCTTTGTCTGGAGTTCTTGCGCGTACAACAGCACAAGCAGGACTTTCAGGTTTAACCTGGGCCGCAACACTTCCAGGAACAATCGGTGGTGCTGTAAGAGGAAACGCTGGGTGCTTTGGCGGTGAAACAAAAGACGGTTTAGTTTTTGTTGAAGTGTTGCGAAAGGGAAATGTATTCAAACTTGAAAAAGAAGAACTTGAAATGTCTTATCGACATTCTGCAATTAAAAACAGCAAAGACATAGTTTTGTCTGCCACATTTGAACTTGAACAAGGTGATCCGGAAAAACTCAAAGAAGAAATTAATCAACAAATAGAAAAAAGAAAATCATCACAGCCGTTTGATGCAGGATCAGCTGGGTGTCTTTTTAAAAACTATAAAATTAAGGATGACGAGGATTTGCAACGGATTTCTGAAAAACTCGATATACCTGATGAGATGAGTGCAGTCCGCAGCATGTCTGTGGGCTGGCTCATCGACAAAATGGATTTGAAAGGAAAAAAGATTGGCAATGCACAAGTGAGTGATAAGCATGGAAACTTTGTACTCAATTCAGGAAATGCTACTGCAGATCATGTTGTGCAATTAGTTGCGTTTATTAAAACGCGAGCCAGAGACAAATATGGTATTCTATTAGAGGAGGAGATTGAATATGTAGGTTTTTAAAAAATCAATGTCATTTCGAGCGATCCAATTTTTTTCTTGTCATCCCGAGCGGAGCCCGGCAGCTGCCGGGCGAAGCCGAGGGATCTCGAACATGCGAGATTTCTCCGCTCCGGCCCGTCTGACGGGCCTCCGGTCGAAATGACATAAAATAATACTCGGTCGAGATGACAGAGAAAAGCTTATGCGAATAGTTTCAATAAAAAGTACAAACATGGAGCTCACCAATGCCATTAAGGAGTATGTTGAGCTTAAGTGCGAATCATTAACAAATTTGTGTCAGGAGTTTGATCCTGCTGATGAGATGCGAGTGGAAGTTGGCAAGTCAACAAAGCATCATTCCAAGGGCCCACATTTTCGTTGTGAAATGCAGTTTCATGTTCCTGGTAAACAGTTGCGCGCAGTAGAAGAAGCTGAGGATCTTTACGAAGCAATTGATAAAGTGAAAAATCAAATCAAACGGCAGCTAACTGAATATAAAGACAGGCTGCGAGATAGAAGCCAAAAAGCAAAAAGACCAGGGAAACATTGAACGGGCAAAAGCCCGTTTTTTTTCTTGACTTTGCACGACATCAATCATAAGGTGGATTTGGGAAGAATCTTTTGGGGAGGTTCGGAGGAGGAGCGCCATGTCATCGCGGGCGAGCATGCCGGTCATTACGACTGTCGATCGGGAGAGCGGAAGTGCTGCTGGGGGAAAGGCAGTAAGAGCTGTCCCGTGTGAGCCCAAAAGGGTTCGATCCAGACATCGCCTCAGGCATGAAAGAAGAAAACTTGCCCAGGCTGTGCATGTTGCAGTGGCTCAGACAAACCCTAATCCGAACCAGGGTTATTATGAGACACACTGTGACAGGTGGCTGTGCAAGGCTGATACAGAAGATGCTAATCCACCAGGCAGCCCTTCTGACTTCTCAGATCAAGTCACTTGCGTTTTCGGTTGTAAAAGACACGACCTGGCAAAACGCACGCCATAACTGCGGGATTCGTCCCGTTCTTTTTTTTAAAAAAATTTGTAAGAAAAGACCAGCCACGTTCCGTATCCCAATTGCTGGGCACGTCATCACGATTGCTCGCGAGTGTGGCTGGGGACCCTGTCGGCGATGACTGGGGTCAGGACGAACAGGAGTTAGGTCGGGCGACCTTCTCCGTCGAAGGGGTGCTGTTCTGGTTTTCGCCGAAGCCTTTGGTTTTGAGTGTCTGCGAACCAGAACCGCTGATAAAATCTATCAAATACCAACGGTTTTGTCAAGGCCTCGATGACCCAATTGGATCATTGCTTTTTTTCTAAAAAAACGGCATAATATCGCCGTTATGCAAAAAATTCTAAAGATCCTTTTTGGCGATCCAACCAAGAAAGTATTGGCGGATTTGCAAAAAGATGCAGATCAAATCAATGCGCTTGAAAAAGATATTGAGCCATTAACAGATGAAGCCTTAAAAGCGAAAACACAGGAATTTAGAGAACGCTTAAAAAAAGGTGAAAGCCTGGATGATTTGGTTTATGAAGCATTTGCTGTTGTGCGCGAGGCTGCAAAACGAACATTAAACCAGCGTCATTTTGATGTGCAGCTTATGGGTGGTTTGGTTTTACATCGCGGACAGATTGCTGAGATGCGTACTGGTGAAGGAAAAACACTTACCTCAACATTGGCAATGTACACAAACGCTTTGACTGGCCGAGGTTGTCATTTGGTAACAGTGAACGATTATCTGGCGCGACGTGATGCTGTTTGGATGGGCCAGATTTTTTATTTTCTTGGAATGAGTGTTGGATGTATTCAACAAGAATCCGGTCTTATTTACGATCCCAATTTTAAACAAGATGAAGATTCAGTAGAAGGAGAGGAAGCTGATAAAGAGCGTGATGCAACAGGTGCGTTTCATATTCGTGAAGACTATCTGCGCCCGGTTGAACGAAGAGATGCATACAACGCAGACATAACTTATGGAACAAACAACCAATTTGGTTTTGATTACTTGCGCGATAACATGGCACCAACTCTTGATGAAACCGTGATGCGGGATTTGCACTTTGCTATTATCGATGAGGTTGACTCTATTTTGATTGATGAAGCTCGCACGCCATTGATCATTTCCGCTCCAGCGGAAAAATCTAACGAGTTATATTATCGCTTTGCTGATATTGCAAAAACCCTCAAAGAGAACCAAGACTTTAATGTTGATGAAAAAATGCGCGCTTCAACTTTGACTGAAGCTGGAATTGAAAAAATTGAAAAAGCACTAAATATTGAAAACCTTTACAGTCTTGATGCTGGAACTTATCAGCGTTTTGCAGACACAGCACTTCGCGCCCATGCCAACTATCAAAGAGATGTGCACTATGTTGTGCAAAATGGGGAAGTGATTATTGTTGATGAGTTCACAGGTCGAATGATGCAAGGCCGACGATTTTCAGAAGGTATTCACCAGGCCATTGAAGCTAAGGAGGGAGTTGAGATTAAACGAGAGAGTCAAACACTTGCAACAATTACATTTCAAAATTTGTTTCGCATGTATGACAAACTGTCTGGGATGACAGGTACTGCTCTTACTGAGGCAGAAGAGTTTGGTAAAATTTACAATTTGGAAGTAACAGAGATTCCAACAAATCTTCCTGTTGCGCGAGACGATGGAATTGATCGAATTTTCAAAACAGAGCTTGGAAAGTTCCAGGCAGTGATCAAAGATGTTAAAGCACAGCAAGAAAGAGGGCAGCCGGTTTTGATTGGTACTGCCTCTGTTGAAAAGAACGAGATTCTGCATCAACTCCTCACACAAGCAGGTGTGCAGCATGAAGTTTTGAACGCAAAAAATCACACGCGTGAAGCTGAGATTATTGCTCAGGCCGGACGAGTTGGTGCTGTAACAGTTGCAACAAACATGGCTGGTCGTGGAGTTGATATTAAGTTGGGTGGAAATCCTGGTGTTCCTGGAGAAGAAGAAAAGGTTATTCAACTCGGTGGTTTGCATGTGGTTGGAACTGAGCGACATGATTCGCGTCGTATTGATAATCAGTTGCGTGGTCGTTCCGGTCGTCAGGGTGATCCTGGCTCAACTCAGTTTTATCTTTCCATGGAGGATGATTTGATGCGAATCTTTGGATCAGATCGCGCCAAGAACATGATGGACAGACTTGGTATTCCAGATGACATGCCTATTGAAAATAAGATGGTTACAAAATCTGTTGAAAAAGCACAAACTCGAGTTGAGGGCCATCACTTTGATTCTCGAAAGCATTTGCTTGAATATGATGATGTTCTAAATAAACACAGAGAGGTTGTTTATGCGCGTCGGTTTGATGTGCTTAAAATGTTTAATGAACAGCCTGAGAATTTGAGGGAAAGAGTTTTAGATCTTATTGAAGGGGAAGTTGAGCAGGTTGTTATGTTCCACACAGGCGAGGTTGTTGAGGGAGCTCCGGAAAAAGCAAAACCGGATTTGGACACAAAGGAAATCGTAGAAACTGTTAACACGATTATTCCACTTGAAGGCGGGGATTTTGATGCAATGGAAAAAATTACACTTGAAGCTAGCGCTGACAAAGAGGATCTTGCAGAGGGTCGCTCAAAGATTATTGAAACGGTTATGGAAATTGTTGGTAAGCATTACGACAAACTGTACGAATTGTTTGAGGACAAAAAAGATGTTCACAATATTGAACGAGGTGTTTTAGTGCGCGCAATTGATTTCCTTTGGATTGATCATTTGGCTGCTATGAGCGCTCTTAGAATGGGAATTGGTTTGCGAGGGTATGGACAGCGTGATCCTTTGATTGAATATAAAAAAGAGGGGTACCATTTATTTCAGGGGCTTCTTGGGTCAATCAATCATGAGGTTACTTATACATTTTTCAAATTTGCAAAACACGCAGTGGATATGAAAGTTCAAGCTGAGCTTGGTCGGTCTTTGTTAAATAGGGCTGGTGTGAAGTTGGCCGGAGCAATTAAGAGTTCGGGTTCTAATGGTCAATCTCAAACAGCCAGTGGTCAACACGAAAAAGTCGGCCGTAATGAACCGTGTCCTTGTGGATCAGGGAAGAAGTATAAAAAATGTCACGGAGCTTAATAATTTGTGAATAAACTCTGTTGACAAATCGATTAAAATCTGGTTTAATACAATCAAGCAAGTGAGAAATTACCTTCACCCTGTTGTCAAATAAAACTCCCTCTAATCACTGAGGGAGTTTTATTTTTCCCCGGAGTCACGGGGCTGTGGAGGTAATTGGCAACCTTACTTGTTTTGACAACAGGGATTGCGGGTTCGAATCCCGTCAGCTCCACCAAAGTAAACTTCGGGACCAACCCAAACCTGTCCGTTAATATTAACGGCAGGTTTGTGGTATTATCATTTTGCATATGAAAATATTTGCAGTTTATTCAAACGTTAAATTGACATCAGGTCCATCATGGCTCGAATCTTTTAGAAAAAAATACGATGAATCATACGAACTTCACGTGACTTTCAAGCAGCCCTGTTTTATAGAAGAAGATCAGGTTAACGATCTTAAAGATAAGTTGTCCCTTTTTTTTAAAGACCATAAGGTTCCAAACCATGAGATTTTGGTTTTGTTTGATAAATTGTTTGTAGAGGAAAATTTAATCATGATTCGATCATCTGAAAATTCCGAACTCGATAGTCTGCAAAAAGGTATTGTAAATTGTTTGAGCGATTACAAAAGATATTTTGAGCCCGAATTAGAGGCATACGAAATGAATTTCCATCCACACTTAACTATCGCGAGAGATTTAAATAAAGAGCAGCTTTCCGTGGCGCTGAAAGAGATTGAAGATAGTTTTAGTTGTGAAGGAGTAATTAAGGATATAACGTTGTCTGTTGTTGAAAAGATAACGCCAGAAGAAGCAAAGATTCAAAAAAATCAGACTCTTTATAAGTTTTAGTATTTTGGAATTCTATGGAAGAAAAACACATCAAAGTTGGAGTGGGTGCTGTGATTATCAAAGATGGAAAAACATTGCTTGCTAAACGCAAAGGTGCGCATGCTTCTGGTTGTTATGGATCAATTGGCGGTCACATGGAGTTTGGTGAAAGTCCAATTGAAGCGCTCAAGCGTGAAGCAAAAGAAGAGCTGGGAATTGAAATTCACAATGTCCGTTTTGCATCGTGTACAAACATGCGCAAGTATGGCAAGCATTATATTGACATTTCTTTTGTTGCAGATCATCTCTCAGGCGAGCCAATGATTTGCGAACCTGATAAAATAGAAAGCGTTGAATGGTATCCACTCGACGACTTACCTGATCCGTTGTTTGGACCGGTTGAAATAGTTTTAAACGCAATAAAAACCGGAGAAGTGTTTTTTGAAATAACTTAATTAATTCACCTATAATTAATTATATGGGAAATTTAATCCAAGAAGGTTTGATGCCAATTGGCACAAAAGAGAACGGAGAGATAATTGGTCTTTTAAATGAAGAACGAGCTGGAGTTTTGCATTTGTATGGTCGCACAGGTCAGGGAAAGTCTGTCACGCTTGAAGGAGTGGTTGTTTCAGAGATTGTAAACGGCAGGGGAGGAATGTTTATTGAGCCTTATGGTGATCTTGTAAAAGATGTTCAGTTATATATTCCTGTTGATAAAAAAAATAAGGTTGCCGTGTTTGAAGCAAAAGAAAAGACATTGGAAGAAAATATTGCTCGATTTGAAAAGGAAATTGATTTTAATGAAATGAAAAAAGATAATCAAAAATATTTGCTTTGTAAACTTGATTATCAAACTTTAGGAACTGATGTTGCAAAAGAACTTGGTGTTTATCTTGTAAATCAATTCTTGAAAGTTGTTGGAGGAGAAAATCGTTCGCTTGTACTTGATGAGGCTCATAATTTTTTAAGTGAAGAAGTTTTAGAGCAAATTCTGCAAAGCAAAGAAAAGGGTTTGTTAAGTGTTTTGTGTGATCAAACATCATTGCATTATCGAGAAGATATTCACAAACGATTACTTGAGTCAGTTAATTATGTGGTTAGTTATAGGCTTGATGAAAAAACAGCCAGCATGATAAATAAGTATCATTCTGAAATTGACAAGAGTGAGCTTGCAGAGCTTGAAAAATATTATTTAATTGCAAAACTCAACTCAGGAGTTGTTAAACTAAAAGGTATTTATCCAATTCCTTATTTAAAGAACGAGTGATTGCGAACGAAAACCAAATTCAAGTCGGGGTTTGTCCACTTGCGTCAAGCAACCAAATCCTTTAAACTTACGCCGATTTTCTTTTAGAAATATTACGATTTATGCAAACTTGGAAAACTAAGAAGAAGACGACTCAAAAGAGCGCATCAGTTTGGCGCCCCAGGATCGCATCGATTCTAATTGTGATAATCACATTTACTGTATTATTTTACGATTTTCCTGGAATTTACAACCAGACTGCGTCTACAATTGAGGCAAGGACTGGATTACAATTAGAGCAAAAAGAAGATGTTCCATATCGTCTTGGTCTTGATTTGCAGGGTGGAACGCATCTTGTTTATGAGGCTGATATGAACGAGATTGAGGAGTCAGATCGCGTAGAAGCTCTTGAGGGTGTTCGTGATGTAATTGAACGACGTGTAAACGCTTTTGGTGTTTCAGAGCCTGTTGTGCAAACAACCGCGACCGGTGGAACTTATCGTGTGATTGTTGAACTTGCTGGAGTACTTGATGTGTCAGAAGCTATTTCTCAAATCGGTGAAACCCCGGTTCTTGAATTTAAAGAACCGGGCGCGCAGCTTGATCGTGATCCAACTCAAGAAGAACTTGCAGAACTAGACACTCGACAAAAAGAAGATGCAGTTGTTGCAAAGGAGGCACTTGCGCGCGCAAGAGCTGGTGAAGATTTTTTTGATCTTGTTTCTGAGTTGAGTATTGATAGCAACAAAGAACAAGCAAAGGGAATTATTGAAAATGTTTCAGAATCAAGTCCACTGTTTGAGTTTGCAGAAGTTATAAAAAAGAATGGTTTGCAACCGGAGAATGTTTACTGGGACACACTTGAGAATCAAGATGGCATAAATATTTTTAAAGTTCTTGAAAAGAAACAACAAAGCGAGCAGCTTCTTTCTCACATTCTGATTTGTTTTGAAGGAAAACAAGATTGTCAAAATCCAATTCCAGAGATTGAGGCTTCATTGAAAATTCAAAATCTTAAAGATCATGCCACAGCAGAAAACTTTGCACAACTTGCAATTGACAATTCAACCGGCCCTTCTGCACCAAATGGCGGTGAGTTAGGTTGGGCAAACACAGCCAACTTTGTTCCAGCTTTCAAACTGGCAGCAGACGCGCTTGCAATCGGAGAGATTTCCGATTCAATTGAAACAGACTTTGGTTATCACTTGATTCAAAAGCGAGATACACGTGAAATTCCAGCGTATACAATTCAGCGAATCATTCTTCCACTTACAAGTATTTACGACATTGTTCCAGAAAGTTCCCCGTGGAAAAATACTGATTTGAATGGAAAACATCTTGATCGTGCAACTGTTCAGTTTGATCAAAACACAGGCGGAGCATATGTTGCTCTTGATTTCAATTCAGAAGGCGGTGATTTGTTTGGTGAGCTCACAGAAAGTCACGTTGGTGAACCAATTGCGATTTTCCTTGATGGAGCACCAATCTCTGTTCCAACAGTTCAGCAAGCTATCTATGGCGGACGAGCTGTGATTACAGGAAATTTTACAGTTGACGAAGCAAAATTGTTGGCTCAACGATTGAACGCTGGAGCACTTCCTGTTCCGGTTGAACTTCTTTCACAACAAACTATTGGACCAACACTTGGATCAATCTCGCTTAGCAAAAGTATTCAAGCAGCACTTTACGGCTTTGCTCTTGTGGCTTTGTTTATGATAGCTATGTATCGTTTGCCGGGTTTGATTGCAGTGCTTGCACTTTTCTTGTTTGCGTTTTTGAACCTGGCAGCATATCGATTGTTTGGTGTAACTGTAACACTGGCTGGAATTGCTGGATTTGTACTCTCTCTTGGAATCGCTGTTGATGCCAATGTTCTAATTATTGAGCGGCTTAAAGAGGAGTTTGCTTCCGGTAGAGATTTTGTTTCCTCACTGGACGAAGCATATAAGCGAGCGTGGACAGCAATTCGAGACGGAAACATCACAACACTTATTGCAGCAGCAGTTCTTTATTGGTTTAGCTCAAGCTTTATCAGAGGATTTGCTCTTACACTTTCCATTGGTGTGATCCTCAGCATGTTCACCGCAATTACAGTTACTCGTATTTATCTCAAAACAGCTCTTGAATGGAAAGCAATTCGAAAACCACCACTCTTTGGATTTAAGAGAAAGACAAACGTATGAAAATTGTAGATATATGAAAATTGTAGATAATAGAAAACTTTGGTTTATTTTCTCAGGCGTGTTAATTGTGCTGAGCATAATTTCTTTGTTTGTCTGGGGACTAAAATTCGGAATCGACTTTACAGGCGGGTCTCTTTTGGAAGTTGAAGTATCAGAAACGTTTGAAGTTTCAGAGATTAGGTCAGCAATTGATGGTGCCGGTTTTACAGGAGCATCAATTCAAACAACAGGGGAGACGGGTATTTTGATTCGAACCGAAGACCTTTCTGAAGATCAACATCAGGAATTGTTATCGGTTTTACAGACAAAGTTTGAAACAGTTGATGAGCTTCGATTTGATTCCATTGGTCCGATTATTGGAAACGAGCTTCGTCGAACAGCAGTTTCGGGTGTTTTGCTTACACTTATTTTGATCGGTCTTTATGTTGCATGGGCGTTCCGCAAAGTTTCCGAGCCGGTTGCGTCCTGGAAATACGGATTTCTTACAATCTTTACTGCATTTCATGATGTAATAATCACAATTGGAATTTTTTCTGTTCTTGGAAATTTGTATGGTTGGGAAGTTGGAGCAGCGTTTGTGGCAGCAATTCTTACGATCCTTGGTTATTCAATCAACGACACAGTTGTTGTTTTTGACAGAACTCGTGAGAATTTAATAAGACGAACTGCAGATACTTTTGAATCAACAGTTGAACAAAGTATTCAACAAACATTTTCACGTTCAGTAAACACAAGTGTCACCACATTACTCGCACTTATTGCAATTTTCCTTTTTGGAGGAGCAACAACACAACCGTTTGCTTTGGCTCTGATAATTGGAATTGCGGTTGGAACTTACTCTTCTCTTTTTATTGCCTCCCCACTGCTTGTTGCCTGGGAGTTGAGAAGGAAGTAAGTTTTGTTATCTCGACCGAGTAATTATTATGTCATTTCGACCGGAGGCCCGTCAGACGGGCCGGAGCGGAGAAATCTCGCATGTTCGAGATCTCTCGGCTCGACTTTGTCTCGCTCGAGATGACATTACAAAAAATCAGGGACAATGCCCTGATTTTTTGCTATAATTATTACTGGAATATGCTTCCATTATTCGCAATTCCGATCGTTCAAGAAACGACACCAACCCTAGCCCCTTCTTTTTTCTCTCTGCCAGCAGATGAGATTATTTTTAGTATCTTTGTTTGGTTTGGTTGGATACCGATTGTTATCACATTGTTTTGGGGATTTATTCAAATGTGGAAGAACTACCGTCAAGGTATTTTTTCCAGATCACTGAAATACGTTTTACTTGCTATTGATGTTCCTGCAATGACCGAGCAAACACCAAAGGCTCTTGAAAATCTTTTTGCAAGTATTTACGGATGCAAATCTTCTCTTACTTGGAAGGAGATTTGGATTTATGGAAGACTTCATCCTGTTTTTTCTTTTGAAATTATTTCATCAGAAGGATATATTCAATTTCTTATCCGAACTCAAACAAGATTTAGAGATTCAATTGAGGCAGGAATTTATGCTCACTATCCTGATGCTGAGATTACAGAGGTTGATGATTACACAGAAAAGTTTCCAAGCGAATTTCCAGATGATGAATATGAGATGTGGGGAGGGGAATTAACACTTGATAAACATTACATGTATCCGATCAGAACCTATATTGATTTTGAGGATCGTTTGACCCAGGAAATTAAAGATCCACTTGGGTATACACTTGAACAAATGGCTCGAATGAAACCAGGGGAACATTTTTGGATCCAAATTCTTGTTCAGCCTTCAACAGGCAGCTGGAAAGATGAAGGTGTTGCTTATGTGAATAAGATTTATGGTAAAGAGGAAAAAAAGAAAAAAAGCATGGTAGGAAAGGCAACAGAAGCTGCGTTAACATTGCCAGCTGAACTTGTTGAACACGCAACAGAAGTTAATTTAAAACCAATGCTTTTTTCTGAAGGGGAAAATGGAGAAGATGATCCGTGGAAGGTTTTTAAGATTTCTTTAACTGAAAAAGAAGAAGCAGACGCAATTCTACGAAAAGCCACAAAGGTTGGTCATGGTGCCAAGATTCGAATTTTATATACAGCAAAGAAAAATGCCTTTGTAAAAGTTGAAAGAACTGGAATGGTTAAGGGAATTTTACTTCAGTATTCTCACCTTAACTGGAACAAATTCACGCTTTATATTCCACAAGTACCAAAAGATGATTATTTTTGGATGCGATGGGTTTATACAAAAAAACAGGAGGCGCTTATGAGAGGTTATAAAACTCGTAATTGGGGAATTGGGGCTGATCCGATTTTTCTTAATACTGAAGAGTTGGCTAGCCTTTGGCATTTCCCAACGATTGCAATCAAAGCTCCGCTTGTTAAAAAAGCTGAGGCTCGCAAAGCAGAACCACCGGTTGGGTTGCCAATTACACTTGATGAAAACACACTGCCTGGTTTAGGGGTGGACACGCAACCTCTTGCTGACATTCCTGTTGAACCCGCATCGCCTGTGGCAAAAGCTGAACCGCCAATTGGCTTGCCACGTGAAGTAGAAGCTCTACGTGGTTTGCCATCAGAACTTGGTGAACCACTTTCAGAAGCTTTGCCTAGCGTAGAGGCTCCGTCTGATGAAATTAAAAAAGATGATTCAGTGCCATCAAATCTTCCTATTTAATTTATGCCATACAATCATGACCACGAAAATGAGGTGACCTACTTTGCAAAAACGAATTTTAGAAATTCAATGACAAAGTTTGGTGTCAAAACCGATGACAGACGTCGGCACGTTTATGTTATTGGAAAGACTGGTATGGGAAAGACGACTCTTCTTGAAAATTACATCTTGTCTGATATTTATGCCGGTCATGGTTGTTGTTATGTTGACCCTCACGGAGATACTGCAGAGAAAATTATTGATTATATTCCAAGCTGGCGAATGAATGATGTTGTGTATTTTAATCCGTCTGATGTTGAGTATCCGATTGGTTTTAATATCTTGGAAGCAGTTAGTGAGCGCCATAAACATTTGGTTACAAGTGGAATGATGGCGGTTTTCAAAAAGATTTGGGAAAACATGTGGTCCTCCAGAATGGAATACATTTTAAATAACACCATTCTTGCGCTTCTTGATAATCCTGGTTCAACATTGCTTGGTATTAATAGAATCTTGTCTGACGCAGATTACAGAAAACGAATGGTTGGCAATGTAACAGATCCTGTTGTGAAGCAGTTCTGGCTTAAAGAGTTTGCAAGTTACAACGATAAGTATGCTCAAGAAGCAGTTGCTCCAATTCAAAACAAGATTGGTCAGTTTCTTTCCGCGTCAATTATTCGAAACATTGTTGCTCAGGTAAAATCTTCAATCAATATTCGCGAAATAATGGATAATAAGAAAATTTTTATTATCAACTTGTCAAAAGGGCGAATTGGTGAAGACAACTCAAGGCTTTTAGGAGGTCTTTTGATTTCCAAGATCCAACTTGCCGCAATGGAACGTGTTGATATCCCAGAGATCGAACGTGAAGACTTTTATTTGTATGTTGATGAGTTTCAAAACTTTGCTGTTGAGTCGTTTGCCGGTATTTTGTCTGAGGCCAGAAAGTATCGACTGTGTCTTACAATGGCTCACCAGTATATTGCTCAACTTACAGATGAGGTGCGTGAAGCTGTGTTTGGAAACGTTGGAAGCATTATTGCTTTTCGTGTTGGTTCGCCTGATGCAACGTACATGGAAACCGAGTTCATGCCGCGCTTTACTCCAGAAGACATTATCAACCTTCCAAAGTTTAATATTTATTTGAAACTTTTAATTGATGGAGTTACAAGTCAACCATTTTCAGCAATTACTTTACCGCCAATTGCAAATGTTACACACTCTGAAGAAAAAGTAATTAAAATTTCACGAGAAAGATATGCACATAAACGTGCTGAGATTGAGGAAAAAATTGTGAAATGGTCTGGAATGGATGAAATAGATGATGAGCAAATGTACAAAGAGGCTGAAGAGAAAAAGAAGGCTGCTAAACAATCTCGCAAGCCAAGACACGAGTATAATTGTACGCGCTGTAACAAAGATATGGTTTTGCCGGTTGAGCTTGATCGCTCGCGACCAATCTATTGTGAAGATTGTATTGAAATTGTAAGAGAGGAAAGAAAGTCAGGAAAAAAGAAGAAACAGGTACGTAAAAAAGAAAAACCAAAACAAGAAGCACCACCAAAGCCTTCAGAAGGTGAGGTGATTGAAAAGGCTCCGGAAGAACCGTCGATTTCGTTGGGGGATTTGCCACCTGCGTCATTGCGAGGGAGCGAAGCGACCGAAGCAAACCCCGTAAAAGAAAACGAAAAGAATACGAAGATTGCTTCGTCGTCTGATCGAGATCAGACTCCTCGCAAAGACACCGGGGGAGATGGGCCAAAAAAGAAACGAAAACGAAAACGAAAGAAAAAGAAACCAAGCTCAGGAGGTTCTTCACAACAAGCACCTAAACAAGAAGAGCGCCAACCAAAAAAAAATGAAAACAAACCAGACGCTCAATCTGGAACACTTAAAACAGGTCAATCAATAAAGTTTGATTAACATGAGTTTGATTCAAGCCTTTACTCTTGGAATTGTTCAAGGAATAACAGAATTTCTCCCGATCTCAAGTTCGGGATTTTTGATTTTGATACCAGAGTGGCTTGGGTGGGAGATTCAGAGTCTTTCATTTGATGCCATTGTTCATTTTGGAACTCTTGCTGCAGTGATCTGGGCGCTCTGGCCAGAAGTACTGCTTGGCTTTAAAAAATGGAAATCCTTAGGATATTGGATTATCCTCGCAACGATTCCAATTGTGATTGTTGGTTTTTTTGCGCAAGATTTTGTTGAGCTTGCGCTTCGTTCAACTCAGGTTGTTGCTTGGTCGTTTATAGTTTGGGGAATTGTACTTTACTTTGCTGATCGTGCTGCTGGAACAAAAAAAGATTCAGTTGAAATGGTTGGTTGGAAAAAGTCATTGGTAATTGGATTCGCTCAAGTTCTTGCTTTGATTCCTGGAACATCTAGGTCTGGAATTACAATTACAGCTGGGTTGTTTGGGAAATTAACTCGCGAGACTGCAACCAAGTTTTCTTTCTTGCTTGGAATCCCAACCATTGCAGCCGCAGGTCTTTTGAAAGCCATCCCCCCCCTTTTCAAGGGGGGGTTAGGGGGGGTTACTGCTAGTGCATCGATTGGGTACGCGCCACTTTTGATTGGATTTATTACTTCAGTTGTAGCTGCTTTTCTTACAATCAAATTCCTTCTCACATTTTTAAAAACAAATTCATACACAGGAATTGCCATTTTCCGAATCCTGCTTGGTGTGATGATTCTTTTAACATAAGTGTACATTAAACTTCCATATGGCGATTTAATGTACACTTGAGTCTTGAAAAAATTAAAATATTTAAAAAAGCATTGATGTAAAGTTTCCATATGGAAACTTTACATCAATCTAGATCGCTACTTGCTTGCGGTCTATTGCGGTTCAGTTAGGCGTACATTAAATCCTCATATGAGGATTTAATGTACATGTGAGTCTTGAAAATATTAAAAACCAGTGATCCCGCCTCTCGCGAGAGGCGGGATTGACAAGCTCGTGGTTTTCAACTACGATTTTTTTTGTTAGGCGCACAAAGCGTTGGCCCGTGCTCGCCGGCAGCGAGTGAACATGTAACCAATCCTGTGCTAAGCACAAATGCTAAGCACGCAAAAGGGAGAGGAAATCATGGCAGATCCGCTTTTTCCAAACGCAGTTCCTCGAGATCGAACCCGGATGGTGATTGCTCAAATCGTCAATCGATACAGGCGCACGACGCGTCCAGAGGAGGCTGCGGGACTGATTCATGCAGCACAAGAGCGCGACAGTCGGAATAGTGCTGAACGTGACCTTACAGTTGGCTTCCTTATCGAGGTTGCGAGCGAGGTCAAGATCGTAGAACCGGATGCCTCCCTACGCAAGCTCGCCAAGAAGGTGTTGGTCCGGCACGTTGTGCCAAGGGTCAGAACCAAGTTCGCAAGAGAGCGTGTTCTCATGTTCCTGGCGCTCGAACCAAACGCTCTTGCCGGACTCAGTGCGCGTGACGTGAAGAACGCTCACGAGTTCATGTCTCGTGAGTGGGAGTGTCTGAGGATGGCTTCGAACGAAGCTCTGGGTCAAGGTCTTCTGCTCAAGGCGACTTTGGAAGCACGTGCGTTCCACCTGCTTCGAGAGTATTGGGTCATGGAAGCGATCTCCCCGCTCTACGCCCTGCTCAACAGCTGTCTCGACCTGATGGGTTGTGCTAGGGCCGTGGTTACGCACCAGACTCCGCTGTGGTCTGGCTGGTCTGAAACCGAGTTCACACCTGCCGGACTCCGTACTCTTCAGGCTCGTCTCGAGGACGAGAGTCAATGCTCTGAGCTGTATGGGGATCAGTACCGCTTGCTCAGGTTCTGCGGAGACATTCTGCGGTTCAAGTCCCCTGGGGATAACATGGCCGCTGCAAAGTTCCAAGAGGGTGGCAGAACCCTGCTCGAGCTGGTTGCGCTCTTCACATGTTGGAGCCACGGGGATCCAGATCGTCTCGTAGAACCCGAGCGCCGCGTCGCTGAATAGCGCTCAAGTCGAGCCACCTCTCCTTCACCCCAGCCGAAACGAAAACGGTTGGGGTGTTTCTGTTTGTATGTCGAAAGTCCCCCTTTTCAAGGGGGACTACAGAGGGTTAGCGTTTCATAAGCATAACCACCCCTAACCCCTCCTTGAAAAGGAGGGGAACTCTACAGTTTGAACGTCCTCTTGAAAAGGGGGGCAATGCTCGTTAAGATGCCATTATATGAATTACGAGCTTCGGGATCCAATTCACAAACGTATCTCTTTTAATGATTTTGAAAAAGAGATTATTGATCATC
The DNA here is from genome assembly GCA_964399675.1 of uncultured Gammaproteobacteria bacterium. Lineage (GTDB taxonomy): Bacteria > Patescibacteriota > Patescibacteriia > UBA9934 > GWF2-40-263 > CAYNRK01. The sequence continues at coordinate 113,945 of CAYNRK010000002.1, read as the reverse complement.
CATTTTTTCAACGTCTTCGGTTTATAAGCCAGCTTGGGTTTTTGCAATCATATGTTTATCCGGGTGCTGTTCATGATCGATTCACACATTCGCTTGGCGCAATGCATGTTGCAGGGCGATTGTTTGGAAAAATGATTTTGGGCTCGCATTCTTTAAAAGAAAAGTTGTCAAGTGAAGAATTGGAGTCTTTGCGCAGTCGAGTTAGAATCGCTGGGCTTTTGCACGATATTGGTCATGGTCCTTTTTCTCATGCTTCAGAAGAGGTTTTTCCAAAGCTGTCAGACTTGCCATTTAATTGGGATTGGTGGAAACTCCCACCCCCCCTAACCCCCCCTCGGGCAGGGGGGGAATTTACCCGCCAAGCTGTTCACGAAGATTACAGTGTTCTTTTGATTCAAACACTTGCTAAAGAAGGTTTACTTGAAAAAGACTTTGCACAAGATATTTGTTCATTGATTCATCGACAAATAAAACCTTCATCGTATTTCATGAGTTTGATTGAACGCATTCCGGGTTTGCAAAAAGTTCTCAAAGGTTTGATTTCAGGTGAGGTGGATTGTGATCGTATGGATTATCTTTTGCGAGATAGTTATTACTGCGGCGTAGCGTATGGCAGTTATGATCTTGATTGGTTGATTTCTTCGATCAGCGTTGCAGAACGAGAAGGGGAATTGATTTTTACATTGTCAGAGAATGGAGTTCGTGCGTTTGAGGATATTTTGCTTGCGCGTTATCACATGATTGATCAAGTTTATTTTCACAAAACAAAAGCAGGGTTTATTCATTGTCTTGAACAAGCAATTAAACAAAAGGAAATCGACTTACAAATTCCAACAGATCCATACGCTTATACAAATCTACGTGATGGAGCTGTTATTGAGCTTTTGTTTGAAGCAGCAAAAGATGAAAAGAATTATTGGTCACATCATCTCATGCACCGCATTGCAGCCAAGAGAATTATACGATTGTATGATTTAAAACCAGAAGATAAAAAAACACTTGATAACTTGAAAGGCTTTTGTGAAAAGAACAACATCCAAAGTTTCACACATTCAGTAAAAAACAAACTTTCGTTTTTCAGTGAGCGTTCAACAGAACACGCGCCAATGATTTACGTTTCCAAAAAGCATGTTAACAAGATTGAGTACATTCCGATTTTTGAATACTCTGACTTGTTGCAAAAATATAATGAAAAACTTCAGTTCACGGATTTCTTTGTAAAACGGGAGGATTTTGGTAAATTTGAAAAAATAAAAACCGAGTTTAATACTTGAAATGTCGTTACCCGGTAGCGGTTTGAAGCTTGTTTTAAAGAACCAGACCGCTACCGGGTAGCGGTAGCGGGTTATTATGAAAAAGAAAAAAGTATTAGTTGGAATGTCCGGTGGTGTTGACTCGTCTGTCAGTGCTGCTTTGCTTTTGGAGCAGGGTTATGAAGTGGTTGGTGCGTTTATGAAGAATTGGACAGAGACGTGCGATTGGAAATCCGAGCGACAAGATGCCGCACGGGTTGCAGCTAAGCTTGGCATTCCGTTTCTTACTTTTGATTTTGAAGATGAGTATCGTGGTCAGGTTGTTGAAAATATGTTTAAGGAGTTTGAAGCAGGCCGCACTCCAAATCCAGATGTGATGTGTAACAAGTACATAAAGTTTAATTTGTTTATTAAAGAAGCTGATCGTCTTGAGTGCGATTATGTTGCAACCGGACATTACGCCCGTTTATGTCATCTCGACCGAGGTGTCGGCCGATGCGAGATCCCTCGGCTCGCCAAAAGGCTCGCTCGGGATGACAAAAAAGAATCGTGTCATCTCGACCGAGGCGCTAGCCGAGCGGAGAGATCTTTAAGTATTTGTAAAGGCTTTGATACAAACAAAGATCAATCATATTTTCTTTGGGCAGTAGATCCAAAAGTGTTGCCAAGGATTTTGTTTCCGATCGGTGAGATGAAAAAGCCTGATGTTAGAAAGAAGGCACAGGAACTCGAACTTGATATTGCTGACAAAAAAGACAGCACAGGAATTTGTTTTGTTGGCGAGGTTGATATTCAGGAATTTTTAAAAACACGCATTCCAGAAGATCCAGGAGATGTTGTAACTGTTGATGGGGAAGTGATTGGCAAACACAACGGAATTAACTTTTACACAATTGGTCAACGACATGGATTAAATATTGGCGGAGGAACTCCATATTATGTTGTTGAAAAAAGACCTGAAACAAAAGAGTTGGTTGTATCCAGCAATTTTCATCCAGCGCTTTTTAAAAAAGAACTTGTTGCAATAAATCTAAATTGGTTTGAAAAGCCAACAGCTCCGCATAAATGCTCAGCAAGAATCCGCTATCGACAAGAGTCACAGCCTTGCACCATTTCAAAAATTGAAAAGAATCGCGTGGAGGTTATTTTTGACAAAGAACAGCGGGCAGTAACCCCAGGCCAGTCAATTGTTTTTTATAATGAAGACAAAATGATTGGTGGTGGAATTATTGAATGAAACTGTATGGTCTGCCCGCAGCTGAGCTGCGGGCAGACTTTTAGATTAATTGAAAAACGCGCCAGTGTTATAGCGCGCGAGATTCGCGGATCAGGTCGACCAGTGGCATGAGAGAGTCGCTGACCAGGATTATGGTCAGTTTGCCCCACATTGCAGCCAGGTGGTTGTCTCTGAATGCTGCGAGTTTTCTGTTGGCTTCACCCGGAGGCAGGAGAAGAACGTTGAAGCCGTTGTCCGGCATCATGTCCAAATCCACGATGCTGTCGCCGATTGACAAGATGTTTGGTGGCTGGCCGCCGGTCTGCTTTGCAAAAAGACGTGCGGCAATGGCTTTTGTTGAACTGACCACAACATTGCGGCCATAGCCGGTTAGACTTGCACTCATGTTGCCAGAGAGTCCATCGCCGTCTTCAAAGCAAAGTCGATTTGCTGCAACTGCTGCTTGCAAGCCCTGGTTTGCAAGAAAAGACAGGACAACCTGTTCAATGCCAAACGAGATGACTACTTGATGCTGCGTGAGCTGAAAGAGTTCAGGTAGTCCTGCTCGTGGCTTCATTTCCTTGCCAACAGTGACAACTGCGCCACGATTCAGGCCGGATTGCATGTGTCTGGCAAGCGATCGGGCAATCCATGCGCCCTCAACTGCAACACGGTTTCCAGGTTGCACATGAGACTGGAACCAGTCAGGATCCTCCAGCGAAACTACGGATTGAACTGAGTCTGATGTTTGTGCAAGGTACCAATCACGATCTGCTTGCTCTTGAGCGCGCAGATCTTCTAGCAAGTACCTTTGTATCAAAACCCATTCATTGTCAGGTGTTAGGGTGTTGTCAAAGTCCGCGGCCAAGTGGAGAACCTGGCTGGCAAGACCCAGCAGAGGTTCGCGATGGTAGCGACTGAGGATCATGTCCTTGTCGCCATTTGCAGAAAGGACCTCAAGGACCCTATCAAGTGATTTTGCAGTTCTAAAACCAACCATCAACCACCTCCTTGTAGGACCTTGGGAGTTTATTGTTTTAGGTTGTGAAAGTCAAATTACTCTGTGATTTTATCTGACCATTTATAAAATTCGGATGCTGCACCGGTTTCAATGTTTACTTCGAGTTTTGAAATTTCAACCGGTGGAGTTTCTTTTATTGAAATTGGAAGAAAGCTAAGTGAATATTCAGGTACTTTTTTTATACTAAACTGAACCATGCCTTCAATTGGAATCAAGTGAACAGTTTCTAGAAAATCATAATTTACAAAGCTGGTCTTGGAAGCCTGGACTACATTGGCAGTAAAATTTGTATCAACAAAAATTACTTCATCTCTCCTGTCCGCCAAAGCTTTAGCGTCGGCGGGTGGCGCATCAACAACAATTCTGCCTCGCAAAAGTTTAATTACGTTTTCAGAATTTTTAAGACTTTCAAGTACAAGTGTTGTCCGTTCATCAAGTGTGATAATTGAGTTTTGGATTTTAAAAGCGAATCGCTCATTATCAGCGGTTTCAATTGTAAGACCTCGTTTTAATCTGTCATTAATTTCAAATTGAGAATTTTGTTCAGCTAAAACAGTTGCTGGAACATGGGGCTCAATATCAAAACGTTGCCAGACAAGCAGTCCGGCAACAATTATCACAAAAAAGGTTATGGCGATTTTTTGAATCATGCTAAGATAATATCAAAGAAATTTCTTTAAACCAACTGCTTTTATGAACACACGCCAAACAACAATTTTTGGAACATTGATTGCGCTCGTTCTTCTTGGGGCTGGTTGTTCGTTCACACCGGTTTCATCTCTGCCACCCAAAGACGCTGCTGAAGGATTGAAACTAAAACAAGAAAGTGAAATTGTTATTCGACAAACAGTTCTTGGTGTTGGTGGGAAATTTTTAAGTTGGCTAGGCGAGCAAGGTGAAGATCGTTCAGTAACTATGAAGCAGTGGGTACCTGGCGCAAGCGCAGAGTTATTTTGGATGATTGAAACAGAAGTGGAAACAGAAGACTCAAAACAAGCTCAGCTTGATTATGAAGAAAAGTATGCTGACTCACCGGTTGGCGTTGCTATTCCAAGTCCGCCTAAGAAAGAGCATGAAATAATTACAAAACAAGGAACTCTTACAACAACAGCCCTTGGACAAAGTGAAACAGTTTTGCCGCCAAATCTTTGGCCAGAAGGTGAGTCTGATTATGATACCAACTCTCTGATTTGGTTGTCGCAAAAGCAGTATGATGAACTTGCCAATACTCGTTCAACAAATCTTAGACTAGGTTTGTTTGATGCCCAGCTTTCAAGCGCGCTTGAGATTACTGACAATGTTAGAAATCTTATAAACAAGTTTTTCAAAGACAAAGAAGCCTCCACAGAAGCAGAGGATTTATTGATCATTGAAGCAGATCCTGATTGGGGATATTACTTGCTAAAAGTTGATGGTGTGCAAACGCGTGTTCGAACAATAGAGGCAAAGAATTTTTTTGGAAAATATAAGATCTTGGCAAATCGATCAAATCCACTAATTTTGGAAATGGTTTTAACACCTGCGTCAAAAGGGGCTTTGAGCTTGAGTCCTGATGAATTGCTTGAAGGTTTTGTTGGTTATGAAGTTCGTGAAATAAATAATGCAGTGCCGTTTCCTATTCAAACCGAAGCATCCAATGAGGGTCAACCTCAACAGTAAGATCAATAAAAACTTTTGATTCCATAACAGCCTCCAATTCTTTTCGTGTTGACTGACCGATTTCTTTGATGCCACGTCCTTGCTGTCCAATAATCATTCTTTTGTACCGATCTTCAGTTGTAAAAACAGTTGCGGCAATATAAAAGATGCCGTTTTTTCTTTTTTCAACTTCTGTTACTTCAACGTGTGTGGAGTAGGGAACTTCCTGTCGTAAACGCAAAAACAATTTTTCTCTAATTAGTTCAGCCAACCAAAAACGATTTGGCATATTAGTGAGCTGGCCTTCTGGATAATATGGTTCACTCTCAGGCAACAACTCCAGAACCCGTTCGATTACTGAACCAACATGAGTTCCAAGAAGAGCAGAAACTTCGATTGTCTGATCAAAGTCCTCAGACAGGTCTCTATAAAAATCAAGATATGGTTTTCGTTTAAGATCTGTTTTGTTGATTATGAGAATTTTTGGTTTTTCAATATTTGAAAGTGTTTTCATAACAGAGCGTTCTTCCTGACCAATTTCACGAGTTGGATCAACAACATAAAGAATAACGTCAACTTCTCTTAATGATTCTCTAACTGATTGCGAAAGCTTTTTAGAAAGCGGATCTTTGGCACCTTTAAGTATTCCCGGTGTGTCAACAAACACAACCTGGCCCTCTGGTCGGTTGAGGATTCCTTGTATTGGTAAACGTGTTGTCTGTGGTTTTGGTGTTGTGATTGCGATCTTGGAACCAATAATGGAATTCATTAAAGTTGACTTTCCAACATTGGATCTACCAATCATCACAACAAAGCCGGATTTCTTCATAACAAAAAGCACTATAATTGAAAAAGGGTTTTTTGGAAAGAGTGCTGCTCGCGGCCGATGAGTTGAAGACAATAAACAATTAGAGACAAAAAATTGATCGCATGGAAAAATAGTTATAAAATACTTCTCGATCGTGAATAAAATTATAACAATCAATTTTGAAGGATATAAAAAAGATTAAGCGTCGAAAGAAATCAATACTTGATTCTCTCCAAAGCATTGAAGGACATCTTTTTGATTTTCCAGAGTGGGGTTACAATGTTAGAAAAAGATTTCCAGGGTTATCGGATAAGGAATTAGAAAAAATTTATGAATACAGGAGAATTCAATATTTGAAAAACAAGAAATGGATAAAGATAAAAAAACAAGAAGGAAAAATGTTATGTGAACTTACTGATGAAGGAAAGAGCGAAATGCACAGGCGTGCTTTTACAGAAAATCGACCCAAGCTCCCTCGAAAAACGAAGTGTTTGGTTGTCTATGATTTTCCTGAGAATGCTAGAAGAGGCAGAGACTCTTTTAGATTTTTTCTTAGAAGTTGTGATTTTAAAATGCTTCAGAAAAGTGTTTGGATAACAGATCGTGATGTTGTGGAGGCTGTGCAAAAATTTATTCGAAAAACTGGGATAAGTAAATGGGTCTGTGTCTTTGTCGGAGATAGGAAAAAATAGTTATAAAATACTTCTCGATCGAGAAGTATTTTATAAGAAGTTTCAGAAGGCAGTTCATCATGAAGATACTTCAAAAGATAGTATTGATTAGAAAACATTGTTAACTTGATTGCTAAATTGAAAAAGGGGCCCTTGTGAAGGGTTACCCTTGTGAGACCTCCTGTGGGTTGTTGATCAGGCTTTCTTCAACGCCTTGTCCTTGGCGTGTGAGTGCCAGATCTTCTTGGCGAAGTAGATGCCGACCAAGGACATGATCGTTATCGAGATCGGCCAGACCAGCCAGTTGCCTGGGTCTGTGGCAGGACCGATTGGTGTACCTCCTTCCCCGAACTGCTTCTGGGGAAGAATGAACATGTAGAGGATCGACATGAACGCAGTGCCCATGTAGACGAAGCCGTCGATGATTCCAACGGCCACCCCCACGTTCTTCTTGCCGCCGAAGTCCATGCTGGCTGTGCCCGAGAGCATGCCGTGAACACCGATGATGCATGCTGACATCACGACCACGAGCCATCCCACGACTGCGGTCTGGTAGAACCCGCACATGAACAAGGCCATGACGAACATGAGTGCGTACAGAATCGTGGCAACAGGACCACGGCGCGATTGGAAGACGCGGTCAGAGATCACCCCTGCGAATACTCCCGAGAGGATCCCGGCAGCGCACAGGAGCATGCCCCAGTTGTCGTAGACAAAGGTGTCCTTCAGATGCAGGATTGCGTCGGTTTGCTTGGCAAAGGTCCGGAACCACTGCATGATGGACTGACGGAGGAAGCCGCTACAGAACTCGACGCAGGCGATCGTGATGATGATCGGGTTCTTGAGCATCATCTTGAACACAGCGACGGCTGGAAGGAGTTCTCCGTCGTCGTCCGAAGAGGCGTCTGCGGTGTTGAAGTCATCGTGCGAGGTTTCCCCTGGAGTGTTCTTGACCATGAAGAGGTTCAGGGCCGTAAACACGAGCAGGAGAATCGAAGGTACGTAGAACGCGGCCGTGAGACCAACGCCCTCGATGAGCATCTTGCTGACGTCAAAGGCGAAGTAGATGCCGAGCGAGATCAGAATGCCGAAGATGGCTCCGAACACGCCACGTTCTTTCACGTGGAACCAGGCCGAGTTGACCTTTACGATCGCGACCGCTCCAAAGCTCTGGAAGTACATGTTCGCCATGTACAGAACCGAAAAGACGATTGCGAAGCGCTCCACCAGGAAGTTGTAGTAGGTGCCGTGGTCGATGATCTGCCAGGTGCACCAGGCCATACCGAGGTTCGCCAATGCCGCGCCCACGGCGCCGATGATGATGGCGAATTTGCCACCCAGTCGATCTGTGAGGGGGCCGTTCAGAAGAAACGAGAAGCCGTAGACGAATGTTCCCCAGAAGAAGAGCCCTGCGAAGATCGCGTTGCTCATCAGGGGTTCGCCTGCCAGGTTCACCATGTCGCCGAACGAGTGGTGCGCGACCTTGATGTTGTAGCGCCCCATGTACAGGAACGCGTACGTCAGACCTAGTGGCAGCCAGTTCATCACACGTCGGAATCTGAATGTGCCGGTGTGAGCAACGCCCTCGACCGGCTTGAGCCGGGAGACCACGAACGTGACCACGATCAACAGAACCGCGATCGGTGAGAACTTCTCGAACCATCCCGAGAAGCCGACGAAGTATCCGTACACGCCCATCAGTACGAGCGCGAGGATTGAGAGCCTTGGCAGCCATTTTCGCATTGTCCGATTCCTCTTGCTTGATGTGGACGCCTGTATCTAATAGCATGTAATACAATATGTCAAACATTATTCTCATTGCTCATAACATTAGATCCCTTCATAACGTTGGTTCGATTTTTAGATCAGCTGATGTTTTTGGGATCAAAAAGATTTATTTAACTGGATATACCGGTCAACCCCCTAGAAAAGAAATTGCAAAAGTAGCTCTTGGATCAGAACACAGAGTTGATTGGGAATATAAAGAAAATATTTTTGATCTTGTAGACGAATTAAAGAAAAGCAATATTAGTATTTTTGGATTAGAAACAGGCGGGGAATCAATTGAATCAGTTAATACAACAGAGCCAATTGCGTTGATTGTTGGAAATGAAGTTGAAGGTATTGAAAAAACAGTTCTTGATGTGTGTGATCAAATAATAGAAATTCCCATGATCGGTAAAAAACAATCGCTCAATGTTTCTGTTGCAACCGGAATTGCTCTGTTTGCTCTGAGCGGAAAATCAGGTAAAATGTAGACACGAATGTCCCCCTTTTTAAGGGGGACTTACAGGGGGTTAGAATTTTGAAAAAACAGAAGTTCTTGTTTCAAAATCATAACCACCCCTAACCCCTCCTTGAAAAGGAGGGGAAATCTACATTATGCTCACGATTATTATCCCAACAAAAAACGAAGAAGAATATTTACCAAAGCTTCTTACCTCAATTAAAAAACAAACCTGCCAACCAGAAGAGATAATTGTTGCTGATGCCGACTCAACCGATCAAACCAAAAAAATCGCAAAAACATTTGGTGTGAAAGTAGTGGAGGGAGGTATGCCATCTGTTGGTAGAAACAATGGAGCAAAAGCGGCAAACACAGAACTTATTTTATTTTTGGATGCAGATGTTGAATTGCGCGATCCGGAGTTTTTGGAAAAATCAATTCAGGAAATGAACGAGCGCGGACTTGGCTTGGCAACATGTGATGTGTTCCCACTATCTGATGACATGGTCGATCATTTCATGCATAAAGCGTATAATAAATATGCACGCGCTTGGGGATCGCTTTTTCCGCACGCTCCGGGTTTTTGCATGTTTGTACGAAGAGAATTGCATGAAAAAATTGGAGGATTTGATGAGACGGTTTTATTTTGTGAAGACCATGATTATGCTCAAAGATTTAAAAAGGTTGGAAAGTTTGGTTTTTTGAAATCAACCAGAATACCGGTTTCTATTCGTCGTCTTGATCGAGACGGACGAATGAAAATCGCAATGAAATACATGATGGCAGAATTGCATCTTGCTTTTATCGGACCAATACGACACAACAAGTTTTGTTACACATTTGGCTATAAAAAACAAAAAGAAAAAAGTGACGTCTCATGAGCCAATCAATCATTAGTGCAAAAGGTATTGAATGGATTCACATTCAACGCGCAAAAGACAAAGATCTTGAATACCTTCAAGACAATTTTCGTTTCCATCACCTTGATTACGATGACATTCAATCAGAAACTCCGATTTCAAAAATGGACCCGTACAAGCATTACATTTTTTTTGTTTTCCACATTCCAACAATGCACAAAGACAGCGGTCATGTTCACGGTGAGGAGCTTTATGTGTTTTTAAGCCAGGACAAACTTGTCACACTTACAAACACGCCTATTGATTCAGTTCAAAAATATTTTGGCCGTTTGAAAAAAGGAAATAAGTCGCGCTCTTCTGTTTTTGCAAAAGGAACCTCATATCTGATGTACAAAATTTTGCACGATGCTTTTCGTGGATCAATGGCAATTGTTGGAGATCTTACTCAAGAAGTTGCAAGACTTGAAGATGCGATTCAACACAAGCATCAAAGACGAATTACTGTTGATCTTGGACATGTTCGTCGCAATGTTTTGTATGCACGTCATCTGATCGATCCACAACGTAGTATGTTAGCCAGTCTTGCCAATTTGAAACGTCCGTTTTTAACTGAAGAAAATCATTTATATTTGGATGACTTGCACGATGTGCTTGATACTATCTGGCTTACAGCTGACAACCTTAAGCTTTTAATCGACGGAATGTTTGATGTTAATGAAGCTTTGTTGTCTCACAAAACCAATGACATAATCACCTTGCTGACCATTATCTCAGCGTCGCTCATGGTTCCAACTCTTCTTGCTGGATTTTACGGAATGAACGTGCCATGGCTTCCGTACTACGACGACCCAAGGATTATCAGCTTTTTATACTTTATTGGATTTGTTGGGATGATTGCGATTGTAGTGGCTATTGTCAAGCGTTCAAAATTCTAGATTGAAATAAATGGAAACTAATTGAAATAAGTAGAAATAGGTTGACTACAACTTTATTTCTATATATTTCCACTGATTTCTATGCATCAGCTTTCAAAATTATGAAGATTCCTGTTTGCGTGCAAAATCGACATGTTCACTTGTCCGAAAAAGACTGTAAAAAACTTTTCAACACAACAGAACTTGTTACAAAGCAAAATGCAAATCACAAAGGTCATGTGGTTTATGAAGAAACCTTAACTGTTCAGGGACCAGAAGGTGAATTTGAATCAGTGCGCGTAGTTGGTTCGTGTAGAGAAAAAACTCAAGTTGAACTTTCAGCAACAGATGCATATGCTTTGGGAATAGATGTGCCTGTAAGATTGTCCGGTGATTTGACTAGATCAGGCTCTTGCAAACTTAAAGGTCCAAAAGGTGAATTAAAAGCAACTTCAGCAGTAATAATTCCAATAAGACATCTACACTGCAATCCTCAGCATGCTAAACATTTTGGTCTTAAGCATCATCAAGTTGTTGGACTTGTTCACGAACCTTCAGACACAAAAATTGATCATGTAACAGTTAGAGTTCATCCAAGTTATTCTCTTCAACTAGATTTAACCTCAGATGAGGCAGCAGAGAGTTGGGTTCACACAGGAGACACAGTCTCGCTTATTTTATGAAATATCTTGTCGCACTAATTTTAATTATAACTCCGTTGTCTGCCTTAGCAGTAGATGCAGATTTGATGATTAATGCAAGTGACATACGTTTTAAATCTGATTTAGTTGCAGGCGAGACAGTTCGTATTTATGGAGCTGTGAAAAATATTGGCGATTTGGATGTTGCTGGATATGTAACTTTTTTTCAAGGCACAGTACCAATTGGAGACTCGCAAGTGATTTCAGTTGTTGCAGGTGGTAATCCGGAAGAAGTCTATGTTGATTTTGTTGTGCCATCAGGTGATTTTAATATTCGTGCAGAAATTCGTGGCACTGATCCAGAAGACATGAACTTTGAAAACAACGTTGCTATTACCGGAATCTTTACTCCGCTTATTGACGATGACCGAGATGGTATTGTTAATGATCTTGATAACTGTCCGGTAAATGCCAATGCAAATCAAGGAGATTTTGACTCAGATGGTTTGGGTGATGTTTGTGATGATGATGCAGACAATGATGGTCTTACTAATGATGTTGAAAGAGAGCTTGGAACAAATCCAAAATCAAAAGACACAGACGGAGATGGGGTAAATGATAAAAATGATGTTTATCCAACTGATCCATTAAAGTTTGAACACGAACCAGAACCAGAACCAGAAAAGCAGTCAGAAAAGAAATCTGAGAAAGAGGTTGTTAAATCGCTTCTGAGTGATCTCGTAAACGAAGTTGCACAGAAATTGAAAAAAGATGTACAAGAGGTTGGAGAGACGGAAGAAGAGGTAGCCCCAGGCTTTAGCCTGGGCGAAGAGGTCGAAGATGCTGGAATTTCTTTTTCTCCAAATGCAATTTTCAGTTATTCAAAAGACAGGTACACCACGTTTACATTTAATCTGATTGGCCAGCGTGTTGATGGGTATGTTTATGAATGGGATTTTGGTGATGGTGTTACATCCGGACAAACAAGCGTGACACACACATTTGAAAAAAGTGGTGCGTACAAGGTCTTTTTAACCATCCGCGATCATGAGGGAAATATCTCAACAGACTCAACAACGATTTTTATACCTTTGTTTTCTTTGCAAAATAAACTCGTTGTTTCAGCCATTGTTCTTTTGGCGTTTCTTTTGCTAATAGGTTTTTACATAATTTTCTCACTTGGCAAAAAACAACAAAGCCAGATCAGTTTTTCAAGTCAAAAAAAATCTGCGCCAAAAAAACGAGTTGCTAAAAAACCAACAACAAAGGTTCGTGTAAAAGAGGAATAAGATTGCATGCTCAGGTTTATAAACGCAGAATCAAAAACGATTGTGGGCGCTGCCGTTGTGGTCGGCGTTCTTTCGTTTGCCAGCCGGATTGTTGGTTTAGTTAGAGACAGAATCCTTGCCGGAGAATTTGGAGCAGGGGACACACTTGATATTTATTATGCGGCTTTTAAAATCCCGGATCTTTTATTTGCGCTTCTGGTTGTAGGTGCGCTCTCGGCAAGCTTTATTCCGTTATTTACAAAAAGTTACATTCACAAAGAGTCCAGAAAAAGAGCGTGGAAGTTTGCAAACAATACTTTGCATATTATCGGCATTAGCATGATTGTAATCTCTGTTATTCTTTTTGTGTTTGCAAATCCTCTTTCACAATTGATTGCTCCTGGTTTTCATCCAATCAAACAAGCAAGTGTAGCAAGTTTTACGCGGGTTATGCTTTTGGCTCAGATACTGCTTGCTGGCTCAATGATTTTTGGATCTGTTCTTCAAAGCCTGAAACGTTTTGCGCTTTATGCGCTTGCTCCGGTTCTTTATAACATTGGAATCATTATCGGTGCTTTATGGTTTGTTGATATTATGGGTCCAATAGGTCTTGCCTGGGGTGTTGTTTTTGGCGCCTTTTTGCATCTTTTTGTTCAGTATCTTGGTTGTTATAAAGTTGGATATGATTACGAGTTTTCTTTTAAATGGAAAGATAAAGACACACGAGAACTATTGAAATTAACAGGGCCGCGCATGCTTGGGATTGCCATAAACCAAATCATGTTTGTGATTTTGACTGTTATGGCAAGTTTGTTGGCAGTAGGAAGTGTTACGGTTTTTCAATTCGCTTACAACATTCAGTTTTTCCCGGTTGGTATTATCGGAGTTTCTTATGCCATTGCGGCGTTTCCTTCATTTTCAGAGCACTTGGAAAAAAATGAAATCAAAAAATTTGTCACTTCATTTTCAGCAACAATTCGACAAATACTTTTTTTCATGATTCCAATGATGATTTTATTTTTAATTTTACGCGCACAGATTGTACGAGTTGTTGTTGGGGCTGGTGCGTTTGATTGGACTGCTACTGTTCTAACCGCAGACACACTTGCATTTTTTGCACTTACTTTTGTTCCGCAAGCGCTTGTGTTTGTGATTGCACGTGCGTTCTTTGCACTACACGACACAGTCACACCGCTTATCGCCGGCTTGGTTGCAACACTGGTTGGGATTGTTAGTGCGTTTTTATTTACTGATTATTTTGGTGTAATAGGTTTGGGTATGGCATACTCTCTTGCAGCAATTGTAAATGCATTGCTTTTGTGGGTATTGCTCAGACAGCGCATTGGAACTCTTGACGAACTTAGGATCACTCAATCTTTATTTAAAATGACAGTTGCTGGACTTGCTGCAGGTGTTGTAATGCAAACAGTAAAACCATTTGTTGTATCAGTAATCTCTCTTGAAACTTTTTTTGGGGTTTTAAGTCAGGGTTTTATAGCAGGAGGACTTGGACTTGCTGTGTATGTTATCATCGCTTATAGTTTAAAAACTGAAGAACTAAATGTTTTTCTTAAATCCATTCAACGTAAAATACTAAGAAAGGTAACTCCTGATGAAGTTATTTCAAAAGGGGATGGGCCTGTTTAATATGACCATTGATGAACTTAGACAAAAGTACTTAGATTTTTTCAAAGATAAAGGACATGCGATTATTCCTTCGGCTTCTTTGTTGCCGGAAAATGATCCAACAACTTTGTTTACCGGGTCTGGAATGCAACCAATTGTTCCGTATCTGCTTGGTGAGCCGCACTCAGAAGGAAAGCGAATAGCAAATTCTCAAAAGTGTTTTCGTACACAAGATATTGATGAGGTTGGTGACAACCGTCACACAACGTTTTTCGAAATGCTTGGAAACTGGTCTCTTGGTGATTATTTCAAACAAGAACAAATTTCATGGATTTTTGAGTTTGTTACAAAGGAACTCGGGCTTGATCCCAATCGACTATACGTCACAGTTTTTGAGGGTAATGATAAACTCGGAATCCCGCGCGATGAAGAGTCGGCCGAGCTTTGGAAAAAAGAATTTCAAAACGTAGGAGTTGATGCGGAAAAAGATCGAATCTTTTACTACGATGAAACTAAAAACTGGTGGTCGCGTTCGGGAGTTCCAGAGAATATGCCAGTAGGTGAGCCAGGTGGACCTGATTCAGAGATCTTTTGGGACTTTGGCGAACAACATTTATTTCACGAGAATTCTGAATTTAAAAATGAAGAGTGCCACGTAAATTGCGATTGTGGGCGTTATTTGGAGATAGGGAACAATGTGTTCATGGAGTATCAAAAGACTGAGGATGGATTCGCTCCACTCCCAAACAAGAATGTTGATTTTGGTGGAGGGCTTGAACGAATGCTTGCAGCAGTAAATGACAATCCAGATATTTTTAAGATTGATGTGTTTGAAGAGATGCGTGAAACTCTTGAAAAAAAATCCGGAACAGGTTATGGGCAAAAGTCAGATCAAACAAAAGCTTATCGAGTTATTTTGGACCACTTGCGCGCTGCAACATTTCTAATGGCAGATGGAGCAATGCCTTCAAATAAGGATCAGGGTTATTTTTCTCGTCGACTTATACGTCGGTCAATCCGTTTTGCAAAAGGTCTTGGTGTAACAGAATCGTTTTGTAATGCATTGGCAGTATGTGTAATTAAGACTTACAAAAACGCCTATCCAGAACTTGTTCAAAAACAAGACGGTATTTTGGAAGAGCTGGATCGTGAAGAAAAAAGATTTCAAAAAACTCTTTCAAAAGGTGAACGTGAGTTTGAAAAGATGTTTGAAAAAAATAATAAGATTTCCGGTGAAGATGCTTTTGTGTTGTATTCAACGTACGGATTCCCATTGGAACTTACTGAGGAAATGGCAAAAGAAAAAGGTCAAGATGTTGATAGAAAAGTATTTGAAACTGAATTCAAAAAACACCGCGACTTATCTCGTGCAAGTGCAACTGAAAAGTTTACCGGCGGATTGGCTGATCATTCTGAAGATACTGTTAAGTTGCACACAGCAACACACATGTTGCTTCAAGCTTTGCGAACAGTTCTCGGTGATCATGTGTTTCAAAAAGGATCAAACATTACACCAAAACGTTTGCGGTTTGATTTTTCTCATCCGGAAAAAATGACTGATGAACAAAAAAAGCAAGTTGAAGAAATTGTAAACGAAAATATTAAAAAAGATTTTTCAGTTCATCAAGAGATTCTAGATATTGAACAAGCAAAAAAACGCAATGCTGTAGGAGTGTTTGATGATAAGTACGCACAACTTGGAGGCAAAATAAAAGTTTATTTTATTGGCGATGAAGCAACAGGGGAGTATTACAGCAAAGAAGTTTGTGGTGGCCCGCATGTGCAAAAAACTGGGGAATTAGGACACTTTAAAATCAAGAAAGAAGAGTCTGTTGGGGCGGGTATTCGACGAATCAAAGCAACACTTAAATAACTCACATAAAACTTAGATTATCTAAATTGGCTCATGTTAGCTAAAAAGATGATCAAATCTTATCCACGTACGTGTTCTTGACAGAAGTTGACAAAAAACATAAAATGGCGGCGCCTCAAAATTCGTCGTTTTATTGCTTTTTTAGCTGAACTCTGCTAGAATTCCGTCATCATTCGACTATGAGTAACAAGTCAACGAAGGATTTTATTGAGATGAGGGGCACGGTAGAAGAACTTCTGCCTGCCGCTAACTTCAAAATCAAACTTGAAAATGGTCAGATTATAACAGGACATTTGTCCGGCCGCATGAGAAAATTCAGAATTCGAATTCTCCCGGGTGATGATGTCAAGTTAGAAATCAGTCCATACGATTTAACCAAAGGTAGAGTTGTTTATCGGTTTTAGTCACCGAGCTTAGCTCGGTGTCTTTATGAGTTATGAAAGTGCGTGCATCTGCAAAAAAAATTTGTCGTGACTGCAAAGTGATTCGGCGTAAAGGTCGAGTCGTTGTTATTTGTAAGAATCCACGTCATAAACAGAGGCAAGGGTAGGTTTAAAACTATGGCAAGAATCGCTGGAGTTACAATTCCATCAGATAAAAGAATAGTGATTGCACTCACGTATATTTATGGTGTTGGATTAAAGGTTTCAAAGAGAACGCTTAAAGATGCAGGAGTCGATGAGAATATTCGTACAAAGGATCTGAATGAAGATCAGGTGAAAAAGATCCGTGAAATTTTAGAAAAGGAAAATCGAATGGAAGGTGATCTTAGACGAGATGTTCTCTCAAACATTAAGCGATTGAAAGAAGTTTCTTCTCATCGAGGCAATCGACACAAAAAACGATTACCAGTTAGGGGTCAGAGAACTAAAACAAATTCAAGAACTGTTCGAGGAAATGTTCGTAGAACAACAGGTAGTGGTCGAAGGGCTTTGACCAAGACATAATATGGCTGTTCAGAAATCCAAATCCAAAAAGAAGAAAAAAGCAATGCGTCAGGTTTCACAAGGCTGCGCATATATACAAGCAACGTACAACAATACGATTGTTACATTTACTGATCTTAATGGAAACGCACTTGCATGGTCTAGCGCTGGGAACTGTGGATTTAAAGGCCCAAAAAAAGCAACGCCGTATGCAGCAAGTATTATTGTTAGAACTGCAACCGAGCGTGTAAAAGAAAGTGGATTAAAAGAACTTAATGTTTTTGTAAAGGGAGTTGGATCAGGACGAGATTCTGCTGTTCGAGCTTTGAATGCAAATGGATTTCATGTGCTCTCGATTAAAGATGTTACTCCACTTCCGCACAATGGTTGTCGACCTAAGAAAGTACGACGCGTTTAATATATGGGAAAGAATCAAACTCCAATTGTAAAGCTCTCACGGCGACTTGGTATCACTCTTGGAAAAGAGAAGTATGTTCGACGTCGGCCATATCCACCTGGAATTCATGGTCCAAAGAATGCCCGCAGAAGAAAGCGTTTGTCATCTTATGGAGAGCAGTTGATTGAAAAGCAAAAAGCAAAAGCAATTTACGGTGTAATGGAGCGACAGTTTCGAAATTATTTTGAAAAAGCTGCTCGCAAAGAAGGCAATACCAGCACAGTTTTGGTTCAATTGCTTGAGATGCGTTTAGATAACACAGTTTTCAGACTTGGATTTGCCAAGACTCGACGTCAAGCTCGACAGCTTGTAAGTCACGGTTTTATTTTGGTAAATGGTAAGCATGTAGACATCCCATCATTCACAGTCAAGATCGGTGATGAAATTAGTATTAAGGAATCAAAGCAAGAGAAGCGAATAGTTAAGCAGATTCCTGAAACACTAAAAGATAGTCAATTGCCAAAATGGTTGGCACTTGATCAGAAAGCATTGGTTGGAAAGGTTACATCAATTCCCAAAAACGAAGACTTGGATCAAGTTTTTGATCCAACATTCATCGTAGAATTTTACTCTCAATAATATTTTTGAAGATTGTATGGATAACATTCTTCTGCCATCAAAGATTCATTTTCAAGAAGGCGATAAGCCCACTGTTGGTATTTTAACAGTGGAGCCTTGCTTTCATGGATACGGAACAACACTCGGCAATGCATTTCGCCGGGCTCTTCTTTCGTCCCTTTCTGGTGCAGCTGTAACAGCTGTCAAACTTAAGGGGGTGACGCATGAATTTCAGGCTGTTGATAATGTAAAAGAGGATGCTCTTGAAATCATTTTAAATCTTAAGTCGCTTCGAATGAAGGTGCACACAGACGAGCCAGTGGTGCTTAACCTGAGTTCAAAAGGCGTAAAGGCGATTACAGCTGCGGACATTGCTCCAAATGCTGATGTGGAAATTGTGAATCCGGATTTAGTGATTGCAACACAAACAGCAGACGTGGATTTTGAAATGGAAATTACAGTTCAAAAAGGAAGAGGTTATTCTCCAACAGAAGAGCGCACAAATGAAGATCATCCAATTGGAACGATTTCAATTGATGCTTTGTTTTCACCAATTCGAAACGTTGGGTATCGAGTTGAAGATACACGTGTTGGTGAAATAACAAACTACGACAAGCTTATAATGACCATTGAAACAGATGGAACGATTACTCCAGAAGAAGCGGTTAAACAATCTGCAAAAATTTTAATTGATTATTTCTCACTTCTTTCAGATTCCGAAGACGACAATAGGTCTGATATGTCCAATGAGACCAATGAAGAAAGCATTAACGAAGAAGATTCAGAATAATTATGCGTCATAGAAAGCAGGGAAGAATTCTTGGAAGAAAAACGGCTTCACGAAAAGCCTTGCTTAGAGGTCTTGCAACAAGTGTGATTTTGTATGAAAAAGTTAAGACAACTGAAGCAAAAGCAAAAGAAGTTCGACCGATTGTTGAGAAAGCTATCACAACAGGGAAGGAACCAACTCTTGCAGCAAGACGAAGTTTGATGAAAGTTTTTTACACAGAACACCCGGTTAACAAGATCCTCGAAGTGTTAGGACCAAAATACAAAGAACGACCAGGTGGATATACACGAATTGTAAAAATCGGTGAGCGCAAAGGTGATGGCGCACCAATGGTTCAGATTGAACTTGTTTAACGTTGTTGTGTCATTGCGAGGAGGCCCGTCAGACGGGCCGACGCGGCAATCTTCGTAGAGATTTTGGATGACAGTCACGTTGTATAATTTCGGCAGACTCGCTGTCGCTCGTGCTGGCGAAATTATACAACGTACCTGTTGATGGTGTACTGGGGGTTCGTCGGAGGATTATGAAAAAAATTAGATATGAAAAAGATTACTCGAGACATTCATACGATTGATGCTGAAGGAAAAGCACCGGGCAGAATTGCAACAGAAGTTGCAAGACTTTTAATTGGTAAGCACAAGCCAGACTACACTCCAAATATTGATGGTGGTGATCATGTGCAAGTATTAAATGCTGCCAAAGTGGCTTGGACCGGAAAGAAATTGGCTCAGAAGACTTATTACCGACACTCTGGTTATGCTGGTGGTCTTAAGGAAGAAAAGCTTGAAAAAAGAATGGAAAGAGATCCGGCAGGAGTGCTTAAAGATGCAATTTCACGAATGCTTCCAAAAAATAAATTACGAAACGAACGCATGAAGCGGCTCGTTGTTGAAAAGTAATATGACAGATGAAGGATCAAAATATATTGAGGCAATAGGTCGCAGAAAGAGTGCGGTTGCGCGTGTTCGTTTGCATTCAGGTGGTTCAGGAAAAATTACTGTGAATGATAAAACGCTCGAAGAGCACATCCCTGTATTGTCATTACAAATATCAACAGTAGCACCGCTTGATATTACAGATACTAAAAACGTTTTTGATATCACCGTTAAGGTGGCGGGTGGTGGAATTCATGGACAGGCAGACGCGATCCAGTTAGGTATTGCTCGTGGGCTTCTAGATTTCAATCCAGAATTTCGTACAACTCTAAAACGTTTAGGATATCTTAAACGAGACGCACGTGTTAAGGAACGAAAAAAATACGGAAAAAAAGGTGCCAGACGTGCACCACAATGGTCAAAACGATAATAAAAAAATCCGAGCACAAAGCCTCGGATTTTTGGTATAATAATCTCACTGTGGGCAATGAACTAGCCAAAAATACATTCTATTTAACCTTTGCGGCTATTGGACAAAAGATAATGGCTTTTGTCTACTTTTTGTTTCTGGCGCGGATCATGATGCCTGAGCAAACCGGAATGTATTTTTTGGCAACCTCGTTTATTATGATTTTTTCAGTTGTTGCTGATTTTGGGATTACGCCTGTAATTGTAAGAGAAATCGCAAAGCATCCGGAAGAAACTGTTGATTATGCAAGAAAAGCATTTGGATTAAAGTTGCTCTTTGTTGGTCTTGGTGCTGTTTTAACAATTATCACAATCTCCTTACTTGGTTATGAACCAATCATTCAACAACTTGTTTGGATTGGAGTCTTTGTGCTTATTTTGGATGCAATACATTTATTTTTCTACGGCATTTTAAGAGGACACCAAAAGTTAAGATATGAATCCTTGGGAATGTTCTTTGGACAATTGGTCATTGTGTCTGCCGGAGGTTTGGTTCTTTGGCTTCATCCTTCGCTGTATTTTTTAATGATTGCTCTTATGTTAGGGAGCGTTGTTAATGTTGGAATCTCAGGTTTAATGTCGGCAAGAAAATTCGGTTTCAAAATTATCATTCCTAAACTTGAAAAGAGTTCAACTAAAAAACTTTTGAAGATTGCATTCCCGTTTGCGCTTGCCGCGCTCTTTATGAAAGTTTATTCATATATTGATACGATTTTTATTTCAAAATTTCTCGATGTTATTGCTTTGGGTATTTATAGTGTTGCATACAAATTCACATACGCGTTTCAATTTATCCCGCTTTCATTTGTAGCCGCACTGTATCCCGGGCTTAGTTCAGTTGTTGATAATGATAAGAAAGCCTTGCATTCCATGTTTGAACGATCAATGTGGTACATGATGTTGATTGCAACCCCAATTGTTTTTGGACTTTATGCAATTGCTCCAGAGGTTGTGAGTCTTGCTGGTGGTGAGTACGCAGAGTCTGCACGAATTTTGCAGCTTCTTGTTTTTGTTCTGTTCCCGTTATTTCTTGATTTTCCAATTGGATCACTTCTTAATGCTGCCAATCGTCAATCAACAAAAACAGCAATCATGGGAATCACAATGGTGATTAATGTTATTTTGAATTTTATTTTGATTCCAACAGTTGGTCTTGTTGGAGCTGTTTATGCCGCTATTGTAAGTTTTGTTTTCATGTTTTTCGCAGGCGCAATATTCATTCCAAAAATCATACCAACATTCAAATTCACATCCCTTGCAAAATCCTTTTTGGGAATTATTGTAAGCGGTCTTGTTATGCTTGTGTTGGCGATTTATGCAAAACCAATTATCGGATACGGACTTGTGATTCCTGTAGCAGCGGTTGCGTATCTTGTTATGCTTCGTTTAACAAACTCAATAAATAAGGAAGATTTAAGGGATTTTTGTAAGTTGTTTAAAACATCTGTATGAAGCCGCTTTTATTAATCACTCCTGACTTTTTGCCGCTAAGAGGAGGCGTTGCTCGTTACTTGGCTAATCTTTGCAATCATCTCAAAGATAAAATTGTTGTTATTGCTCCGCCTTTTGAAGGTTTTGACAAAACTGATTCCACTTTGCCATATGAAGTTAAAAGACAAACTCTTTTGTCAAAATGGATTTGGCCCAGATGGCTTAAGGTTGTTAAGCTCCTTGTTGATCAACAACTAACATATGAAAAGGTTTTAGTAAGTCATGTGTTGCCATTTGGTTCAGCAGCATTGTTTGCAAAAAAGATAACTAAAAAACCTTACATGGTTTTTTTACATGGAATGGACGTGCGACTTGCAATACAATCAGCCAGGAAAAAATCATTGGCAAAAAAGGTTTTACAAAACGCAGATTTGGTTATTACAAACTCGCAAGCATTATCCCAAGAGATTGCAAAAGTTTTTGGGGTTTTGGAATCGCTTGTTATTTATCCATGTGTTGATGTGAATGTTTCAGAAAGTGTTGATCACCCTGCAGCAAAAGATTCTGTTGACCTGATCACGGTTAGTCGTCTTGTTGAGCGCAAAGGACACATTCGGGTAATCAATGCACTTGCTCTGCTTAAACGATCACAAAGACTTGGTCATATTCTCTATCACATTGTGGGCACTGGCCCAATGGAAAAAGCACTTCGAAATCTTGTTGAAGAAATCGGACTTCAATCGCATGTAATGTTTTATGGTGATGTTGATGAACAAACCAAGTCTCAGCTTCTTGATCAGTCAGATATTTTTGTAATGCCAGTTGTGGATGATTCAGTTGACAAAGAAGGGTTTGGAATTGTTTATCTTGAAGCAGCACTTCACAACTCTCCATCGATTGCAACAAAGATGTCAGGTGTTGATGAAGCTGTTTTGGATGGTACAACCGGTATTCTTGTAGATGACGGAGACATTGATCAACTTGCCTCAACTATTGAAAAACTTGTAAAAGATGCTGGATTGCGACAACAGTTAGCTCAAGCTGCAAAGCAAAGAGCTCAATCGGAATTTTCGTGTCAAGCACAATTATCAAAAATCGATCAGTATTTATGAAAGGGTACTGGGAACTAGGGACTAGGTGCTGGGATTATGTAGTCCCAGCTCCCAGTACCCAGCCCCCAATTCTATGAAAAAGCTATCAGTAATTATTCCTTTGTATAATCACGCAGAAACCATTGGTATTTGTTTGGATTCGGTTCTTAATCAAACAAGACAAGCGGATGAGATTATTGTTGTTGATGATGGATCAACTGATCGCACTCAAAAAGTTCTTGATACATATCGGAAACACATAAAGTCTATTCTTCAAAAGAATCAAGGTGCGCCAAAAGCAAGGAATAATGGATTTGCCGCAAGTACTGGCGATTATGTTATTTTTTGTGATGCTGATGTGCGAATGAAACCAAACATGCTTGAACGTCTTGAACAGGCACTTGAGCAACATCCTGAAGTATCGTTTGCTTATGGAAGTTTTAGATGGGGACTTAAGGCGTTTCGCGCAATGCCTTTTTCAATTGAAGAACTTAAAAAGAAAAATTACATTCATACCTCTGCTTTGTTGCGCCGCGAGCACTTTCCGGGATTTGATCCGGAGATAAAACGTTTTCAGGATTGGGATCTTTGGTTAACCATGAGCGAACAGGATCGAGTTGGAGTTTTTGTTGATGAGGAATTGTTCACAACGGTTTTGGCCGGCGGAAGAGTTGGTATTTCAAAATGGCTTCCGAAATTTGTTTATGAACTTCCATGGAAAATTCCAGCGGTTCAAGCTTATGAAAAAGCAAGAGAGATAATCTACAAAAAACACAACATCCCGTATGATCTCAACAGTGACAGTGAATTATAAAACCGCAGACTATATTGAGAAAATGCTTGAGTCGCTTTTTAAGTTTCATCCAAAAGATGAGGTGGAAGTGTTTGTAGTAGAGAATGGTTCCGGACAAGATCTGTCGCATTTGGAAAAAAGATTTCCATCTGTGAAATTTATTTATAGCAAAAAGAATCTTGGATTTGCCGGCGGATGTAATTTGGCAATCGAGAAAGCAAAAGGGGATTTTGTTGCTCTGATAAATCCAGATATAATATTTACATCAAGCGCGCTTTTTCAGATTGAGAAACAAATGAAAAATGAGCCAGACATTGGTGTTGGTGGAGTCTCATTAAAAAATTTGGATGGAACGCAGCAGGCATGTGTGTGGCATTTTCCAACTCCTGTTGATCAATTTCTTGTTCTTCTTAAAATCCACCACCTATTTCCAAACATTGGACCAATCAAACATTGGTTGTTAAAGGATTTTAATTATTCAAAAAGTTCTGATGTGGATCAGGTTATGGGAGCGTTCTTTTGTATAAGAAAAGAAGTGATCGAGCAAATCGGAATGCTTGATGATGGATTTTTTCTCTGGTACGAAGAAGTTGATTTTTGTAAACGTACAAAAGATGCTGGTTGGCGCGTGCATTACTTTGCAGACATTTCTGCTAGACATAAGCTGGGAAGTAGTTTTGAAAGAGTAACAACTTTGAAAAAACAAAACGTACTTAGGAAAAGCATACGTCGATACATGAAGAAACATTACGGTACTGGTATATGGTTGCGTTTTTTAATTATGGAGCCGATCTTTTATTTATTTAGTCTTGCAGCGTCTGTAATAAAAAAATGACATGGAAAAACAATTTTTTGGAAGAACATTTAGATATGGATTATTAATCAGTCTGATTCTCTACATCAGTTCGATTTTCTTGTTTCATTCGTATTTGTCCCTTTACGTCCTTTTAATTCTAATCCTGGCTGCCTTACTGATTTCGCTAAGAAAGCTTGAATACGGGCTATATTTCGCCTTTCTGGAGCTGTTTATAACTTCACATGGCCATTTGATCACTGTTGAAGTCTTTAGTTTTCCTTTGTCACTCAGAATGGCAATTTTTATTGGTGTGATGTTAGCGTGGCTGCTAACTGTCATCCTGAGGAGCGAGCGAGCGAGCGACGAAGGATCCCCGCGCTTTAATATTCACGACCAAAGGCTTAAGTGGTACTTGCCATTATTTTTAGCAATTCTGATTGGTGCGATTTCCGGGATCATCTCAAATGATTTAACTTCTGTTTTCCAGGATGGTAATGGTTATCTTTTTATTTTATATTTGCTCCCGGTCCTTTCTGTTCAATGGGATAACAAAAAATTAAACAACCTTTTACAAATACTTACAGCCGGTGTTGTTTGGACAATCTTTGTAACTTACATTCTTCTTTACATTTTTTCTCATTTTGGAACTTCGATTTTAAGTGTTGTGTATTTATTTGTGCGAGACAGTCGAGTTGCCGAGGTTACGCGAATGATTGGAGATTTTCATCGAGTCTTTTTGCAGTCACACTTCTTTGTTGTCATTTTTGGATTCATTTTGAGCAGTCAATTTTTGGTTGGACAAAAATTTTGTTCAAGGTGGATGGATTATCTTTTGTTTGGATCAGTGATCGCAATTTTTATTTTGAGTCTTTCACGAAGTTTTTGGGTCGGTGCTTTTGTTGCCGTTCTGGCATTCTTGCTTTTTGCTTTTAAAACAAACCGTCTTTCAAAAAAAGAAATCTTTTCTTATTTTTCAAAACACGTTCTTGCTTCAATCACAGCGGTTGTAATTATTTGTTTTGTTGTTCTTGTTCCAATTCCATCTCAAAAAATCGATTCAGGAGCACTGTCAGATTTGTTTAAAGACCGAGCGCAAGGAATGGATGATGCGGGTATTTCAAGTCGATGGAAACTTTTAACACCAATGCTTGATCTGGTTAAAGAGCGGCCGATTTTTGGAAATGGTTTTGGCCAAACAGTTACGTTTGAAAATGATGACCCGCGCGCACGATCAATAAGTCCGGACGGAACCTGGACAACTTTTGCAATGGAGTGGGGTTGGGTTGAGCTGTGGCTTAAGATGGGGATTCTTGGACCGCTAGCATTTCTGTATTTGTTTTATCATTTGTTCAAACAACTTAGTTATTATTTTTGGACTGAACGATCCTGGATTGGTTTGAGTTTGATTGCATCGCTCACGTTTCTTTATGCAACTCACACGTTTTCACCATACCTGAATCATCCAATTGGTTTAGGGTTTTTATTATTTGTTACAGCTTTTCTTGCAACACCAAAAGGCCAAGGTGTTTCAATTAAAGAAGTTCTTCCGTCTTTGAAAAAGAAAACACAGACACAAGTTGTGTTGACTTTAAAGAATTAATTGAGGTTTATCTCTTTTTTTATCCAGCTTTTCATTCAGGAAAATGATTAAATCAATTGAACTAAGTTCAGACTATTTTCCGACGATCGTCGGAAAATAGTCTAGATTTTTTTCTTTCCAACAAAAACGTTTACCCACTTTTTTATTTTTGCTTCTTTTATAAATTCGACAACATTGCTAACAACGTCTCTGTCACTTATCCAGACGCTTAATTGCAGCTGACTAAATTCTGACCGTTTAAGAAAATACCTAAAACGATTTCTTGCTTTTCTTGACGCTTCAGGAATATCCCAGATTACTATACAAAGTTGACCTTTTGGTAATTTTGGACGAGATTTCATTGAACGACGTTTAAGCTCCATCTTTCCCTTGTCTGTAAGCGCAAGCATAAGTCGCTTTTCTATTTTTTTCGTTTTAATCCATTTTTTCTTTTTTAAATACGCAATTCTCTGCTTGTTCCAGATTTTTTGAAGCTGCTCTTCAGAAAGTCTTGGAGGACCACCGGGGAATGACGCCCTTCCAACATATTGAGGAAATTCAATATCGAAAACCCAACTGTTTCCAATGGCCTTTAATAGGTCAGTAATATTTTTTGATCGTCGATTATCTTTTTTGTTCATATGATAGGACTATTTTACGCCGATCGTCGGAAAATAGTCTAGTATTTTTTAGATCGGAAGTTTGAGAGTGTAACGAAGAGAAATAAATTTTTTCCATCTTTGAAAAAGAAAACAACCGCGCAAGCGGTGTTAACTTCGAAAAATTAGTTAAAAAGAAAAGGGGCAAGCTCATCCGTTGTCGTCTGTTTAGACAAAAGACTGCATTGCTCGCCCAAGGGCACGTAGATTGCAATTGTCCACGTGCCAGGGTGCTGGTCTGTCCCAGTAGCGTTTACTAAAACTGGCTCGACGTCGACCAGCAAAAGGGAAGGGTTTTCTACGAGTAACGCAATTACTGCTGAGCGCAGCTCAAACCCTTGTCAATATGATCGTAGCACAAGCACATTGAGAAAGGGGCTAGCATAGACTAGTTCGTCTTGAGGACTCTGTGTACCTCGCTAGCCCAGGGGCACGTAGAGCGCAAGTCTTCATGTGCCGAGGTGCTGGTCAGTGTTTAAGCATCGCACTTAGTGCACTAGCGGAATCGACCAGCAAAAGGAAGGGTCCATCGCAGCAATCGCTTTTAGCCTGCTCTTCATCGAACCCTTACACATGTGATTCTAACTTCTAACCCCCCTGGATCCCCCCTCTTCGAGAGCCTGAGGGCTCCTCAGAGCCTCGAACGGCTTGAAAAGGGGGGAACTTCTTAATTCAGAATCAAATGTGGAAAGGGGCGAGTTCATGATCACTCGTCTGTTAAGACAAGCCGAGCATCACTCGCCCAAGGTGCTGGTCTTTCACTTCTTCGCTTTGCAAAGCGGATAACTACTCGACCAGCAAAAGGGTGGCAAGCGTCGTGCACCGCGATCGTGGTTGATCCAGACGCTGTTCGCTTGCCAAAAGGGAAGGGTTCAACGCTTTGATCGCGTTTTTTTGCCCGTCCTTCGTCAAACCCTTGCACATGTGATCGTAACACAATCAAATGTGGAAAGGGGCGAGTAGCAGTCTGGTCGTCGGTTAAGACTCACGACTTGTCGCTCGCCCAGATTGTTGATCTGCCGTGGTTTCGCTTTTTCAAGCAACGGATGGACCGATCAACAAAAAGGGTTCTGTACTATCTTCGCTTGTTTGCCGTCACCTTGTCGAACCCTTATCAACAAGATCGTTGCACAATCACATTGAGAAAGGGGCGAGCTCACGTCGGGTCGTCAGTGGTGACTGCCTGACATTCGCTCGCCCAAGTTGTTCTGTTGTGAGGCTTATGCCCTGGTCTTGCCAGTTTCCAGCAGGCGCCACTCCTTGTAGAGCCAGCGGACGAACTGCGTCCACGTGCGCCACTTGGCCATGCGCAGGATGTGCGCAGGGGTGTAGCGGCGCTTGTGCTCGACACCCTTGCCTTCGGGGGTGCCACGGGTACAGCCGTCATCCCAGGGGAGTTCGCAGTGGCTGCATTCCACCACTGGGTGGCGTTTGCGCAGGTTGACCTTGTTCTGGTTCAGGTGCGCGTTCCAGACGCTGTCCGGCGTTCTGTTCATCTGCTCGCCGAACAGGTAGCCGGCCTGCTTGAGAATGGGTCGACCCTTGGGGCCGTCCGAGCCACCGCGACGGAAGCGCGCGAACGTTCCGTCCGGCATGACATGTGCGTTGCAGATGGCCGCGAACTTGTTGAGGCCAGCATTGAACACCTTGCGTCGGATTTGGCCCTTCTGCTTGAGCAGATTGATCGACTCCTGCATGGCCGCGGCCAGGTCGGGCTCACCCGAGTCCAACCAGTGCTGACGCACCATGACACGGCGTTCGAATCCGTTTCGAGCGGTCTGGATCTGTTCGCCGAGTTCCTGCTTGCCCCTGGCGTACTGACCACTCCTGTCAGCTTCACCAACCGCGCGGCTGAGCCCGTCGATCTGACGTTGCTGATCCGCGTTCAGCTTGAGGAAGAACGACTGAACGTCACCGACTCCAGCCAGGATTCGCGCACCCAGAGAGGCTCCGATTCCTCGAACCGGTCCGAGCACCTTGCGCCAGATCGGAATCCGATCGAGTGCCTCACCGAGTTCCCTGAACGTGCGCTTCTCGGTTGCATCCCACATCTGGAACTCGGTGTCGTTCTCGAGTTCGTGTGCGACTGCCTCTTCGAGGGTTCGCACGGACGTACCTTCACGGTGTGCCCGTAGGTGTGCACGACGGGCGCGGGCGTGAACCCGATTGCCCATGGCAATGCGTTCGGCCTGAGCGCGTGCCCACTTGGTTTCGAGCTCCATGAGCTCACCGATCTCCACCTCGATCGTACGGACCGGGTGAAAGTCGTGTGGGATCGCCACGATGAGCTCGGTGAGGAGCTCGGCATCGCCACTCTTGTCGTCTCCGCGTCCGCGCGCTTCCCGTTCCTCCTTGAGGCGGTACGGGGCACAGCGTCGAACCTCGATGCCCATGGGGGCGCCGTGCTCGGCCATGTCGCGCGCAAGCACCTGTCCGGACCCACCGAGCGACATCACGACCAGATCGCCAGGCTCCAGACCCACGAAGTCGGTTCGGACCTGGGCTGCCTTCTGCCAGTACCCCTCAGCCGGCTTCTTCCTGGTCTTCTTCTTGGTCTGGATCCACCGCCGCTGGCTTGCGTGAACCCGAGGACGGGACTTGTACTGCTTCTTGTCCCACCCAACGTGGTGTTGGGGGATGGTCGAGATGTCCTCGCCCTCCACCACGTCGCGCATGGGTCCGGTGGGGAAGACGCGCAAGATGAAGTCGATCTCATCCTGCGGTTCCGCGAGCTCGACGGTCTGGGTTGGATCGCCTTCGTTGACGATCACGACCTCTGTTGGGTGACTGTCACCCTTGGTCGTGCGCAGTGCTCTGGGACGAATCCCAAGGATGCGTCTTCTGCTTCTTGTTGGTTCTGCCATTGGTCTCTCCTGTTGGAACTGGCAAGCTTCAGCTCGGTCGTCTGTTAAGGCAGATCGACAGTCGCTCGCCAATGAAAGGTTGAGGTTTTTGTCCCTCTTAGATGAAAGGAAATTGCAGGTTTCTTTTCATGTAAGAAAGGGCGAGCTTCGATATCGTCGAACAGTTGTTCTCCATCTTGATCGCTCGCCCAAGGTGCTGGTCAGATACGGTTTCGCTTTTTCAAGCCAACTCGGTCTCGACCAGCAAAAGGGAAGGGTTCTTCACTTCATTCGACTTAAAGGTCTATCAGGGTATCGAACCCTTACACATGTGATTCTAATTTCTAACCCCCCTGGATCCCCCCTTGAAAAGGGGGGAACTTCTTAATTCAGAATCAAATGTGGAAAGGGGGCGAGTTTGTCCTGGTTCGTCCTGTGTAAAGACTACCCGGCAGACGCTCGCCCAAGGGCACGTAGAGTGCAGTTGTCCACGTGCCAAGGTGCTGGTTTTGTATGGTATCGCACGTAGTGCTCTGGACCTGTCGACCAGCAAAAGGGAGGCGAGCTGCTCGCATTTCGATTGTTTAACCCAAGGCCTCGTCGCTCGCCAGGGGAGGAGTTAACCATTTTTTTTAAAAAATGTCAATACAAAACAAAACTCCACTTATACCAACCGTGACGATCGTCGCTTATGGTATAAGTGGAGTTTTTTTAACGTGTTTCTTCTTTTATTTTAGCGTTGTTCCTTCAATCTCAGGATGTCCTTTTATAAATTCCTCAGCAGGCATTTTTTGTTTGCCCTCTGGTTGGATTTCTAGGATTTCTAGCGACCCGTTGCCTGTCATTACAAACAGCCGTTCATTTTCGATTGCAACATTCCCAACGGAGATTGCTTCGTCGGCCGTCGGACGGCCTCCTCGCAACGACGCAGTAATTATTTTCAATCTGGTTTCTTTCCAAACAGTCCAGGTTGACGGCCATGGTTGTAAGGCTCGGATTTTTCGATCAATCACCTCTGCTGATTCAGACCAGTCAATATGCCCGTCATCTTTTGTAAGCAAACGAGTAACAGACACATCGCCTTGCTGATCAACAGGTTTGATATTCCCAGCAACATAATTCTTAAGAGTTTTCAAAAGTGAGTCAGGTCCGACTGAAGTAATTTTATTTCTAAGCGACTGATACGTTTCATTTTCATTAATCAAGATTTCCTCAACAGAAAGTATTGGTCCAGTGTCCATTCCTTTATCAAGCAACATTATACTCACTCCGGTTTTTCCATCTCCGTTTAAAAGTGCCCATTGAACCGGAGAAGGCCCGCGATATTTTGGCAGCAAAGACGGATGAACATTTACGCAACCAAACTTTGGCAAATCAAGAACAGTTTTTGGAATTAGTTTTCCATAAGCAACAACAACAAAAACATCTGCCTTTAATTTTTCCAACTGTTCAAGCACTCCTTCATCTTTTAATGTTTTCGGTTGAAGAACAGGAATTGAATTATCAATTGCCAACTGCTTTACAGGCGTTGGCTTGATTTCCATTTTTCGTCCAGAGGGCTTATCAGGCTGAGACACAACAGCAACGACTTTTACATCCTGGTCGTTAATAAGTATTTGCAAAAATGGATTGGCAAAATCCGGCGTGCCAAAGAAAATTGTATTCATATTTTATTCACAATCCTCCGACGAACCCCCAGTATCTCCACAACAGGTACGTTGTATATAATTTCGCCAGCACGGAACAAAGCGAGTACTGCCGAAATTATATACAACGTGACTGTCCCCCATAATTCTTTACGAAGATTGCTTCGCTTCGCTCGCAATGACACAAGGTGCAGGACACGAGGGAATTCTTTACGGAGATTGCTTCGCCCCGTTTCACGAAAGGGGGCTCGCAACGACGCAGGGGGAGAGCAGTGACGCGAGAAGCGTGTTACATCTTCGGCGGGGAAGTGTAGTC
The DNA here is from genome assembly GCA_964399675.1 of uncultured Gammaproteobacteria bacterium. GTDB lineage: Bacteria > Patescibacteriota > Patescibacteriia > UBA9934 > GWF2-40-263 > CAYNRK01. The sequence continues at coordinate 82,701 of CAYNRK010000002.1, read as the reverse complement.
AATGATTTTATCAATAAACAAAATGCCATTAAGGTGATCGACTTCGTGTTGAAAAACAGTTGCTGGAAAACCTTCTGCAGAAATTGTTACAGGATTTCCATCTCGATCAAACGCCTTTAGTTTAATGGATTTTGATCGTTTTACCATTCCGTAAATTCCAGGCACTGACAAACATCCCTCCTCCCCTTTGATTTTTCGAAACGATTTTGAAATAATTTTTGGATTGATAAAAGCCCTTGGACCATCCTCATCTTCAACAATAATCACACGCTTGAGAACTCCTATTTGTGGTGCAGCAATCCCAACGCCGTTTTCAACTTTCATTGTTTCAATAAGATCATCAACAAGATTTTGAATTTCATCAGAAAGAAAATCTTCTGAATCAACAGCTTTTGATTTTTTTCTAAGTTCTTTGTTTGGGTCTGTGAGAATTGGTCTGACTGTCATATTGGCTAATTCTAGGAGGAAAAAGCGTGTGTGTCAATAATATATTGATCTTTGAGTGTTGCAAGCAAAGAGAGAAGTTTTTCAGAATCGTCTAACAAAATTCCGCACTCAAACATCATTCCGCGTTTTGTTTTTTTAGGACCAATGATTTTTGCGTTGTTTACAGTTTGTCTGATCGTTCTTTCGATTTCCTTAATTGCAATTTCTTCTTTTCGAGATTCTGAATCCTGGAAGGATATTCTAAACCATTGACGTGTTGGTGGTTGTCCATAAAGACTTCTTGTTTGCAGCTCGTCTTTTAGAATAGTTAATGGATTTTCAAAAAATTTTTCAAACAGTTCTGAATCCTGGGTTTGTAATAAGAAGTTTGATTTGTAAGCATTTGCAACCGCGCGCCATTGCTCCACATTTAAAAGTGTTGATTCAAGCGCGCGGAAACTTTGCGCAAAAAGGCCTGCATCAGGATTAAGGTGCGCGATCAGTCCATAACGAGAATTGGAAAACGGATCAAAAATATTTTCCAAATAATAGTTTGTTGTTACAAGAATATCAGAATCGTCACTATTTTTTTTCTCTTTATAAAAACTTTTTACATTGTGATTTGAAAATTCTTTACTTAACGTATTTGTTAACGATTCAATTCCAAACTCATCATTAGCCTTGCGATTAAAAACACAAATTACTTTTTGATCTTGACTAAGTGTTTCTTTAATTTGTAAAAGTGCTGAGGAGGACAGTACAAAATACTCAGAGGTTGGGCGCTCTTTGTTTAGATCAATAATACCTGGTTTAACACTTGGACTGTATCCCGGAATGTTGGTTTGCGGAAACATTGCAAGATCATCAACGCGCGGAAGCACATCAAGAAAGAATAAATTTGTGTGATATTGTTTTTGCAAATCCCAGGCAATTAGCCGAACATCATAGCGAGGATTTCTGTCGTGTTGTTTGTGTGATGGATTTCCAGACCGAATAAGAAATATGTTTGTGATTTTTTCATCTGCAAGTAATAAAGATTGTTTGGTTCCAATAAGACATCCAGTGGATTCACTTGCGAATTTTTTCCAAATCAAATAGCGGTCATTGTTAGAATGTTCTGAGGTTAACAAATGGGTTTTTGCAGGTAAGTGCTTGTGCAAGCGTTTTGCATCAAGAATGGTTGGCGCAACAACAAGCGTTTTTTCATTAGCGTTTTCGCGCAAAAAACCAAGCAAAACCGCTGCCATTCGTTTGAGATCAGATAAAAAAACAAAAGACGTTCTTCTGTTTGAAAGTTGATTTACAGTTCTAACTATCGAGTTATATTCACTTTTGGGAACACTAAGAACCGGTTTTTTTAAAGGTTTATTTTTTTCTTTGCTAACTCTTTTTGGTGGAATTGGTAGTGAAGTATAAAGAACAGAGGAAACAGATTGCGCAAGATCAAAAGCCAATGATTCAAAAAAAGAGAGTTGCTCCTCCCTTATAAATTTCTTTTCAATGATTTGTGTAACCGGCACCAGTCTTATTCCGCGAAACGGTTTGTCTTTTAATTGTTTTACAATTCCCAGAACTCGTTGCTTTCTTAATGAAACTTCCACCAAGTCTCCGGGTTTCAATTTCATTGACGGCTCAACAGAATAGTCAAAGACTTTGATTCTTCTGGGCATTCGTTTCAGAATGTAGATTTCCGCAATCATAAATGAAACTCTGCAGCCAAGTATCCAACACCAAAAGGCGCCTCATAAGAATGAATTTCCGGTCGTGCGTTTATCCGTTCAAGAATACCAAACAGAATCAACAATGGTTTGTAAGAACATTCAGATGCGTTTTTAATAACTTCATCATCAATACCCAAAATATGTGATAAAGATTGTTGTCGAATTGCTTCTTGTATTTCCTCATCAAACACAGCTCCGTCTTTGTGAAATTCCACCGGACTATCCGAGCTTAAACAATGCGACAAATCACCTGAGGCAATTACTGCAATTCGTTTTTGCGAGTCCATTGCAATTTCTTTTAAGTGTCTTCCAAATTCAACATGTTTCTTTTTAGAGAGTTTGCTATAAGAGATTGGAACGATTTTTGATTTAGAATCAAGAAGATAAAGTGGGATTGCGGTTCCGTAATCAAGGGTTGCGGATGAATCAAGAGTTAAAGGAAAAAGTTCTTTGTGAAGTTCGCGGCGTATTTGTGTGATGAGTTCAAGGTCTGGTGCAAATTCTTTTGTTGTTGTGAGATCGCCAAAATCTTTTAGATCTAAATGATATTCATCATGAAGGTTAATTGAAAAAGCGTTCTCGTGTTTAATGCTGTGAGATGAAATTGTAATAATCACATCCGGTTCAGATGCCTCAAGAGAAGCCTTTAATTTATCCATGGCCTCAAGGGTCTTCTTTAATTTTTCAGTATTTTCCTTTCCAATACTTTTTAAAAGAAGAGGGGTGTGTGGTGTAAACGCGGCAAAGCAAATCATATTATTTTAAGGCGGTTTCAAGCTCAACAACTTCATCAAGTTCTGTTGTAAGCGGATCTCCCAAAGGGTGAATTAAAACCGAACGTTCATCTGTCCAAACAATTTGGTTCCATTTCCAGTTATAAGTTTTAAAAGTCACCTCATCTGCAATATGCCTGCGCTTTCCATTTTCCGTAACAAAAACATCTGGCGATCCATTAGCTGCAATCAAAGTTCCATCAGGGAATTTTAAATATCCATCAGTTTCATAACTTTCTAAATCAGACGGATTGACTTGAACAAATTGTGGGAATTGGAAGTTTGCATTGAGAATTTCACGAGATCTGATTGCATGCTTTAAACCGTTTTCAACAAAAAAGACTCCACCGGTTTGATTGTTTTGAAGCAAAGCTCCTTGAGGGTAAACGCTTTTTGTTGTGATTGGGACTCCTTCTTTGTATGAGGACAACTCATCAAAACTCACATCAACAATTTCATCAGGTGAATATCCAATTGCTCGAAAAGCTTCTTGCGAAGTAAAGCCTCGTCTGAAATCATCAACAATTAAATAAACGGTTCCGCGCGGAGATCTAAGTAAGGAATAGTTTGGAAAGCTGATTGGTTTGCCAATGTCATATCTCTCAATCATTGATGCGTTTATTGGAACCACACTTGCCGGATTGAATCGGGAATAAAAAGCTGCGCGAGATGTTACAGGTCTGCGCACTCCGTTTTGGATTAACCAAATGCCGCCGGTAGCAGTGTCTTGCAAAACAGATCCTGAAACAAACTCGCGGTTAAACCAACGGTTCCAAATTTTTACAAAGTTTTTGTTGCCATGAAGGTGAGGCGTGTAAGTATAAAGCGAAGCGGTTGCATTGTTAACCGGGATAACTGTTGTTCCATCAATACGACTTTCTCTGCCAGGACCAACTCCTGTTTCTGTAAACCCGCGGCGCTCAAGATCAACTAAATAATTTTCTCTGATTCGTTTTGCAGAATAATAAACTTGATTTCCAAATCCTTTGAACTTTTGAAGACGCGGATCTGATTTTGAACAGTCATCACAAATCGAATAACCCATTGCCCAGTCGTATTGATCTTTTGATGGGAAAGGGGCTTCAACAAGACTTTGTTCTTTTTGAAGCATGACTAACAAAAACTGTGGGTTGATTTCAAAAGTTTGTGCAGAGTTCCAGATTATTTCAGCAGCAGTTTTTTCAACATTAAAAACATTTTTGGATGTGTAATTTGCAAGCGTGCCGCGTGATAAAAATAGCTCTATTTGATCCAAAGACAAACCGGAAGGATCAGACATTTCAGCATCTGATATTAAGTAATGCGGATTAAAAACAAAAACCTCTTCCGCAAGTGTGATAGCAGGAAAGGTTCCAAAAGTCAGTATTAAGATGATGAACGAAAAAACAAATCGCTTGATCATATGTGAGGGCATTATAGCGATTTTGTAATTCTTAATCAAACAAGAAAAGCCCGAGTGATGGGCTTTTTCGTTTTCCTCAACGCTCAGGCTTTGGCGTTGGGAAGGAGTTCTCACTGGGCCTAGGTTGCCCAGAAGAGCATGGTTTGGCGCGAGTCTTTGGAAAGGCTCGCCCAGAGGTTTCCGCTTGTTTGAACCCGGCCTTCTCGTGTGAGTTCCTTGAGGTAGGCGTAGACGTTTCCGCGAACAGCCCAGCTTGATGCTGCTTGGATGATCTCTTGGCTTGTCAGCCTCCTGCGCGTGTCTGTGCGCAGAACTCGCAGGATGTTCTTGCGAGCCACATGACCCTCAATGAGAAAGTAGGCCATTGCAAGAAGAATGAGACCAACGAAAATGACGTAGTAATGGAGGAATTCCATTTTGCTTCTCCCGGCTGTTTGGGTGATTTGCAGGCCTGTTATTCTCTTGACTGTGTATACATAACCCACACCAAGAGAGCAATGATCCCTACAAAGACGAAGTCGCCGATGGTCATTTAGTCCTCCCGGCTGTCTGGGGCAGAAAAAAGATTAACAGCGGAATCTGTTTTTGTCAAGATTGCTTGATTGTTTTGCGGAGGATGGGTTTGTGTGAGAAACTAATGTATGTCCTGGTTGGCTTGTGGGAGAGGGGAAAGATGGAAGCGAACATGTCGTCCGCGGTCTCTTGGTTGTGGTCCTCAATAGCAATCAATCTTCGTCGTTGGGCACTGGGGATCCTTCTGCTCACCACTCTCTCAACGGGTGTGTTGCTGGGCATGATCATTGACCGTTATTGGTTCAAGTTGCAGGAAGATGCTCTGTGGCACGGTCTTGCAATGGGACTCACCGCGGTCATCATGTTCATCTTCATGAGTGGGCACATGCTCCTCATCTCAACCAGAACTCGTGTGGATTGCAAAGCAAGGCAGTGGCTGAGCGGTGCCAGAGATCGGTTTGTGCGAAGAGGGTTGGTGTTGGTCTGTGCCGGCATGACCATGTTCACAATACTTGCTGAGAAAGGGTTGGAACTCTCAACCTCGCCCTTTCAAAAAGCCGGCGCAATCATCGCGCTGTGCGCAAGCCTCGTACTTCTGCTGCGGTCCTTGGACTGGCAGCAGCACACTTAGCGAATGGTAGTTCTCCCTTCCCATTCGCTTGTTTCCAAAAGAGCATCAAATTATTGGTGTTTTTTTGTAAAGTAATTTTTGCTTGACCATGCACCAGAAAATCGATAAACTTTTATCACGATCCCAGCTCTTAAGGCTGGGTTTTGTTAGAAAAAATTAAGATTTATGTCAGATCAAAATTCGAATAAGACGATCATTCTATTCGAAGATTTTCCTGTACGTAGGAAATGGATAGAAAAAGAAGAAAAATGGTATTTTGCCATTGTTGATATTGTTGCTGTATTAACACAAAGCAGTTCGCCGGGAGCTTACTGGCGGAAGTTAAAAGAAAGATTAATTAAAGAAGGAAATCAAACCGTGACAAATTGTCACACTTTGAAAATGAAGGCAAAAGATGGAAAAATGAGGGAATTTGATGTGGGTAATGTAGAAGACATTTTTCGTCTAGTACAGTCAATTCCATCAAAGAAGGCAGAGCCATTTAAACTTTGGTTGGCTAAGGTTGGGCATGAGAGATTGCAAGAAATAGTTAATCCTGAAATAGCAGTAAATAGAGCTAGGGAGAATTGGAAGAAAATGGGTGCGCCTGAAAAATGGATTGAGCAAAGAATGCGTGGGCAGGAAATTAGAAATAAGCTGACTGATTATTGGCAGGAGAGTGGAGTTCAAAAAGGTTTGGAATATGCAAAGTTAACAAATATCATTCATAAAGAATGGAGCGGTTTGACTACTGGCCAGCATAAGGATTTGAAAGATCTTGATAAAGAAAATTTGCGCGATGCCATGACAGAAGCTGAATTGATTTTTACAGCACTAGCGGAATTGTCAACTACAAAGATTGCTAAGAAAGATGAGTCTCATGGTTATAATGAAAATGCACAATCTGCTAAAAAAGGTGGCGGTATTGCAAAGAGTGCCAGGCAGCAGCTTGAAGAAGCTACGGGGGAGAGTGTTGTGAGCGATGAGAATTATTTAGACGGAGGGGAAGAAAAAAAGAAATTAGAATAAAATGTTCAATGTTGTAATAGTATGTAAAAGAAAGCAGGGCGCGGTTCAAGAGAACCAACACCCTGAGTGAGTCGTTCGGCGCGCTACTAGTCGATCTTCCCGATCCACAACCGAATGTCGTCTGGGTCGGTCGGTCGTTCCGGAATCCTGTCGCAAACGAGCCCGCCCTCGAAGACAAGAATCCATATACCAGCAGGCATCCGTTCCCCATCGACCTCCACGGTCTTGAGTGTGACGAGGAGTGCTATCTTCGACGCGTGAGCCTGCACGCTGATGATGCGCGCCAGCACCTGCTCGTCCTCCACCATCTCTTCGTCGATCGTTGGTACGAAACGGAAAGTCTCGCCAGCGATCATCATGTCAAAGAAGGTGTCCTCAGTATCGTTACCTTCTGTGCTGAGCACCAAACCGGTGTACCGATGTTTGCTCACGGCTTACCCTTTCTCTCCAAGGGAGAGATGAATGTTGTGAACGTACCCCTAAATACAGGGCAGGCAAGCTTACTATGTTAGCGGTTTTTTATCAAGAGCTATGTAGTAAAAAGATTTTAATTGAATGTTTAAGGTGAATGAATAGAACCTCAGACTATTTTACGCCGATCGGCGGAAAATAGTCTGAATGATAAGTATGCAAAAATCATTTGATGAAATTTTTTCAGAAATCGAGTCACTGTTGAAAAATTATACAAACGAATTTCGGGCAAGCACACAGCCTTTTCGTTATGACATTCAAAAGCAGATCAATCCGAATTTTAAATTTGATCCCGAAAATATAATAATCAGGGAAAGTCTTATCGAGCATGTTGGCACGCTACCGATCCTTGCCGTCTTTTTTCATGGATACATAACCGAACCAGTGAATCTTGGTAAAGCACTTGAGATGCTTGCTGTTCATGATATTGGAGAAATTGCGATCGGCGACGAAATTACATTTTTAAAAAATAGTGAAAAAGAGAAGCTTGAAGAACAAGAAGCATTAAAGTTATTAAACGAAAAACACCATGCCGCATATCAGGAATTTAAGGCGCAGAAAACCAATGAAGCGAAATTCGCCAAAAGCATTGATAAGATTGGTCCGGATATCTACGACCTCTTAACTGACAAAAACGCCACCATTGTTCGTCTCAAGCACTTTGCCAACATGGAGGCTTATGAAATAGTTGGTATAATTGAAAAGTTCAAATCTCCATACATGCAATGGAGTGTTTTCTTTAAGGAGTTCCACGCTGAGTTAATTAATAAAATGCGTGAGAAATTCAAAGATTAAAGAGTTGTGCAAAATAAATACAAACTTTTTCTCACAATTGCCAAAGGGTTGAATGAGCGGTTTTCTGTGGAACCGACTCTTTACGGTTCGTTTGGTCTTTACACACTCATTGGTTTGGACAAAGAGGTTGATGACATTGACATGCTTGTTCCTTTGTCTCTGTTTTCTGAGCAGTGGGGGAATTTTCAAAAGTTTATGGAAGAACAGGGATTTAAATTAACAAACGAGTTAAAGCATGAATTTTCAAACGGCGAACATAAGGTTAGTTTTGAAAGTGAAGATGTTTTGGAAAATCTTATTAACGCAAGTGCTAAGGAATTAAAAGTCCAGACTGAACAAGGTGCAAGGTTTCGTGTTTTAACATTGCGTCAATATCTTTCGTTTTATGAAAAGATGAGTGAAGACAGTTCTCGCGCGCAAAAAAAAGGCGCGCAAGATCAGAAAAAAATCGAGCTAATTAAACAGGAGATGATCGCTGGGTAAATTTTTAGACAACTATTCAAAATGAAAAAATCTATAAAATTAAAATTGCAAAAGACGACTTCTGTTAAACCAGCTAAGCCTTTTGATTTTGATTCCACTTTTCACAAACCAGATCACTTTACATCCGGTGATAATTTGTGGGAGCCGGGAATTCGTTGGCAGACTTGGAATTGGCAAAAAGAAAAGTTGGGAATTAAATTTAGAAATCGTGGAACTGTTTCAAATCCACTTGTTGAGATGAAAATTTACGCAAAAAAGAAGCTTTCAAAAGAATTCGTCAATTCGCTGGTTGATGAAATTAGGTATCTATATAACTTTGATTTGGATCTCAAACCTTTTTATAAAAAATTTAAAAACGACAAAATTCTTGGTCCGATAATTAAAAAGTGGCAAGGGATGCGTCCGGGTCATCCAAGTTCTTTGTATGAATATTTAATTATTGGAATTGTTTTGCAAAACGCAACAGTGCGTAGAAGTGTGCAAATGTTTCAAACTTTGCTTGAGAATTACGGTTCAGTTTTGGAATTTGACGGAAAAAAGTTGTTGTGTTTTTGGAATGAAGGCGGTTTGAATAAAGTTAGCGAGGACGATTTGCGTGCATTAAAAGTTGGTTATCGTGCAAAGTCAATCAAAAAGTTAGATGAACAGTTTGCAGATAAGCTCATTAACGAAAGGGAATTGCATAAACAAGATAGAGAAACACAAATGGGTACTTTGCTAAAACTCTATGGCGTAGGCCCTGCAACTGTTTGGTACATTCTGTTTGATGTTTTTCATCACTTTGATTTTTTTAATCATGTGTCTCCATGGGAACAAAAGATTTACTCAAAATTATTTTTCAACAAAAGCACTGACAATCCAGTGCCGGTTGAAAAGATTTTGAAACACTTTGAACGATTTGGAGAATATAAACAACTTGCAGTTCATTATATTTGGGAAGATTTGTGGTGGAAAAGAAAGAATGAACATATTCCTTGGTTGGAAAAAGAGATAAGGTTGTAGTTGGTATTTTTGATTAATTGGTGATACAGTCATTTTACAATTGAATATTTATCAAGAGTGTGGTGATCCCCCTTCGCGTAAAGCTACGGGGGGACGGTTCAAAGCATTTTGCGAGAACCGGGGATGTGACCCGATGACCCACCGGCAACCCTTCGATCGAGCTCAGCTCGACTAACCGAGCTGAGCTCGGCAAGCTCAGGACAGGCCTGTCTTGCGAAGAAGGTGCCAAGTTCACCCCAAGAAGGGAAAGATAATTATTAAGAAACTTCTTTCCATTTGGAAGAAGTGTTTTTTTATGTCGTATATTCCAAACACATACACTGTCGAAGACGTTACAAAAGGACATCCTGATCGCGTTTGCGATCGCATTGCTGACGCAATTCTTTATGCTTACCAACAAACAGACCCATTGGCCCGAGTTGCAATTGAGGTGTTTGCAACTTCCGGATACATGATTATTGGCGGAGAAGTGACTGCAAAGCTGAGTTTAAGTTCTTGTGACATTCGTAACATTGCTCACTCAATTCTCCAGGATCTTGATTATCACAATCATGTAAAGATTGATGTGCGAATCAATACTCAGTCAACAGAGATTGCAGGCGCGGTTGATAAAGGTGGTGCAGGAGATCAGGGGATTATGTATGGTTTTGCATGTGATGAAACGCCTGAGTTTTTTCCGCTTGGCATTGCTCTAACGCGTCGCATTATTGCCAGACTTGAAAATGCGCGCGAGTCAGGAGAGATTCCATGGCTTCTTCCTGATGGCAAAGTTCAAGTTACGATTCGTAACGGAAATGTAGACACTGTTCTTTTGAGCACACAACATGAGGAAGGCATGTCACTTCAAACAGTACGCAAGTTTGTACATAAAAATATAATATTGCCTGAACTTGCTGAAGACGGTAACAATCCTCGTATACTTATTAATCCTGCAGGCTTATGGAGTATTGGTGGATTTGTCGCTGACACCGGACTTACCGGTCGCAAACTTTCCTGTGATACGTATGGAGGTTTAATTCCGCATGGTGGAGGATCTAGCCATGGCAAAGATTTAACCAAAGTGGATCATTCAGCTGCAATGGCTGCTCGCAAAGTTGCTGTTGAGATTATTAAGTCTGGCAATGCTCGCGAGTGTTTGCTAAGCGTTGCTTATGCAATTGGGGTTGAAGAACCACTAATGCTTACGGTTCTTAATGAGGATCATCAGGATATTTCAAACTTGATTGACAAAAAGATTTTTAATGCGAAAAATTTGGTATAGTGTTTATCTATGCTAGGAACAGTTAGAAAAAATATTCAAAAGGGGGTGTACGTTGCTATTGTTTTAAAGAAAGATCAGCCAACAGGGAAGTTGACTCAGGGTTTTGTTGAAGACATTTTAACAAGCAAGGCTGAGCATCCTCGAGGTATTAAAGTTAGACTGGATACTGGCGAAGTCGGTCGAGTCCAACATATTTTATAATTAGAAATTAACAAAACATTTATGAAGCTTTTAAGAGCGATTTCGGTCGGTGCATTACTGTGGGCATTTATTTTTGTAGAGTGGTCCATTATTATATTCGCACCTGTTCTCAAAGATCTTGGGGACTGGCAGTATCTAATTCACTACATAGTTTTGATTCCAATAGTGATATTTGGTGCGTCTTATTACTATAAAAGTAATAATAAAGTCAACGGGTTTCTTCTTGGAATTGTGATGTTGATAGTGGGACTTATTCTTGATGCAATTATCACTGTTCCGTTTTTCACACAACCTCAAGGTGTGGGACATGCAGAATTCTTTTTTGCAATTCCAATGCTGATTGGTTTTGCTGAGTTTATTTTAATTTCAGGTTTTTATTGGATGAAAAAAGTTAAAAGTCCAATTAAAGAAATCAAAGAAGAAGTTGAAACAAGTTAGTAATTTTGTCTTAAACTTCTGAAGATTTCTTTTATAGGATTGATGTAAAGTTTCCATATGGGAAGTTTACATCAATTTGATTGTGTAAAAAGCAGGCGAGTACCTATTTTTTAGGTTCCAAATTTTCTGCCAAAAAGAAAAAGCCGAGATTCACCAGAGTGTGAATTCGGCCTGGTTGATCACGGTCCGTGTTCGATGAGTTCTCTGAACTCCGGATTGGTGAACTCCACAGAGATCCGGACTCTTCCGATTGGTTTGTGGAATTCGTTGCATCCACGTAGACGAACACGCCTTCCATCGTCGAGATCCTGGCGGAAGTGGCAAGGGTTGAGCGCGTTCTTGACCATTGCTGGTGTGAAACGAGCCGTGTTTTTGTCTCCACCCTTGCGGTACGTGAAGATCGGTGCTACTGCCTCTTGCCAAGCAGTGATTTCTTCCTGCTGACTCTCGATTGTTACGCTTTTGTAACCGAGGATTCCGCAGCAAATCGCAAGCGAAAGTGTCAGGATCCCCAGCAGGACAACGAAGAGTGTTTGGTTCTTCATGGTTTTCCTTTTTGGAACTGCTCGCAACGGATCACGAGCTGGTTGATGTGGTAAGCGTTTTCACGCTTTCTTTTAAACACGAGCTTACTCATGTTCACAAGGAAACGTGGGCGCTAGTTTGTGAGGACGAGCGCCCTGAGTGAGGGTGTCGTTGTTCAGCTCAGTACTGGCTGATGGGGGGAGAGCATGGACCTGTGCTGAACTCTGTCGGAGCCTTCAACCGTTGTACCTTCATCTGGTGAAGGTTCGGGAAGGTGACCTTGAGGTAGGCTTCCTGGTAGCGGATCAGGAAGGCGAAGTTGCGCGGATCGTAGAGGAGTGGATCCTCGATCTTCTTGACGATCTGGTAGTAGGCGTACTGTCCGCCCGAGATACCCAGACCGCGAGCGTTGATCGAGTTGGTCTTGATCAGGGCGTCTACCACGCACCTGGACGAGTCCATGCCATAGCCGTAGGAGCCGCCGTAGCTTGGCCTGACCATGGGTACGAAGCGCGATTGTTGTCCTGCGAACTCCGGAAGCGGAAAGGCTTTCCAGACCGGCTCCGGCATGTTCGTAGACTGGATTCTCTGCCGTTCGGTCCAGAGAAGGCCGGCTGCCAGCGAGTAGGTCCACTCGGCTTGGTCCGGCAGCGTGGCGTAATCGAACGGCTTCTCGGCGGTGGCGGTTGCGCTGCCACTCGGCTTTGGCTCGGCATTGGTACTGGCACATGCTTCACATGCCACGATTGCCATCAAGACGATCAAGAGCGTACAGATCCTATTCATGCTGCTCCTGGTTTTTGCCCACGTTCCAACGCAGACGTTACGAGATGTAGCGAACTTCGTAATGAAGACGCTTTCTTTTGAACACGAGACTTGCGCATGTTCACAAGGAAACGGAGGGCGAAGGTTCGTGAGAACCAACGCCCTGAGGCGAACGATTTGTGAATACTACCACAGTCGTCCATAGTCGCTCTTGAACATGTCCGGAATGTCCAGCCAGCGCTTTGCTTGCTCTTCTGGAGGCAGCAGGTGATACGCACGACCGCAGAAGAATTCACCACAGTCGTGGGTCAGCTCTTCGAGAGGTGGCCATCCATTGACCGGATCGACAAAGATCGCCGGATCCAGATGTCTTGCAATGGCTCGCTTGAGAATGTAGACAGGGTAGAGGTCACTTTGCTGCTCACCCAACTTTGGGTCAGTCCAGTGAAGCCTTGGGTAGCTGTTCACGAACTTGATGTATCTTGCGGGCTGCCCCTCTTGGGCTGGCAGATGAAACCGTCCGTAATCATCCGCACTTGCGATGATCATGTTCGGTGTTGGGTGTCTTTCCTTGGAATAGGAGATGTTCACCGGATGATTGATCAGTCCAAGATTGTTGACTGGGCGGAAGATTGCCCACTCGTCAGGACAGCCTCTAACCTCGACTGCAGACTTGTCTTTTGTGATGATGATCAGGCCAGTGTAGCACTGCTTGGGTGCTTCATCGTTTTCTTCTTCGGTCACGATCTTGGGGATCGAGTCTGACCTTGGAAAGAGCTGCCAGGCACATCCTTGCAGAACGATTGTTGCAAGCAACAGGAACGCGAGTGTTCTTGTCATCTTGTCCTCTTAGAACTGCTCGCAACGGATCACGAGCTGGTTGAGATTAGGTAAGCGTTTGCACGCTTTCTTGTGTACACGAGACTTGCTCATGTTCACAAGGAAACGGGGCGTGGGTTTTGGGACCACGCCCTGAGTGAGAGTGTTGCACGAATGCGGTGGTCGGTTACTTCTTGTCGGGGCTCTTGACTGCGTACTCGAACGTTCCGATCTCTTCGTCTCGGACGAGCCTTCTGCCATCGTTGCCCACGGCATTTGCCATGATGCGGAGCTTTCCGGGTTTGAGCCCTGACGGAAGCTGAACCTTGATGATTTCGAAGCCGCTCAGACCTGTCTCTGAGGGAACCAGGTTGGAACGTGCGATGGTTGCCTTGGCCAAGTTGCCGATCGTAGTCGGTGCAACTGGGCTGCCGTCTTCGTACTGCAGCTCCACCTCGACTCCTGCTACGCGTTCGGAGTACACGTGAACCGCGATCTCCACACGTCCGTCAGGCCGGATGCTGTATGCCCTGCTGAGCACATTGGCTCGGAGCAAGTGCCCCTTCACTGTGGAGTAGTCGCCTGCGTAGTGGTTGTACCTGACGTACCCGGTCTTTTCCTCGGAGGCCTTGATGACAGCGCTTACGCGGTCGTTGTGCGCTTCGAGCGCTTGGGTGAGCGATGCCCGGGTGAGCACCCCTTTTTCTCCGTAGTGCGCCATCAGGTACATGAGGAACTGGTCCTCGCTTTTTCGATCTTCTGGCGTCTTCCAGATCCGCAGCCTGCTGGGGCTTCCGAACCCGAAACGCTCGCACGCCTCTTCTGTGTTGTAGGGAAGCCTTCCGCCGAAGGTGATGCCATTGCATGTCATGAAGTTGGGAACGACCTTGACCGTTCCTTCCTTCTTCTTCTCGAAGACAATGCCGCTCGTGTGCATGCCGTGCACCCAGCCGATCAGCTTTTCGATCGGGTTGTCCCGGTTTGAGGCAAGGACACTACCTCTTGCGTCCGGAGCGCTCTGTACCGAGAGATACATGGTAAACGTCACAATGCCGTTCTTGCCTTCGATCTTGAGCGATGATTCGCCCACACGGACGAACGTCATCGAGCCACCCACACGACGGGCAGCTTTGATCACGTCCGTTGGCATGCCGAACAGCTCGTCACTGTTCGTCTTGAGTCGTTCGGCAGTGATGGCAAAGAGCGGAACCTGCTCTCGGTCGATCTCGGCCTGGGCTTCCATGCGATCGAGTGCTTCGGACAGCGTCTCCGCTGCGGTGATGCTGGGTGCCATGATGGCAAGCAGCAGGCACAGGTTGGCGATGATCCTCATGTTCTGACCCTCCTTGAGCCCTGTGGTCATTTCTAGCGAACTCGGTTGAGAACGCTTTCTTGTATACACGAGATTTACTCATGTTCACAAGGAAACGGGGCGTGGGTTTTGGGACCACGCCCTGAGTGAGAGTGCCGCCTTTCAGCGGCCTGTCTTCACGACCCGGAAGGCTTGTCAGTCGGCATCTGCGAGAGATCGATCAGACGCTCTTTCTGATTGGCCTTGCTGAGCACATGGAACGGGCGACCGCTGATGATCTGACCTTGGAGGTCGATCAGCATGGTAAGGGGCTCCTTGGTTCCTTCTGCGAGTAGCTTGGAAGCTCCTGGCTTCGTGACCCATTCGCGAACCGTGTAGGCTGGATGCAACTTCTCCACTCTGTATGCGGAACTTCCTTCGCGTAGAATGTGAAGGTGCGGAACTCCGTTGATGAGCGAGAGGTACTTCGGGGGAAGCTCACCCTCGGTCATCTTGTAGAAGTATCGTCCCTGCGAATCCGGACCTTCGAGCATGTGGCTCGGCGTAGAGTTCGGAGACAGACGACGCACCCATGTTGCATCACGCGTCATGCCGGCCGGCTTTCTTTCTCCGAAAGCCATGACGACCTTGTTCACACGCGGACAGCCCTGCATCTCGATACGGCCGTCTTCGCCTACGATGTACATGCCTGTGTAGCACGTGGATTGCGACGGCTTGACTGGCGTGCTTGCACACGCCGAGGCCACCAAGATGGCGACCAGGATCGTACAGATTCTCTGCATCTAACTCCTGAGCATGCCCACGTTCCAACGCAGACGTTACGATACTTAGCGAACTCGGTTGAGAACGCTTTCTTGTAAACACCAGAATCTGATGTACACAAGAAAGGGTAGGGCGAAGGTCGGTGAAGACCAACGCCCTGAGTGAGAGAGCCGCCTTGTCAGCGGCGCATCATCACAACCCTACGACTTGCCCTTGGACGGGAGGTGGAGCAGTAGCCGCGTCTGCTTGAGCGGGTGTAGCATGTGCCATGCGTCTCCGCACAAGATCTGGCCGCAGGCTTGCTCCCTCGGGACCACGGGCGGTCCCATGATGCCGGGTGTCAGGAACGGGGTGAGCTTGCGCTTTTCACTCACCCAGCGATTCACCTTCAGAGCGCTGAAGAGCTCCTTCTGTGTCCATTCTCCGTCCACCTTTGCGTGGTACCAGAGCTGGTCTTCTTGATCGACTTCGATGTATCGCTCGTTGGCATCCTCCCCAGGGAAGTAGTAGATCCCCTGCATGTCGGGTCCGTTGAACAGTTCGGACTTGCTCGGGTTGGGGATCTTGTAGATCGAACGTCCTACCGAGACGTCCGAGTCTTCGGTATCGGTGTTGCCCTTCTTGAACGGACTGAAGACCTCCCACTCCTTGGGACAGCCCTCGAGCTCCATGCGACCGTCATCGGCCAGGATGATGAGCCCGGTGATGCAGGGCTTCTCGCCGGGGTTGGATGCGGTGGGCTCGGGCGTGGTGGTGTCCGCGACCGGTGCGGTCGGTGGCGGGGTCGGTCGGACATCCGGCCGGAGATCCGGGCGGAAGCATCCGGTGACCATCAGGCTGATGGCCAGGAGCGCGTAGGTCCTGTGCATCTTGACTCCTCTTCTATGTATCCGCATTTTGGTGCGGATGGGTTGTGATGATGATGTTAACGAACTCCTGTTAAGAGCCCGTTTTCAACACCAAAGTTGAGAACTGAACTCGCAAACAGACGCCAATTTATACCACATTTTAGTGCTTTTGTCAACTATAATAAGTAATTTTCCAACAAAAAACCCGCCTTCGCTAAAGCTACGGCGGGCAAGCAGGCTAATTTTACCTGCTTTTTTTGATTATGCTGCCACTTTTTCCTTTTTACGTTTCCCAATGAGAACCGACTCATTATCAGCAGTTATTGGAATCTTTTGCCCCTCAGTCACTTCACCAGAGACGATTTTCATTGAAAGCGGATCCAGAATTTCAGATTGTATAACTCGCTTTAACGGACGCGCTCCATAATCTGGATCATATCCTTTTTCAGCAAGAAGTTTCTTTGCCTTGTCTTTTACATCCAAAACAATTCCACGTATTGATTTTAAACGATTAGAAATTATGGCAAGTTGCAACTCAACAATCTTTTCTATATCTGATTTCTGAAGCGAGTGGAACACGATTGTATCGTCAACTCTATTTAAAAACTCAGGACGGAAGTGGTCCTTCATCCGCTCCATAATTTGTTCTCTTATCTCATCATCCTCTGACACTCCTTCGTTGTCTGCAAAACCCATTGATGACAATTTCTGACCAGAGCTCAAAATAACATCAGATCCAATGTTGCTGGTCATGATAATAATCGTGTTTTTGAAATTTACTTTCCGACCCTTAGCATCAGTAAGATGTCCATCATCAAGAATCTGAAGGAGAATGTTAAATGTATCCGGATGAGCCTTTTCAATCTCGTCAAACAAAAGTACTGAGTAAGGTTTTCTTCGAACAATTTCAGTAAGCTGACCACCTTCATCATATCCAACATATCCTGGTGGGGAACCAATGATTTTTGAAACCGTGTGCTTTTCCATGTACTCAGACATATCCAATCGAACCAACGCAGACTCTTCATCAAACATAAACTCAGCAAGTGCGCGTGCAAGTTCTGTTTTTCCAACTCCGGTTGGTCCTAAGAAAATAAAAGATCCAATCGGACGATTCTCCTCACCAATTCCAGCTCGAGAACGTCGCAGTGCATTTGAGACAGCAACAATTGCTTCTTCCTGACCAACAACGCGTTTACTAAGCACCTCTTCCATTCGAGCTAGTTTTTCCATTTCAGACTCAAGCATTTTTGAAACCGGAATATTAGTCCAACGAGAAACAACTGTTGCAACATCTTCTTCACCAACAACTTCCTTAAGCAATCCTCGTTCTTTTTGTAAATCAACCAAATCTTTTTCAGCGGATTTTAACTTCTCTTCTTTTTTTGGAATAGTTGAATAACGAATCTCTGCCACCTTTTCAAGATCACCGCGTCTTTCTTCTATTTCAGCATTGGCGCGAAGTTTCTCAACCTCACTTTTGATTTCACGAATTATTGTGATTTTTTCTTTTTCATTTTTCCATTTACCTTCGATTGCATCACGTTGCTCTTTAAGGTCAGCAACCTGCTTTTCAATTTCTTTGAGTCTTTCTTTTGAATCTTTATCCTCTTCTTTTGCAAGCGCTTTTTCTTCAATTTCCAATCTCATAACATCACGCTTTAGTAAATCCAGCTCTTCCGGCATTGAGTCAATTTGCATACGAAGCGCTGATCCAGCCTCATCAATCAAATCAACTGCCTTGTCAGGTAGATTTCGATCAGTAATATATCGATGTGAAAGTTGGGCTGCTGAAACAATTCCAGGATCAGAGATTCTTACTCCATGATGAACTTCGTACTTTTCTTTAATGCCGCGCAAAATTGCAATTGTATCGTCAACACTTGGCTCCTCAACCATTACAGGCTGGAAGCGTCGTTCAAGCGCTGGATCTTTTTCAATATATTTTTGATATTCTTTGAGAGTTGTTGCTCCAATTGCCCGAAGCTTTCCGCGCGCTAAAGCCGGTTTTAGTAAATTAGCTGCGTCTAATGAACCACCTTCAGTTGTTCCTGTTCCAACCAGTGTGTGAAGCTCATCAATAAACAAAATAATGTCACCATTACTTTCTTCAATTTCTTTAATTACAGCTTTGAGACGATCTTCAAACTCACCGCGATATTTTGTTCCAGCAACCATTGATCCAATATCCAGTCCAACCAAAGTTTTGTTTTGCAACATTTCAGGAACGTCTCCATCAACAATGCGTTGAGCCAGACCTTCTACAATAGCTGTTTTTCCAACACCAGCCTCACCAATAAGCACAGGATTGTTTTTTGTACGACGCGACAAAACTTGCATAACTCGACGTATTTCAGAATCGCGCCCAATGATCGGATCCAGCTCGCCTTTGTTTGCCATTTCAGTTAAATCAAAGCCGTATTTTTCAAGTGCTTGATAACGTGCCTCAGGTTCTGGCGAGTCAACGCGTTGGTTGCCACGAATGTCTTTGAGCGCTATTAGCACAGCCTCTTCTTCAATTCCAAAAGAGCCTAACAGTTTTGCAATTGGTTTGTTTGATAAAAGTCCGAGCAACAAGTGTTCTGTGGAGATGTAATCGTCTTTAAACTGTTTTGATTTTTTGTGAGCATTGGCAAGTACGGTTGCCATTTGCTGACTCAAATAAACCTGACCCAGACCACCTCCACCAGCAGGAACCTGCATGTTTGGCAGCTCAGTTAAAATTCGATCTATCTCGCTTCTAAGTTCTGAATGTTTTGACGCAATTTTTTCAATAATCGCGATTACAACTCCTTCGTCTTGTTGTAAAAGGGAAGCAAGTAAATGGATTGGTTCAAGCGCTTGTTGGCCGTTATCAAGCGCAATGTTGTTTGCAAGCTGTAATGCTTCCTGAGATTTATGTGTGAAATTGTTTGGAATCATAACTGCTTTTGTCATCCCGAGCGAAGGCCCGTCCGACGGGCCGAAGCCGAGGGATCTCGAATTAAAATTAGCACTCTAAAGTATAGAGTGCTAATTCATGATTGTCAATCCCGCCTCTCGCAAGAGGCGGGGTCAATGTTATGCAGCAATTGGCATTCCATCGTCTGCATCATCAATGTTCTGAGCTGCTTTAGTGCTGGATTTTTCTGGTATTTCTAGTTTACTTGCCTCTCTAATTTCCCGAAGATTTTTAGCTCGCTTTGGAATCTTTGTTTTAAAACCTGAAAGAGTTTTTGAGATTTCACCAATTTGTTCTTCAAGAACAGCGACTGATCCCTCCTCATCTCCCCCTACTTCATCAACTATTTTGTAGAAATGGGCCAGCTTCTCTTTTGTCAGGCCAAAGCGTTTCATGATCTCAACAGCAAGTGGGCTTGTAATATTTTCTTGAGAAAGTTGTTCTTTCATAAGACTTGCAACCTCTGGAATTTGTTCTCCGTCTGGATTTGTTCCACCGTCTTGTAAAAGAAAACGAGCCACATCTTGAACGCCTTTTCCAACTCGTTTTTCAAATTCAAGGTTGTTTGCATATTGGCTCTGCAGCCCTTCCATTGACAAAACATTTAAACCAGCAGCCTTTTCAGTGTGTTTAAAAACATCCTTATCAACAATGAAAGAACCAAAGAAAAATTCAAGAGGATAATTTGCTTTAACCGGACCGTCTTTTGTTTCGACTTGCATTATTATCTCGCCATTGAACGCTTCTGCGTCCCCGGCCAATACAAGTTCTGATTTTGTTTCTTGAAACCCTGGAACATTATTCATTCGTTCCTGGATGCGCCTTAGATCTTGAAGTGAATGTGCCACAGCATCAAAATCTCCAGGCAAAACCTGAAACTCATCAATTCCTGCTCGTCTGCCTTGTAGATACATTGCAGTGCTTGCAAATACTGAATATCCATCAATGTCATTAAGTGCTTCGCGCATTAGTTTTATTCCGTGTTCAAATGCCTGTTCCTTAATTTCCTTTGGTGTATTAGGATGCTCAATATCGTACACGCCATCGGCTCGAAGACCGGTGTTAATATCCGTACCTTCAGCACCAAGCTCTTTTGCTGCGTCTGCCTGCGTTTCAGCCTGTGTTGCTTCCATTGCTTGTGTATTTTCAGCCAGTTCAGCTCTGGCTTCCGCTTCTAAATCATCATCAAGTTCAACAAGTTTAAGTATTGATTCTCCTGATGCGGCGGATTGCTCCACCTGTACTTTCAGATTAGCATCTTCCACTAAAGCAAAAGAAGCATCTTCAACAAAAGTAAAAGCAGGAAGCTCTGGAACCGTTGTTGAACGATCTGGTTGTTCAACTTTTTCAACAGCCTCAACAACTGGTTCAGATGGCGTGCTTTCAATTGGTTGCACAATGGGTTGTTCTTCACTCATAATCCAAACTTCTTTTTAAGCGCGTCAATTAATCGACTGTCACGTTTGCGCGCAACCTTTTCTATAATAGAAAGTTGCTTTCTTTTTAACTCAAGAACTTTTTCAGTTCCTTTAAGGTATATTTCACCGATTTTTTGTTTTTTATCACTCATAGATTCTTTATGATATGATAACATTGATATGGAAAATCGCACAGAACATCATGAAATATTTGGAATCAAAATTCATGATATTAGTCATAAAGAAGTCGTTAGAATGATTTCTTTTTGGTTAGATCATGATGAACAAAAGGTAATTGCAACACCAAACCCTGAGATGATTTTGGAAGCACAAAAAAATCATGAGTTCAAAAAAACACTCAACAAAAGTGATTTATTAATAGCAGATGGAGTTGGGTTACGGTTTGCTATTTCTGCTCTAACTAATGCAACACTTACGTACCGTCACACAGGTGTTGATCTTGTTGATGATTTGGCAATGGTTTGTCGAGATTTGAAAAAACACTTAGTACTTTTTGGAGGAGAAAGTGAGAGTGCAAAAAACGCAGCAGAAAAATTAAAAGAACGTTATTTAAATCTTGATGTGAGTGCAGTTGATCCTGGAAAAGTTGAGGTGATAAAAAACGGACATAAAATTCTCATATACGAAAATAATGTACATGTAAAAATAGTGCAACAAATAAAACCGGATGTTTTGCTGGTGGCATTGGGTCATGGAAAGCAGGAGCAATTTATTCAGGCTGTTCTTCCACATCTTAAAACAGTAAAGATCGCGGTTGGGGTAGGGGGGTCTTTTGAATCGATTTCCGGTAAAAAGCACAGAGCACCAAAGCTCTTGCGTAAAATTGGAATGGAATGGCTTTGGAGGTTGTTTATTGAACCAAGGCGAATTAAACGTATAATAAACGCAGCTTTTGTCTTTCCGATTGTGGTTGTTTGGAGTACACTTAAGTCTCGTAGGTTCCTAAAAGCTTGTAAAAAAACTATTCCTGAAATATTCAGGCAACTCAGAGGATTATGAATGTAAAAACACGTTTTCCACCATCACCAACCGGGTATTTGCATGTTGGTTCGCTAAGAACCGCGCTTTACAATTATTTGTTTGCAAAAAAACATAAAGGCACTTTTTTGCTTAGAATCGAAGACACAGATAAGGAGCGGCTTGTTAAAGGTGCAACAGACGCGTTGATCAAAACGTTGAAGGAAGTTGGTTTGGATTTTGATGAAGGTCCTTTTGTTCAATCTGAGCGGCTTGATATTTATAAAGAGCATGCGCAAAAACTTATTGATCAGGAAAGTGCGTATTATTGTTTTTGTTCTAAAGAACGACTTGATGATTTGCGAAAACAACAACAGATTGCAAAACTTCAAACAAAATATGATCGCGAGTGTTTGAAGTTGTCAAAGGCAGAGAGGGCAGAAAGGGTAGAAAGGGGAGAAGAGCATGTAATCCGCCTTAAAGTTCCAGAAGGTGAAACAACATTTGAAGATGAAATTCGCGGAAGCATTACAATTAAGAATTCAGAAATCGATGATCAGGTTCTTGTAAAAGCAGATGGATTTCCAACTTACCATTTGGCCGTGGTTGTGGACGATCATTTAATGGATGTTACGCATGTGATAAGAGGTGAAGAATGGATTTCATCTGTTCCAAAGCACGTGATTCTTTATAATGCTTTTGGATTTCCTTTGCCAAAGTTTGCCCATCTTCCACTTATACTTAATCCGGACAAATCAAAACTTTCAAAACGACAAGGGGATGTTGCTGTTGAGGATTATCTTAAAAAAGGTTTTCTTTCTGAGGCGCTTATTAACTTTGTTGCCCTACTTGGTTTTAATCCAACAGGGGACAGGGAAGTTTATTCAGTGGAAGAGCTGATCAAAGCCTTTGATCTTAAAAAAATAAATAAAGGCGGTGCTGTTTTTGATCAAACAAAACTTGCATGGATGAATGGTCAGTATTTGCAATCAAAAACCATTGAGGAATTACTTGAACTGGCAAAGCCTTTTGTACAATCTAAGGTTGATGGTGAAATGCTTAAAAAGATTCTTAAAGTTGAAAAAACCAGATTAGATACACTTTCAGAACTTTCAGAAATAATTGAACAATATGTTTCTTTACCAGACTTTGATGCTTCAGTTTTAATTTGGAAAAAGGCTGATAAAGAGGATGCAAAAGCTCAATTAGAAAAGATTGCTGCGTTTTTACAAGGGCTAAAAGATTCAGATTTTGATTCAGCAGATTTGATTGAAAGTGCAATAAAGAAGTATATTATAGATAACGACTTGCAAAATGGAAATGTTTTGTGGCCTTTGCGAGTTGCGCTTTCAGGAAAAGAAAAATCCCCAAGCCCGTTTGAGCTTCTTTGGGTTCTTGGTAGGGGAGAGGGGTTAAATAGAATTAAAACTTCAATTGAAAAACTATCGTAAGATGATGTCTATTCGATTGAGTGTCACTTTGTTTGTTCTTGTTTTACTTGCAACCAGCCAAGTATTTTTTGGAATTGCAAACGCGCAAGAAGGGGACTCTGGCGCTAGTGAGGAAATCAATCTTTTAAATAAAGAGATTCAAGAAAAAAGAAGTGGCATTGATCAGCTCAATAAACAAATCCAAAAGTTTGAACAGAAAATTTTGGATAAACAAGGTCAAGCAAAATCACTTTCTGTTGAAATAAGTATTTTGGAAAATCGGATGACTAAAACAGAGCTAAGCATTGAGGTTGCTGAAGAAGAGATTGATCTTGTTAATATTGAGATTCGTACACTTGAGAAAGAGCTGGGGGCCTTTGAGAAAAAAATCGAATACCAAAAAGGAGTTGTGGCAGATGTGTTGCGTGTTATTCAGGTTCAGGACAACAGTTTTCCTCTTAAAGCATTATTTAGCTCAGAGTCTCTTGCGCAACTTTTTGATGATCTAAAGTATTTAGAAACGATCAGTTCAGATCTGAAAGATGCGATTGATGGTTTAAAAGCATCCAAAGATAAGGTCCAGGGTTCAAAAGAAAAAGAGCAAGCGAAAAGAGGGCAGTTAGAAGACCTTTCTTTAGCGCTTGAGAAAAAGAAAGATTTGTTATCCCAGGAATCAGACGCAAAGGAGCATTTGATTCTTGTAACAAGAGAATCCGAAATCGAATTTCAATCTCTTCTTCGAGAACTTGAACAAGAACAAACATTTATTAACCAACAGATTTTCGGTTTGCAGCAGCGTTTGGAAGGCAAGCTTTCAGAAACAGACGCTCTGGGCGATAGTAGTGTTTTGTCATGGCCAACAAGTCCATCAAATAGAAGAATAACAGCAGTGTTCCATGACCCAACATATCCATTTAGACACCTTTTTGAACATTCCGGGCTTGATATTGGGGCGCCAACAGGAACACCTGTTCTGTCAGCAGCACCGGGATATGTTGCATGGACTCGAAAGGGGAGACTATATGGAAATTATGTTATGATTATTCATACAAATGGCACAGCAACGCTATACGCGCATCTTTCACGAACTGATGTTGTGCCTGATCAATTTGTTTCACGGTCTGAGCAAATTGGTGCAATAGGGAACACTGGTTTTTCAACAGGACCGCACCTTCACTTTGAAGTAAGAAAAAACGGGATTCCAACGAATCCGCTTGATTATTTAATTTCGTACTAATTCGCGTCACAAAACGAGGATTGCCACGTCGGCCTTTGGCCTCCTCGCAATGACGCAAGGGGAATATGACTCTTGACCTTGCACTAAAAGTTATTGGATGGGCACTTACAGCAACTCCGCTTGTTGTTTTCTTGGTTATAAGTTTTTACGTCATCATGGGTGCAGCAGGGGACGATGATCTAATTAAAGCTCTTGTATTGCTTGGGGTAGTTATCTTCTTTATTGGAGCGATTCTTTTAGTGCTTGTATATCTAACAAACCTCCTCTCTTTTGTATAATTTTTTTCTTTATTTCTTGCGTCGCACAATAAACCTTATACGACGCATACCATCTTTTTCCCACAATCCTCCGACGAACCCCAGTATCTCCACAACAGGTACGTTGTATAATTTCGCCAGCACGAGCGAAGCGAGTCTGCCGAAATTATACAACGTGACTGTCATCCAAAATTTTCTACAAGCCAAATCTGACTAGTTCCAGAATCCATGTAAGCCTCTGTAAGATTTTGCAGGTGTCCTAGTACCCTTGAAATCAACACAAGCCCTCTCTCCTTCCCCCTCTCATCTCTCCCCTAGTCTTCTCATTTTACGACACAAGTTATTTAAAACACGGGGGTCAAGTCTAAAATCTAAACTCTGTAGTCATTTTAAAAGTTTCGATTTTAGACTTGACCCCAAAAGCATGGCTTTTCCACAATCCTCCGACAAACCCTCAGGCCACCATCAACAGGTACGTTGTATATAATTTCGCCAGCACGGAGCAAAGCGAGTACTGCCGAAATTATATACAACGTGACTGCCCCCCATAATTCTTTACGAAGATTGCTTCGCTTCGCTCGGAATGACACAAGGTGCAGGACACGAGGGAATTCTTTACGGAGATTGCTTCGCCCCGTTTCACGAAAGGGGGCTCGCAACGACGCAGGGGAGGAGAGCGAAGACACAAGTTATTTGATGTACACATGATCACCGAACCGCAGATCAACATACTCCTCTATCACTTTATCTTCTTCACGTTCTTTAAGAATGGTTTCAAGTCGTTCTGCTTGTTCATCAATATCAGCGCTTAGATCAAACAGAATTCGATACCCCTCCTTTGTTACAACCCCACTCCACTTCCCTGCTAATCGATCAATTTCTGTTGAAATAAAAGAAATGTTTTGCGCACTCAAATGTTTATGGAAACGAAAAGCATTTTCGATTTCAACTGGTGTAAGAACTTCTGAACCAATGGTTATTTCAATGTTGTTTCGATCAACAATAACAGGAAGTGACCGAATAAACGGCAAGGTTGTAAGCGCCTTATCTTCAATATCCTCCTTTAAAAGGTTTAATTCTTCATTTGTAAGCTCACGACTCACAACACCGTTCAAATCAACAAGATAAAAAGTATTGTAGGTTTTCCAAATCAAATGAGATGTTCGTTCTTTTAAATTAATTACGATCTCAGTTCCTTTTTGGTTAACCAAAATATTTTCAAAAGCAAAAGATTCCTCAAGTAATTCTTGAAGTGGGTCTGGGGTAAAAATAAAACGATTTGTTTTTTTGAAAAAAAGAACCTTTCTTGATCCAAGGTATTCGCGGATAATTGATTCAAATTCATTTTCATCAATATGCACAATGCCTTTTACAGCAACCGAACGAATTACAAATCGAGGGTGAGATAGAAACAGAACAGTGATAACTATTACTCCAACAACACCTGCGCCAATTGCGAAAAGATGTTTCCAGGAAATTTGTTGCTTATCTTGAAAATAAGGATTTTGATAATCCCCTCTTACATATCGTTTTCTTTGTGTGCGTTTGAAAAAATCTCTTCGCCTCATACAACGACTCTTGGTAGAGATGGGTTTATTTTTGTGGTAACTTCGTATGCGATGGTTTGTGTTTTTAAAGCAATATCATAAGCTGTAATGCGTTGACGTCCAGATTGCCCAATTAGTATAACTTCTTGCTCAATAGTTGGTTCAGGTACATCTGATACATCAACCACGATCATATTCATGCAAACGCGACCCAGAACTTTGCATCGATAACCACTTACTAAAACTTCTCCGGTTGACGAAAGCCCTCTGTCATAACCATCCCAATATCCAACCGGCACAATTGCAATGCGACTTCTCTTTTTTAATATTTCTGTAAGACCATAACTTATCGGTGTTCCCATTGGCAGTGTTTTAATCTGAGCGATTCTTGATTTCCAGGTTAGAACCGGTTTTAGATTACAGGTAACATATTGTTTTCGTAAAGTTTGCTCAATAATTTCTGATGGCCAAATTCCATAAAGCGATATGCCTGCACGAACAAGCGTTCCGTGTGTTTGTGGATAAAGAAGAATGGCAGCAGAACATGTGCAGTGAATAAGCTCTGGAGTAAATCCAGCCTCTGTTATGCGCGTGCAAGCTTGCTGAAATTTTCCAAATTGCAAAGTTGCGTACTGAGGAGATGTTGTGTCTTCTATATTAGCAAAGTGTGTGGAAACACCTACAAGTTTGACATGTTGCGATTTAGAAACAAGATCCAGAATGTCTTTTAACTCATCTTCGAGTATACCTTGTCTGGATGTGCCGGTTTCAATTTTTAGGTTAATAAGCGCTGTTTTAGCACACTTTGTTCCTATGGCTTGTAATTTTTGAATATGCTCTTTGTCGTAAACAGTAAGCACTAAACCTGCTACAACAGCCTCTTCAAGCCTATCCAGCATTGTGTAACCAAGGACCATGATCAAGCTTGATGGATATTTTTCTTTTAAAAAAAGCGCGTCATCTACGTCGTCAACAGCAAACGCATCAACTCCATTGTTGTGACAAATCTGACTTACTTCTTTAAGGCCATGACCGTAAGCGTTTGCCTTTACTACCGCACAAAAACGCGCCCCATCTCTTAACATGGAACGCAACAGATCGATATTTTGTTTTAGGGCCTTTTTATCCACCTCAACCCAAGTTCTGACATTTTTCATGATAAGCCGCAAAAAGTGTTTTTAAAAGAAATGCATTGGCTTCTAGTGTGTCATATTTTGTCGCGTTCTCAACTGTATCCCATTTGTATTGATAAGCCTTGTCTGTTTCAATAACCACTTCCCCATCATGAGCCTTACAATGAAAGCAGTGAATGTGAACGCGCAAAGTTTTCTCTTCCAGATCCCAGTCGTGAACATGCTTTCCAACAAAGTTTAAATTAGAAATACTAAGTCCAGTCTCTTCCTCTATTTCTCGTTTGGCTGCAACCTGTGCCTCTTCCCCATCATCGATTTTACCTCCAGGAAATTCCCATTTTTTATCCCAAATTGGATTTTTGTCCATTCTCTGTAATAAAAGAATTTTATCACCACGCTCAACGATTCCAATGACAATAGGAACCTCTTCAACTGGTTTCATAATTTTTTAATTTGTTGAATAGGTAGATAAGAATCATTTTTTTTCATCCACGCCATTAGACTAACAGCCAGATCTTTTTGATCATGTCCAACAACGACCATGTCCGGCCTTGCCTTTTGAAGAATTTGATAACCACCAAGTTCTTTATCACACAAAAATGATTCATAAACAAACTTGAGTGCGTCAATCTTTTCCTTTCTAACTTTTTCTGAATTTTCCGTAACTGTGCCTTTTAAGAGTTTGGTTTGTGAGTCGCGCGCAACACCAACTATAAGTTGAGTTCCACAAGCTTTTGCTTGTTTTAGAAAAAACAAATGGCCTGCGTGTAGTTTATCAAATGTTCCAAAGACAAGAATGCGCTTTTGGTTCATAATTTTTGTAGAAATATGTAGAAATAGATTGAAATAAGTTGAACACAACTTTATTTCCACATATTTCAACTTTGTTTCTATCAATTTTTATACCTCTACTTTCGGTCTAAGTGTTGGGAACAAAATTACCTCTTTGATATTTTTAGCTCCTGTGAGCATCATGATCATTCGATCAACTCCAATTCCCAGACCACATGCTGGCGGCATGCCATGCTTTATTGCATCAAGATAATCATGGTCAGTTTGGTGAGCTTCATCAAATCCAGCAGCTTCTCGCTTTTTTTCTTCAATAAAACGTTTTTCCAGATCAACTGGATCATTGAGTTCTGAGTAGTTATTTCCTAATTCCATACCCATTGCAAACGCCTCAAACCGCTCTGTAAAACGTTCATCCTCACTTTTTTTTGCAAGCGGAGAAACTTCAACTGGATAATCGTAAACGATTGTTGGTTGGATTAATTGTTCCTCAACAAGCTCTTCAAAAGCGTACGCCATTACTTCACCAATGGAATTCATTGTATCCAAATCTTCTTTTGATTTTGGACCAAGTTTTTCTTTAACAGCGGTTTTGGCTTTTTTAAGATCATCCCAAACACTTTCGTCAATACCACCCAGTTCTTTAACAGAGTCCATTAAGCGAATTCGTTTCCACGGTCGTTTAAATTCAAGTGTTACCTTTTCATGTTTAATACTGGTGCTGCCAACAGCTTCTTTTGCAGCATGCTCAAAGATCTCCTCAAAAAGATCCATGCCATAGTTATAGTCTTCAAAAGAAATTTGAGCTTCAAACATTGTGAATTCTGGGTTGTGATCTTTATCAACACCTTCGTTTCGGAAAACTTTTGTGATCTCATAAACTTTTTCCATTCCCCCAACCAAACAACGTTTCAAATACATCTCATCTGAAATACGTAAAAAGAAATCTGCGTCCAGTGCATTGTGATGAGTTGTAAATGGACGAGCATATCCCCCACCGTAAACAGGTTGGAGCGTTGGTGTTTCAATTTCGAGGAATCCTCTGTCATCAAGCAGTTTTCGAATTGAAGAAATAATTTTCGAACGAACAAGCATTCGATTTTTTACATCCTCATTCATGATGAGATCCAGGTATCGTTTTCTAAAGCGTGCTTCTGTGTCAGTCAGTCCGTGCCATTTTTCAGGAAGCGGTAAAACGGTTTTACTAACTAATTTGTAAGAATCAACATCAAGCGACTGCTCGCCTTTTTTTGTTATAAAAGCCTTGCCTGCTACTTCAACAAAATCACCAATGTCAATTGTGTCGTGAAAAAAGGAGTAAACCTCCTCGTTAAGATTATCTTTTCTAAGCACCAACTGTACGACTCCTGATTGATCTTGAAGCTGTGCAAAAGTAAGCCCTCCGTGCTTTCGGATAAGTCGAAGTCGACCAACCAAAGTCACTTCTTTCTTTTTATTTTCAAGTTTATCAAAAGCCTTCAAATATTCAGTAATTGTGTGTGTTCGGCTTGCGCTGTTTGGATAAGGATTAACTCCGCTGGCTCGTAATTTCTCCAATCGCGAAAGCCGTGCTGATTCTTCTTCTATCATAAAATAAAAAAAATACAGTCAAAAATATGCCGTATTTTACCTAATTTTTCTCTCTAATGTCAACGTCACTCAATACCAACGATCTTGTATGTCATAGTCCCGGATGGAACCTCGACTTCAATCATATCCCCCACCTTTGCGCCCATAAAGGCTTTTCCAATTGGTGATTCATTACTGATTTTTCCTTTCAATGGATCTGCTTCACTTGATCCAACCATTGAGTATGTTTTTTCTGCTCCATTTATTTCTACCTTAAATGTAACCCCTAAAGTGACAGCTTCACTGCCGCGCGTTTCTTCAACAATTACTGAATCCAAAATCATTGCCTCAAGCTGAAGAATCCTGGACTCGTTTAAGCCTTGCTGTTCTTTTGCTTCATGGTATTCAAAATTTTCAGACAAATCACCAAGCTCTTTTGCTGCAGCAATTTGTTCCGTGATTTTTTTACGTTCAGTTGTTTTTCGTTTCTCGAATTCCTTTTTCAAGTCTTCAAGACCTTCTTTTGAAATGTATGTTGGCATAGTTATAGTGATCTTTTGAGACTACCGTTCAAAATTACCCTTGTCAAGTTATAGTATCCTCAATTCCCATACAAAAACCACCAGGAGAAAATTTCGCGTGCAAGAGGGACAGCGGCATCATTGCTTTCACCGCCTTCTTCAATAAGAACAACAAGCGTGATGTCTGGATTATTGTAAGGGCCAAAACCAGTGAACCAGGAATGGTAAGGTCGGTTGCCGGGCGTTTGGGCGGTTCCGGTTTTTCCGGCAACAGCATATGGCAATAACGAAAGAGATCTTGCGCTTCCTTCTGTAACTGTGGCGCGCATGGCTTGACGCACAATGTTAAGAGAGCGTTCATCCAGTTGATTCATTGGAGTAAAATCAGTTTGGATTTCTTCAGTCTGAGTTGTCCCATCAACCCCTTCAATTATATGCGGCACAAACGTTTTTCCACCGTTTGCAATAATTGATGTTGCAACAGCCATTTGAAGAGGCGATGTTAAAAAGTCTCCTTGACCGATTCCCAAATGATACGTATCTCCAACATACCATTGTTCGCTCTTAACTTCTTGCTTCCATTCTTTTGAAGGTAAAAAACCATCTGCTTCTGATGGCAAGCTAATTCCTGTTGGCTGACCAAAACCAAACCGACTTGCGTATTCTGTTATTCGGTCCACACCAAGTCCTGTGATATTATCGAATCCTCCGCTTATAATATAAAAGTATGTATTCACTGATTCAGAAATTGCTTTTCGCACATTTGTTATTCCATGACCTCCAGCCTTCCAGTCAGGGAAATACCACTGGTTAATTCTAAGCCCTCCTGTTGAAAGAAAGGAGGTGTTTTCATTCACAATTCCTTCAGCAAGGGCTGCGTATGCAACAAAAGGTTTAAACGTTGACCCAGATGGAAATTCACCGGAAACAGCTCGGGAAAAAAGTGGTTTATTCTCATTGTCTAATAATTTTTGATAGGTTTCAGAATCAATTCCCTTTGCGAAATCATTATTGTCATAGGCAGGCAAACTAACAAGAGCTCTTACACCGCCAGTTTGTGGATCAATGGCAACAACAGATCCTCGTGATACTCCACGCATTTTTAGCATCTTAGCTAAACGAGTCTCAATAAATTTTTGAAAAGACAAGTCAATACTGAGTGTAAGATGTGCTCCAGGAATTGGATCTACTTTTTCAACAACACTTAGACGCTTTCCTTTTGCATTAACTTCTGCAACCAGCCTGCCTGGTTGTCCTCTTAGCAATTTTTCTGCTGAATACTCTAAACCTGACTTCCCTATCTCATCAACCGGTCGATAATATTCATCCTTGTGTTCTTCAAGATCCTGTGCATTCATTTTTCCTGTGTAACCCAAAACATGTGATAGAGAGCGTGACGAACTTTCGTATTCACGCTGTGCTGAAGATTGGAGTTCAAAACCTGGAAGAGCCGCTGTTTCAACCGCAAGCCTCATTGCCACATCATATGAAAGGTCTTTTGTAATAGGAACATATGAGTAGGGTGTTTTAGAGTACTGGGTAATTGCAAGATCAATATCTGTTCTTTGTAATCCGGTCAGTTCAACAATTTTTTCAAAAATTTCATTACGCTTGTTTTCATTATCTGGAATCTCGGAAACGTTCATTGCAAGAAGAAACGAAGGGATATTGTGAGCTAACATTTTTCCGGTTCGATCTGAAATCATGCCTCGAGGAGAAATGATAAATTCTGTGTGATAACGATTTTCTTCAGCCAAAGCGCTGTAATGCTCACCACGGACAATTTGTAACTGAGCAGATCTTCCAACAAAAGCCAGACACATGGCACTAAAAATAAAAAGACCAACATACAAACGTTTTTGAGGAACTGTTGATCCAAGAAAATGTCGTCCATGCACGGTCTTGTCTCTTGAATAGTTCCCAAAGGCTTCCTCTAGAGCGTTTATTTTCTTTTCAGAATGCAATCTACCCAAATAACCATCGTCCTGAACGATGAATACTTGCGAGCGTTTTTTACGTCTGAAGAAATCTTTCATTTGATCAATTAATAAGTCCGTTGTTGTTCTGAAAGCAAGAATGTTTTTATAAGTATTTTTTTAATGCGTCCGGCAAGGGGGAAAAATATGAAGATTAAAATAAGCATCATGAGCAATCTGACAGACTGAAATTGAAAAAAAGTACCCCAATGAATTATTTTGTGTGATGTTCCGGTTTGGATGAAAACGAACAAGGTTTGCATAATAAAGAGCGCTACATAACTGCTAAGAAGACAGGCACAGACTCCATAAAATGATCGATTGGAGAAAATATGTTTAGCACTAAAAAAGGCCACAAGCGCTGCAATGGAATAGCTCACGGGTTCAAAAGGTGCAATATTCAAATGAAATATTGAAAGCCCTATTCCATAGAAAAAAAGCCAGAGCACTGTACTATTTACATCTTGATGCTGAAGTAAATAAACCGAGCTTGCAAAGACAAGTGGTGTTAACGAAATCGGATATGGTAAAGAAGAAAAAAAACTAATCTCAATTATGAAGAGTATAAGAAAAAGAAGAAAACTGATGATATGACGCGTCATAGCTCATGTAGTCTTATAATCACGTTTGAGAATTGTTTCATGTCAACCAGTGGTTCAAGTACGGCTTCCTGAAACGGTGCATTTGGATCTGGTCTAACAATATTTACAATTCCTACAATAAGACCTGCAGGCACCCTGGACTCAAGACCTGAGGTTACAACCAAATCATTCACATTAACGTTCTCCTCGTCTGGAATGAATTTAACCTTAATCAAATTTCCAGTTACACCTTCTGCAATACCAATAGTTCGAGTTTCATTTAAAAGTGATATTGATGTTGCAATGTTTGGATCAGTGACCGCGGTTACAACAGAGGACGCTTCTCCAACATTTGTGATTTTTCCAACAAAGAATCCATTTCCAACAATAATCGGTTCACCTCCTATTAAACCGTCTTTTTCTCCTCTGTTGATTATGAAAGTTGAAGAAGTGTCAGAGAGCGATCGGGCAAGAATAGATGCTGTGATTATTGAACCTGATTCGCGACCTTTGTACTGCAAAAGTTCTTTTAACTCCTTGTTTTCCTTAACAAGTTTTTCAAAGACCACTTTATCAACCGCAAGAGACTTTCGTTCTTCAAAAAGAGATGCGAGTTCGTCTTCTGTGATTGTTTTTGATGCGAAAAAATTTGAAAGAGTGGAGTTTATAACCGTTCCAAAAGATGCTAGTGGTGATTGAAAAATTCCAAAAAGAGAACCGACTGCCCCTCTAAAAATAATAAAAACAACCAAGAGAATTGAAACGACAATGAGCACGGGTATTCGTTTCGTTTTCATATTTTTTTTGTCATTTCGACCGAGCACAGCGAGTGGAGAAATCTCGAATTACGTTTTCAATATTCGAGATCCCTCGGCTTCGGCCCGTCGGACGGGCCTTCGCTCGGGATGACATAAAGTTCCATTATTAAATAATTCCTCCTTCACTTGCTGATGGAAGGCTTATGTCTGAAAGCAGTTCTTCATTATCAAGTAAAATACCAGCTCCTCGCACAACAGCAGTTAATGGGTCATCGGAAATACGAACTGGAATAGCTGCTTGTTTACTGATTAGTTTATCCATTCCACGGAGAAGTGCGCCACCTCCTGTAAGCACAATACCTCTTTCATAGATATCAGCCACAAGTTCAGGCGGGGTGCGTTCAAGTGTTGCTTTAATATTATCAACTATTGTTCTAACTGAATGATGCATGGCTTCCCTTATTTGTGAGTCATTGATAATAATTTCTTTTGGAAGTCCTGTAAGAAGATCGCGACCACGCATTTCAATCTCAAGAGGTTCTTCTTGTTCAGTAACGCTTCCGATTCGCATTTTAATCCGTTCTGCAACACGCTCACCAAGAAGAAGATTAAAGATGTCGCGCGCGTAATGAATAATATTTTTGTTCAGTTCGTTTCCTGCTATTGGCAATGACTTCCATGTAACAACACCGGCAAGCGACATAACAGCGATTTCAGTTGTTCCACCCCCCATATCAACAATCATTGTCCCAATTGATTCAGAAAGTGGAAGACGCGCACCAAGTGCGGCCAGCATTGGATTCTCTACAAGAAAAACTTGTCTGGCCCCAGCAGACAAAGCTGCGTCTTCAATAGCTTTGCGTTCAACTTCTGTTGTCTCAAGTGGTGCGCCAATAACAATGCGCGGTCTGGGAATAATTGTGAATGATTCTGTGTGCACTTTATCAATAAAGTATTTCAACATTTTTTCTGTTACTTCAAAATCTGAAATGATTGCTTGTTTTAAAGGCTTTGAAATTTTAATGTGTGGCGGAGTTTTTCCAAGCATGTCTTTGGCATTTTTCCCAACAGCCAAAATTTGATCCGTCCGAGTGTTAATTGCCACAATTGATGGTTCATTGATAACAATGCCCCCCTCTTTTGAATAGACGAGCGTGTTTGATGTCCCCAGGTCAATACCCAGATCCTTTGAAAATTTTCCTAAAAATTTGTTGATCATAGATTGTCCTAAAAAAAACAGGACGCTAGCGCCTCCCAATCTTAATCGAACTTACCATTTGCGGCAAGGGTTTTTGTGAATATATTTAGTGTTCAACGAACCTTCTCATGTGTGATAAAGGCGAGTTCAGCAAGAGTAATAGTAAATACAGTCAAAAGCACGATCCACCATCTTAGAAGTCCGTTTGAAGCCAATAAAAGCGACAAGGAAAACAACAGAGTTAATAAGACCGCATGTCTTACAGAGCGGCTGGTTTGTCGCGCAATTGACCCCTCAGGTCTTAGCCAAACTCGTATACCTATTCCAAGAATTGAAAGTGAACCAATAAGAGCAATGGCAAGTGTGACAAAGAAAAGAATGAATCCTAGAACACCGGCTCGCACTGGATCGATTGCGTTTATGACAATGACCCAGGCAATCCATGCCGCAACTGTTGCAAGAGTCATTATGAATAGATAGAAACGAAATGTCATAAGTCAGATGGAAAATTTTTGACAACTCGAAATCGAATTTTTGCAATGTTGGTTTGTGGAACCTGATCGGAAATTTTTCTAATTAAGTCTTCTTGTTTTGAGCCAAGAAAGTGACTTGCAGAAGATGTCAGTGTTTCAATAGACAAGATGCCTTTTCGAAAAGAAATCGCGCGAGCATCGTTTTCGCAAGATTCAGGTAATAGTTTAACAATAACATCATTAGCTGCTTGCACAACTCTGGTTGAATGAAGCTGTGATTTAATTCCAGCTCTGTCCATTGCGCCACCCAGCAAATTTTTCATTGGAGAAAGATCATCCATAGTTTACTACGACTGAGCGAATTCACAAATATCTTTAAAGTCACAAAATTTACAATGAAAGCCAGGGGTTGGATGAAACTCGCTTGAACGAATCCCCTCTACCCTTTTTGTAACACTAGCTTTTAATTCAGAAAGTTCCTCATCAGTTGCAAGAAACGAAACAGTTGAATTGTTTTCAAGGTAATGAAACGTTAATTTTTTCGGCTTAAGCCCCAGGATTTCCTTTGCAGCCAGTTGATAAAGAAACAACTGTTCTTTGTCGGTTTTTTTTAAATCTTTATCCAGTTTTGATTTTCCTGTTTTATAATCAATAATCTCAAAGCCATCTTCAAACGTGTCAATTCTATCGATTCGACCTTTTATAATTAAGTCATTGAATTTTAATGTAAAGCCTTTTTCAAGAGCAAACGGTTTTGGCTGCTCATCTTGAATGATTTTGTAATAATCTCTCAAACTTTGTTCACCCTGCTTTCGATACTCTTCTCTTTGCTTGTCATCAGTATACCAGTCATCCTGCCAGGCATTAACATACATTTCCAAAAGTTCATCAAGTCCAACCGGCACCGGATCGCAACCGGGTAACGATATAGGTCCATTTTTAGCGACTGGATCGCTACCCGGTTGCGAGAAGAGAGTGGTTTGTTTTAGTGCTGTTCGTTCAAGCCACACTTCAAAAAAACGATGTAGTGTGTTGTGCATGGACTTTCCAAATGAAAACGTCCACTTCCCCATTACAGGAATTTTAAGCACATGAGCGAACTTGTATTGCAATGGACAAGTTTTAAACGCAGCAAGTTGGGTAAAGGAAAATTGTTTGGGAATTTTGTATTGAACAGACACTTCAGGAACAACCGGTTCGTTTTGATCTTCATCAAATATTTGAATTATTGCCTTGGTTTCTGTTTTCTCATATCCAAGCTCGTCTAGAAATCGAGAGAGTTTCCTGGTTCTTGCTCCGCCGTAGTCATCGGCTGAAGTAAAATAAAGTTCATTTTTCGCGCGCGTCATTGCAACATAAAAAAGCCTGCGCTCCTCTTCAAGATGAGTTTGGCCTTCTTTAAACACCTCATCAACAAGACCGATTGGCAATGGAATTGCGTCTTTTCGTTCGCGTGTTGGAAAACGCTGGCTTACCATATTCACCACAAACACGTATTTAAACTCCAAACCCTTTGCTGCATGGATTGTCATGATCCTAACAAGTTCTGGCCCTGCATCCAGATCAACATGCAAAGACCCTTCTTCGCCAGCGTCTATTTCATGTTGAAATTCATTGAGAAAGTGATGCAACACAGGGTGGTCAGCTCGTTTTTCAAATGATTTTGCTCGCTCATACAATTGTTGCATGTGGGAAAAAGAGTCGATTTTATCTTGCTCATCAAGTTGGTTTACACACTCAAGATAACCCGAATCCTTTGCAACAATAAGAAGAAGTTCTGAAACACGTTTGTGTGCGGCAAGGTCACGGAATTGCGCAATGTGATTCATGAGTAAATCAATTTTTGCCCAGGTTGATTGCTCAAAAGACAAAAGGGATTTTCCAATTTGGCATGCTTGTGAAAGAGACTTACCTTTTCTTCTTGCCAAATGCATTAGTTCCGCAAGATCAGTTGCAGGAATTTGGTACATTGGCAAAGTAAACAAGCGATATAAACTCGGGCTTTCATTTGGATTATCAATAACGCGGAAAAATGCAATAAGATCCAAAACAGGTTTTGTTCGATACAAACCACTTAAGGCTAAAAATTGAAATGGGATTTTTTGTTGATCAAGTGCGCTGGCAAAAGCCGTGCCAGCATTATTAGATCTCACCAAAATTGCAAAATCGTTCCAGCTTATATCTGAATCCTTTTGTTTTATAGCTGCTATCTTTTCCCAAACTGTTTTGATTTCATCGTCCAGTGTTGCACAATGAATGTGTTCAATAGATCCGTGACCCTCACAATTTGCTTTGAGTTTTTTTGATATTCTTGATTCTCCCTGTACTTCAAGACGGTTCGGATTATTTTGTTGAATGAACTCATAAGCATGATCCAAGATGCCTTGAACTGAGCGGTAGTTATCAACAAGCACGACTTGACTTGCATCAGGGTAGTCTGTTTTAAAGCGGAGAATGTTAGCCAAAGACGCACCACGAAATTGGTAAATGGACTGATCATCATCACCAACAACCGTTAGATTGTTTTTTGGTGCAGCAAGAAGTTTAACAATTTCATATTGCGCAGCATTTGTATCTTGAAACTCATCCACAAGAATATGCGTGTACTGCTCCTGAAGTTCAGACAAAACTTTTGGGCGTTTTTTTAAAAGTTCAAGTGTGTAAAGCAAGAGATCGCCAAAATCAAGATAATCATTTTCACTAAGCACTTGTTGGTATGTTTGATACGCCTTTGCAAGTTCTTCAAGTCGTTTTACTTCTGATGTTGCATTATCATCTCCTTGCGCACTATCAAGATTTAACTTTTGCTCTTCAACAAAATCCAAATATTGATCTGGTGTGATTGCGGAATCTTTTGCGCGCGAAAAGTGAGTGAGAATTGATTTAATGTATTTTGTTGGATTTCCAAGTGGTCTATAGTGATCAAGTTCAAATTCATCAAAGTGCTTGCGAGTTAACAACCAGGAATCAAGCTCATTAGCCAGCTTGAAATCTCTTGAAAGCCCGATTTCAACTCCGTACTGTCTGAGCAAATGTTCACAAAATGAGTGAAAGGTTGAGACCTGAAGGTCAACATAACCATAAGGCAAAAGCAGATCCACACGCTCTTCCATTTCAGCAGCAGCTTTATCTGTGAAAGTCAGAGCTAAAATGTTTTCCGGTTTTGCGCGTTTTGTCTCAATCAGCCAAGCAATGCGCCGAGTAACAACCGTAGTCTTCCCTGTTCCAGCCCCAGCCACAATTAAAAGCGGCCCGTGCTCATGCACGACCGCTTTTTTTTGTTCAAGGTTTAGATCTTTAAGAAGATCAACACTCATACAGCCACATCCTACCTTGAAATTTTGAAACTGAAAAGACTACTAAAACAGTTGGTCAAAATTGGCAGATAAAAACGTAAAATAAAAATCCTAACGATCGTTAGGATTCTTCGTAAACATTTTGTGTTCAAGAAGTCTTCTATTTTTTTCTTACTCGCCTGGTTTTGTTGGAAGCTTTCTATACTTTTTCCGTTTCAGTGCAACTCTATGCCTTGCAAGTTCTCGCTCAAGCATTGCCGCTGCATCTGCAAACGCCACTTCATCTGCATTCCGTTTCTCTGTTAGCAATTCTTCAGCGTGTTTTTTTGCTTCTTCAATCTTTTCAAGCTCAAGCTCTTCAGCGCGTTCTGCAGTATCAGCCAAAACTATCAGCTGGCTTCCATCTCGTACTTCCAAAAACCCGGTTGAAGCAACAAGCAAATACTCTTCCCCGCCCTTTTTTACTCTTAGCTCACCAGCACGAAGATTTGCAACCAATGGCACATGCTTTGGCAAAACAGTTATCTCACCCATTTCTGTCATTGCTGAAACTGAATCAACCTCATCTTCAAAGACGATCCGTTCAGGTGTTACAATTTTGAATTTAATTTTCATACTTATTTATAATCCTCCGACGTACCTGTCCCCCACAATCCTCCAACGAACCCCCAGTATCTCCACAACAGGTACGTTGTATATAATTTCGCCAGCACGGAGCCACGCGAGTACTGCCGAAATTATCCAACGTGACTGTCCCCCATAATTCTCTACGAGGATTGCCGCGTCGGCCCGTCAGACGGGCCTCCTCGCAATGACACAGGCTGAAGGAACGACGCAAGGGAAATATTACTTTGCATCAGCAATAACTTCGTCAATACTTCCTTTCATATAGAAAGCTTGCTCAGGAATTGCATCATGCTTACCTTCAAGAATTTCTTTAAAACTTCGAACAGTGTCTTCTTTTGAAACGTATTTTCCAGGTGTTCCTGTGAACTGTTCGGCAACACTAAATGGTTGAGACAAGAATTTCTGAACCTTTCGAGCACGTGAGACAATTAGTTTATCCTCATCTGAAAGTTCGTCCATTCCAAGAATTGCAATAATGTCCTGCAAGTCTTTATAACGCTGCAAAACTTTCTGAACACCACGCGCAACTGAATAGTGATCTTCTCCAACAATGTTTGGATCCAAAATAGTTGAACTGGAATCGAGGGGATCAACAGCAGGATAAATTCCAAGCTCAGCAAGTGAACGCGCAAGCACAACAGTTGAATCCAAGTGACCAAAGGTTGTTGCAGGCGCTGGGTCAGTCAAGTCATCAGCAGGAACATAAACCGCTTGAACCGAAGTAATTGATCCTTTGTTTGTTGAAGTGATACGCTCTTGCATTGCACCCATTTCTGTTGCAAGTGTTGGCTGATATCCAACTGCGGATGGCATGCGACCAAGAAGCGCGGAAACTTCTGAACCAGCTTGTGTGAAACGGAAAATATTGTCCATGAAAAATAGTACGTCTTTTCCTTCTTCATCTCGAAAATGCTCAGCCAGTGTAAGACCTGTGAGACCAACACGCGCACGCGCTCCTGGTGGTTCATTCATTTGACCAAACACAAGAGCGGTTTTTGCAAGCACGCCTGATTCTTTCATTTCGTGATACAAGTCATTTCCTTCGCGAGTTCGTTCACCAACACCGGCAAACACTGAAAATCCACCGTGCTCTGCAGCAATGTTTCGAATCAACTCCTGGATGATAACTGTTTTTCCAACTCCTGCACCACCAAACAAACCAACCTTTCCTCCTTTTACAAACGGACAAATCAAATCAATAACCTTGATTCCAGTTTCAAAAACTTCTGTTTTAGTTGATTGATCCTTAAACTCTGGAGCATGTCGGTGAATCGGTGAAGTTGCTTTTGTCTTTGCTTCACCAAGTCCATCAATTGGCTCTCCAATCACATCAAACATGCGACCAAGTGTTCCTTGTCCAACCGGGACTGAAATTGGATCACCTGTATCAGCTACCTTTTGCCCACGTTCAAGTCCGTCTGTTGTGCTCATTGCAATTGTTCGCACAGTTTCGTTTCCAAGATGAAGTTGTGTTTCAAGCACAAGCTTGGATCCGTCCGGAGCTGTTGTCTCAAGTGCGTTTAAGATAGGTGGAAGTTGTCCGCCTTCAAATCGGACGTCAACAATCACTCCAATGATTTGTGAAATTGTTCCTGTTGTATTTGACATATATATTTACTTGATTGATCCAGCCGCAATCTCAGCAATCTCTTGAGTGATTCCTGCTTGGCGAGCTTGGTTAAATGTGAATGTTAAATCTTCAATCATGTCACCTGCTGCGTCCGAAGCACTTCTCATTGCCATCATTCTGGCTGAATGTTCTGATGCAGCTGATTCAAGTACGGCTTGATAAACCATTGTTTCAACAAGTCTTGGCAAAACGCGATTCAGAACAGCAGATGGCGAAGGTTCAAATTTGTATTCAACAGGCTTTCCTTCTTCAATACTTTTACCTTTTTCTTTTCCAACATCCCCAAGCTCTGCAACATCTTCTGGTTTGCCCAGCGGCAAGAGTTCAAGAATAAGCGGTGTTTGAGTAAGAGCACTCACATAGTCAGTGTAAGCAATCAACACTTTGTCATACTTACCATTTATAAATTCGCTGATAACCATTCTTCCGATTGGCAGAACTTCCTCAAATTTTGTGTTGTTTGTAATTTCTGTAAAACTTGCTTTGACTTCGTGTCCGGCTCGTTGCATTGCAGAAGCTCCACGTTTTCCAATACAGATTGTTTCAATGGTTTCTGCATCAGTCAGGTCTTTGATTTTCGAAAAAGTTTTTCGAATGATGTTTGTGTTAAATCCACCGGCCAATCCCCTATCAGAAGTTATGAGTAGAACCAAAACGTTTTTCACCTCATCATTTTTTTCAAGAAGTGGATGAAACTTTGCATCAGTTTTTTGTGTGATTGTTAGCACAGTATTCCAAGCAAGCTTGGCATAAGGGCGAGTACCCAAAACAGAATTCACAGCCTTACGCATTTTACTTGCAGCAACAAGTTCCATTGCCTTAGTAATCTTGCGTGTATTTGTGACGGATTTTATCCGACGTTTAATTGCTTTTGTCTGCACTGCCATATCCTTGTCATTGCGAGGAGCCCGAGCCTGTCGAGGGCGACGAAGCAATCTTCGTATACGAGGATTGCCGCGGCCCGTCTGACGGGCCTCGCAATGACACACTATTGTTTATTGCTCTC
Organism: uncultured Gammaproteobacteria bacterium; assembly: GCA_964399675.1. Classification (GTDB taxonomy): domain Bacteria; phylum Patescibacteriota; class Patescibacteriia; order UBA9934; family GWF2-40-263; genus CAYNRK01. The sequence goes on along the minus strand of CAYNRK010000002.1, from coordinate 41,180 downwards.
GTTAAAGTTCTCAATCGCTTTCTTAAGCAAGCCCTCAGTTTCATCACTAAGAGTTTTTTCATCTCGAAGTTTATCCAAAACCGGAGCACCGGAAGATAACATGTACTCATGGAAAGACTTTTCCCATTCAACAACTTTCTCAACTGCCACTTCATCAAGATATCCATTTGTAACCGCGTAAAGCACAGCAACTTGCTGCTCAACAGGCATTGGTTGATACTGGGCTTGTTTGAGAATTTCTGTTGTTCTACTTCCTCGTTCAATTTGTTGTCGTGTTCCTTCATCAAGATCTGTTGCAAACTGAGCAAAGGCTTCGAGCTCGCGGAACTGAGCTAAATCAAGTCTTAATTTTCCAGCAACTTTTTTCATTCCTTTTGTTTGAGCTGCTGATCCAACACGTGAAACAGACAAACCAACGTTAAGCGCTGGACGAATTCCGCGATAGAAAAGATCTGTTTCAAGATAAATCTGTCCATCAGTAATTGAAATAACATTTGTTGGAATATAAGCTGACACATCCCCAGCTTGAGTTTCAATAATTGGCAAAGCTGTTAAAGAACCGCCACCATTATCTTTGTTCAAACACGCTGCGCGTTCAAGAAGGCGTGAGTGCAAATAGAACACATCACCGGGATATGCTTCGCGTCCTGGTGGTCGTCTAAGAAGCAAAGAAATTTCTCGATATGCCCAAGCTTGTTTTGACAAGTCATCATAAATAACAAGGGCGTCTTCACCTTTGGCCATAAAATATTCTCCGATTGTGCATCCAGTAAATGGTGCAATATAGGAAAGCGCTGCAGGATCAGAAGCACCAGCAACAACAACAGTTGTGTATTCCATTGCGCCACCCTCTTCAAGCTTTGCAACAATTCGCGCTACCTTGGATTCTTTTTGACCAACAGCAACATAAATACATTTCACACCTTGTCCTTTTTGATTGATGATTGTGTCTACTGCAATTGCAGTTTTTCCAGTCTGTCTATCACCAATAATCAACTCACGTTGACCTCGTCCAATTGGAATCATTGAGTCAACAGCTTTAATTCCGGTTTGAAGAGGTGTGTTTACAGATTGTCGTGTCATCACACCGGGTGCGATTTTTTCAATTGGATAAAAAGTGTCGGCTGCGATCTTACCTTTTCCATCAACAGGATTTCCAAGTGGGTCAACAACTCTTCCCAAAATTCCGTCTCCAATCGGCACAGAAAGAATTCGTCCGGTTGTTTTTACAGTGTCCCCTTCTTTGATTTTTGTAACATCACCAAGCACAACAGCACCAACACCACTTTCTTCAAGGTTCAATGCGACTCCAAAAACATTATTTGGAAATTCAAGCATTTCTGAAGCCTTTACTTCAGAAAGTCCTGACATGTGCGCGGTTCCATCTCCAACAGACAAAACAGTTCCTACCTGCTCTTCTTGTGTTTCCGCATGGAAATCTTCAAGCGCGTTTTTTAATGCGTCAATTATTTCTGTTTTTGTGCTCATATCATTATTTTTCTAAAGCTGTTTTGAGTCGGTTTAATTTTCCTTTGATAGATCCGTCTATGATTCGTTCGTCAATTCTTACTCGCGCACCTCCAATCAGTTTCTTGTCCACAACCTCTTTCACACTTGCACCTTTTGCAACTGTTTCCAGTTTTTGCTTAGCTTCACTGTCCAGTGTATGTGCAGAGTTAACTGTAATGTTTGCTGCTCCGTGTTTATCCACCCAAACTTGATCGATCATTGTGATGATGTCCCGTAGTCTGTGGTGCAACTTTTTTTCACCTAACCATTTTACAAATTCATTTGCTACAATTTTTACTTCCTCTACATCCTTTTCTTCAGTTGTGTTCACAAACACTTCTGCTAATTGTTTATCTGTTGCTTTCATATTCATTTAGTCATTTGATCAACAACGTCTTTTGCAATTTGCTGAGACTTATCTTTGTCAATCGAATCTTCCAAAATCTTTTTTGAAGCCTCAACTGCAATTGCGGCAATTTCTGTTTTAGCATCTCTGATCATCTGGACTTTTTCTGCTTGTAATTGAGCCTTTCCTTTTACAACCACACCTTCAACTTCTGTTTTTGCTTTTTCTAGCAGTGCACTCTTTTGGTTTTCTGCTTGAGTTCGTGCATCATCAAGAATTTCACTTGCCTCTTTTTTAGTTTCAGCAAGTAGTTTCTTTTGATCTTCATCAAGATTTGAAAGACGTTTATCAACTTCCTCTGCGTCTTTCATGCTTTTTTCAATGCGCTCACTTCTTTGATCCAACAATTTAATGATTGGTTTGTAAGCCCATTTCCAAAAAACCAAAAGCACAACAACAAAGTTTACAAGTTGTGCAATAAAGATTTTTACATTAATACCCAGGGTTCCAAGACCACCGGTTGCATGCGACACCTCTGTTACTTCGTGAGCAACTTCAGCGATTTGTTGTATTTCTTGTGACATATAATTGATTTTTGAGGTAGCCGCAAGCTTTAGCCTGCGTGGAGTTTGAAGGTAGCCCAAGGCTTTAGCCTTGGTGCATTTCGAAAAGAGCAATCGCGCAAGCTGAAGCTTGCGGCTACCATGAAAAATCAACTACTTTTCTATAATGTAAAGCTGACAACCAAAGCGTAAATAGCAATTGCCTCTGCAAAAGCCATACCAAGAAGCATTGGTACAAACAATTTTCCAGCAGCTTCTGGATTTCGTCCGATTGCTTCCATGGCGTTTTTTCCAATAAGTCCGACAGCAAGGGCTGGTGCAAATCCACCGATTCCCATAACAATTGCCTTGGACAATGTTGCCATTGTTTCTGCATCCATAGTTTTAGATTATTAAGTATTTAGAATTTAGAACCTAAGAGCTGACAGTCAACTCTCAAATGCTAAACACCAGATACAGCGGGTTTTGTTGTGTGTTCTTCCTCATCATGCCCATGGTCATCAGTTGCAACCATAAGGTATGCAAGCGTAAGCATTGCGAAAACTGTAGCTTGCACGATTCCAACCAAAAGTTCAAGAAACATAAACGGGATTGGAAGAAAGAATGAGCACAACCAAAGCATTACAGTAATCAAGACTTCACCGGCAAAAATGTTACCAAATAAACGAAGAGACAATGAAACCACTTTTGCAATCTCTCCAACTATTTCAATAAGCCCAACACCAAATTCAATTATTGCAACGAGAACCTCCATTGGACCTTTCTTAAACGCACGAAAGATTCCTCTAAAGTTCACGAACTTGCTTAAGTGCGATACCAAACCAATTGCTCGAAGTCCAAAAATGTGTGAAGCAATAACAGCAAAAAGTGCAATTGCAAGTGTTAAGTTTAAGTCGCTTGCGGCGGGTCGAAGAAGTGGAATAAGCGCAACATGACCTTCGTGCATTCCCCAAACACCAATTGAACCGGTTCCAGGAAGTAGGCCAATCCAGTTTGAAAACAAAATAAAGAAAAAAATTGTTGCAACAATTGGAAAGAACTTACGTGTCTTTTTTTTGTCTCCAACTATCTTTTCCATTTCAATCAGCAAAAACTCAACAAGGCTTTCCATAAAGTTTTGAAAACCTTTTGGAATGATTGCATTTCTTTTTCTAATAATAACTGCAAGCAAAACAAAAAAGACAACGGCAATCCAACCGTTTATCATCGAATTTGTAATTGGGATGTTTGCGACTTCAAAAAGAGTTTCAGCAGCAGCAGGAGGTATCAAGAGGTCCATAAGTCTTCGTATTGTTTTTTATAAGTGTATGCCTTTTTCCAAACGATTCTTGCTGTGGATAACAAGGCAATGAATAGAAATATGACGAGATATCGAGGTTCTGTTCCATAAATCCCGTCTACCCATTTGCCAAAAAGCGCTGCCAGAACTGCTGGTACAGCAATGGTTCCGCTGAAGTCAGCGAAAATTTTGAATGCAAGTCTATAAGAGGCGCTTTCTTTGGACATATAAAATCAAAGAACGCGGCCAGTATACGTAAAAAAAGGTTTAAGGTCAATACAATTTTTTCAAAAAGAAAACCCGCCGTCGCTCTTGTGGAGCTAGGGCGGGCAGGCGGCCGTGAGGAGAGTGGATTGGTTACCACTGCTCCTGCACGGACCGTCGTGTAGGTCGTGAAGCGACCTAGGTTGTGGAGGCGGGCTCACCGTCTTCACCGACCACGGGCAGCGCATCCTCGGTCAGCGCCAGGGCCGGATCCTCGGCACCCTCGTCGGTTGCACCCTCCGCATCCGCAGTGTCGTCCGCGGGCGGGCTGCTGCCGTTGGAGCCGCCGGTGGCGTCCGCGGGCTTGTCCGCGGCCTTGGCCGGCTTTGGGTCCTCGTAGCCCTCGGCCTCGGCCACCTGGCGGATGAGCCACCCACGCAGGCGCAGGTGGAAGGGCGACTTCGGGTCGAACTTGCCACCCTCGACCTTGCTGCCGATCCAGGCGCCCGCGACGTCTTCCTTCTGGACACGGCGTCCGACCACCTTGAGGAGCTTGCCCATGAGGATCTCAGCCATGGTCGGCCTGTCCGTCCAGTTGGCCAAGCTGGCCGTGACCGTGCGGAACTGCGCGTCCAGGATCTCGGTGACCTGGGTTGCGGCCTGGTGGGCCAGGTCACCGAGGATGCCCTTCGCCAGGGACGGATCCGTACCCGCAGCGACCAGGTCATAGGCCAGACCGTAGTCGTACAGCGCGTTGCCGGGCTGCAGAGGCCTTGCCAGGAGCCGTCGCGCCTCATCACGGGTCTTGCGACCGTCCGCACGATTGGGCGTGAGACCCAGAGCTGCGAACGGGTTGATGTCTTCGACGATCTCGGTGACCGGAACGAGTGTGGGCTCGGCATCCGCGTCCGTTGCCATCCTGAGCCAGTGCAGCTCGATGGATCCTTCGCCCTCGTGGACACGGAAGACCTGCTCCTTGTCCCACACCTCCTTGCCATCAACCACGCTGGTGACCGGCTGCGGCGAGCTCGGGTGCAGGCGCAGCATCTTGCCGTCCTTGTACCCGATGTACCAGACGACCTGGTCCGGCTGCTTGCCCTTGCCCTTGAAGGTCTTGTCCTCGCAGGTCTGCGGGATCAGGACGTCGGTCCTGGTTCCGGTCTGGTGCAGGTCCGAGCTGATGTGATCCACGATCGGCCAGTGACGCGCGGGCATGGCCTTGGCCACCTGATTCCAGCGATCCAGAACCGCCTGCTTGCACAGCCCGATCGGCAGCAGCTTGTAGACGTCCGCACCCTTCTTGGGACGGAAGACCACACAGGCGAACTGACCGTTTGAGACCAGCCGAGGATCCGTGGTGGGCTCGCCGTCCTCACCGAGGATCGGGATGTCCTGGATGGCCAGGTAGTCCACGTTCCTGACGATGAGCGGCTGGGCCTCGACCTGACCTTCGGTGCCGGCGATTGCCAGCGTTGCCGTGGGGTTCACGGCAATGGCGTTGCCTTCTCGATCGCGGATGACCTTGGGATCGAAGCTGACCAGCACCACGGCCGGGGCACTGCCATCCGGGGTCATGACCAGACGCTTGCGCATCATGGCCCTGGCCCTGCTGCGGTTTGCACCCTTGATCACGCTTGCCGCGATCGCGATGACGTCCGCATACAGGTTGCGGATCGCTCCGACACCGCTGTCGAGTGCTGGCAGATGCGGGGTCTGGCCGTCACTCGGGGCTGCCTGATCACCGCCAAGCGGGACCGGGATTGCTCCGAGCTGTGCGAGCATGTCGTCGAAGCCGCTGACATCCGCGGCGGGGTCTTGTGCTCTGGAAGTCATCGACTCCTCCTGCTAACTGGTTGTGGGCAAAATGCCCTTTGTTGCCACCTCATTATTGCAGGCCAAAGGCCCACGCATGAGCAAGAAGATTATCAAAAAAAAGCTATTTTGTCAAGTATTTTTTGCAAACCAACCAAAAAAACAAAATATCGCTTATATTAAGCGATTTCCTTGTTATTTTTGATTGACACTATTGCCTTTCTGTGTTAATCTACTTTCTCACCGAACTTGCTTGGAGGGCAAAATGGAGAGAATCGACGCCTTTGTGGCGCTGTTTGGGGACGACCCTGACCAGGCGTCCAGCGAAGCCGTCGGGGCTCTCGGCGGTGATCTCGAGGTCACAGACGATGAGCTCGAAGTGTTGGATGACGATGTTGTCGATCGGGCGGAGGCATTTGCCGAAAACCCGGATGACTACATCAAGCACAAAGAGGAAGACGACGCTCGCAAGCAGCTTCTTCGCGCTCTTGCAGCACTACTGCCTGAGGATGAGGAAGAAGAGGGCGACGATGGTGATGCAGAGGCAGAACCGACTTCAGCACCTGCCGACACTGCTGCGCCTGCTCTCAGGCCAGTAACCGCGGATGCAATGGCCGGAATCCTTGCTGCAGCAGGTTCAAAGAAACCAACGGCCGGCAGTGCTGCAAGCAAGTCGTCTGACAATGACGAAGACGATGGCAAGGGTGGTCGTAAGCGTGACAGCAAGCGTCCGGTACACAAACCTCTACCGCCCAAGATCGCAACCGGCGGGACTGGGATCACGCCAGGGCTCAGGCGCTTGTTCGCTGACAGCACATGGTGCGCGCACCGTGAACTCGTTGAGGCAGCGATCAACAAGATCCGGTCAGCCGACGAAGACGATCAGGCCGCAGGCACCAAGACCATTGCTGATGCCAAGTTTCTCATGGGCCTCTACGCACGGGGGCACATGGGGGCACAACTCCGGTTTCACGGTCGGTACATGCTGCGAGTCATTGCTGCGCTTGAGCAACAGGTTGACGTGACAGCGGGTGCAAGTTTCCCGCTCGACAACGACTTCCTTCTCAGCCTGGCTTCCCTATAGCAGGCAGCAGACACTCAACTCACGGACGGAGTAGGTTCATTCCTGCTCCGTTTTCAATTTGAAAAATTTTTTTGCTGTTTTGTTTGTTTGCTCTTCAACCTCTTCCAAAGAAATTCCTTTCAGCTCAGCAACTTTTTTTGCAATATCAATTACATACCAAGGCTCATTGCGCTTTCCTCTGTGCGGGACTGGTGCAAGATATGGCGCATCAGTTTCAAGCATTATTGATTCAAGCGGAAGATCTTGTACCACCTTTTGTAAAGGCGAAATTTCACCTTCTTTTTTTCTTGGTGGAAAAGTAATGATCCCGGTAAATGAAATTAAAAAGCCAATTTCAATATAAGCCTGAGCCTGCTCAAGTGTTCCTGTGAAACAATGAATAACGCCCTTACAACTCAACTTCCCTTTTGAAAGTGCGTCTTTTATAAGTTCAAACTGTTCTTCATGCGCGTCTCTGCTGTGAATTACAACTGGCAGATCTGCTTTGGTTGCTAAATCAAAATGTTCTAAAACAGTTTTTCTTTGAAGTTCTTTTATTTCTTCTACATCCAAATGTTTCGGCAAATGATAATAATCCAAACCAAACTCACCAATAGCAACACATTTTGGATGCTTTGCTAGTTCAAGATAAAAATCAGGATCAAAAACTTCTGTCCTGGTTTTTATTTTGTCTTTTGGAATTTCTTCATCATCCCAAAATTCCTGGGCGGTTAAGTGATTTGGATGAAGACCAACTGTTGCCCAAAGTCCATCATATTTTTCAGCAATTTCAAGAGCATGGCGACTTGTATCTTTTTGCGTGCCAACAGTAATCATTTGAACATCTTTTGAAAGAGTTCTTTGGATCACCTCATCCATGTCGTTTTTGTAGGCATTAAAGTGAATGTGGCAGTGTGTGTCGATTAGCATATAAAATCTATGATAAAAGAAATCCCCGAGCTTGTCACACTCAGGGGTTAGAGACCTCCTCGAAGAGCTCCTGGACGAAGTCGCCCAATTCGTCAGCGCGAGCCTCGTCTGAAGAGGACACATAGCCGCGCAGCTTGTGCTCGGTTCCGCTTGCGCGAGCTACGACAACTGCGCCGTCAGCAAAGTCAAACCTCAGGTCACCTTGCTCATCCACGGTCGGAGTATTGCTTGAGAAGCGCTCACGCATCCTCTGCTGCGCAGCAGCGATGGCACCAGACTTGCGTTGCTCGCTGACTGGCACGCTGATGTCGCGGCGGTGGAAGATTGGGAAGGCCGGAGAGCCTTGAGCGAGCTCAATGAGCGACTTGCCGGTTTCTGCCATGAGCTCGAGCATCTGTGCCAGCACGAACAAACCGTCGTACCATGCGAAAACCCGCGGGAACATGAACTTGCCGGCAGTCTCCTCGAACGTGAAGACTGGATCGTGATCCTTGACCGCCTCCCCAGTGGAAGGCTGCCCAATTCGACACATGACAAGCTTTGCGCCCTGCTCTCTGCAGATGTGCGCGATCAGTCCGCCCGAGTTCAAGCCACTCACACACACATCACCGGGCTTCAGCAAGGCACGTGCGAAAATAGCTGCGATCACGTCGTCGTTGAGCATCACACCGTTTGGTGTGATGAACTTGACGCGGTCACCGTCTCCGTCCAGGCAGATACCGATATCGAAGTCGCCATCATGCATCATCTGGATGGCACGTTGACAGTTCTCGGAATTGCACTCGCTCGGGCGATCCGGAACCGTCTTGGGCTCCTTGTGGATCACAGCGACTTCGCAGCCAATACCCTTGAAGACCATTTCAGCCAAGTCACCGGCTGTGCCATTGCCCGAATCAATCAGGACTTTGAGTGCTGCGCTACGGATCGGATCTTCTTCGATTTCAGCAAAGAGTACTTCCAGGTAGTGCTTTATGGCAGCTCTTGAACCGTGCACATCGATCAGGGTGGTCGTCTTGGACTGCCAGACAGGTACGATCCCGGCTGGGTAGTGCGGAAGTGCGTCGCTGATCGGATCGGTCACGTCTGCTGTGCAGTACGCAGCAGTCTCGTCCAGCAGAATGATACCGATGCGCTCGGGCGGCATGTGAGATCCTGTGATCAGGACCCCGCCGGTCATACCCTTTTCGACCAAGTAGGCCGACATGACAGCGGTTGAAACCATGCCGATGTATGTTGCTCGCACACCGACCGACTCCAGGCCGGCAAGTGCAGCATAGGCAAGCATGACCGCGCCAGCGCGCTGATCGTGCCCCACCAGAATGTGGGCCTCATTTGCGAACTCTGCGCGCTGCAGCATTCCGTAGTGCTGCGAGATCGCAAGCGAGTGTCCGGGCGTGAGCCCAAAACCCGTATCGTCACGCCACCCTGAAGTTGCCGCACGCTTTTCGGTAAGCATTTCCTACTCCCCTGTCCCCTTGTGAAGGAATTTCACAAAAACATCCTATGTACAAACAAAAAAACTGTCAATCAGACAGTTTTAATAATTTTAAATATTTTTTAAAGACTATTACACGTCGATCGACGTATAATAGTCTGAAACTTTTTTTGGAACTTTATTCAACCACAGCATCTTTTGCAGCTTCAACTGCTTGATCAACCGCTGAAGTGTCCGGTAGTGATTCTGCTGCTGAATCGGCTGCTTGTTCCACAGCTTTTAATGCTGCCTCTGGAAATAGAATTCTAAAAGCACCCATAGTTTCAACCAAATAGCTGGCAACCACAGAGCCTTCGAGCATTGTTCTTAATGTATCTTCCGGAAGAATTTGCATTGCGTAAAACAAGACAACTCCAACGATAACAATACCTTCAACGAATCCAAACAGTCCTCCAAGAAATTTATCTAGCGATTTGGCAAACGGAATCATTGTTATGAAGTCGAATATTTTTTCCACAAACCAAAAACCAATTCCAACAAGTCGCGCAATAATAAAAAAGATGATCACAAAAATGATCACTTTACTTATTGCTCCGCCACCAAATATGAATCCAAAACTTTCAAAAGCCGGATCAACCAAACGGCTGGCAAACAAAATTCCAATAACGGTTCCGATCAAACTTCCAAGAGTGTGAATTAATCCAAAGAACAGTCCGAAAAAAACGAACGCTGCAATAATTACAATAAGGACAATGTCTATGAAGACCATAGAATTTTATTGCCTGAGCCTGTCGAAGGCTTAAGTATCTCTTCTTGGAAATAACGATTCCCCTACTTCAATAACTTTACCATATCTACGAAGAATTTCCTCGCTTGTGTTGGGGATTATTGGTTCAAGTGATTTGCCAACAAATCGAATCATGTCAGCCAGCCCTGAAAGAACTTGCTTGGCTGCAGCTTCATCTTCTTTAACTAATTTGAACGGAGCTTTTTTATCAATTATCTCATTTGCTTCTGAAACAACATCAAACACACGATCAACATATCGCTTGAAATCATATTCTTTTATAAAACCTTTAAGTTCTTTTTCTTCCTTTGACCAATCACGATCAACATCATCAAGTTTGCCTTTAAAATTTTTTACAGCCATTGTTGCTACTCGACTAACTAAATTTCCAAGTTGATTTGCAAGTTCGCTGTATCGTTCTTCCATTCTTAATTTTGAATAATCGCCATCTCCGCGCGAAGGAATCTCACGAAGGAAATAATAACGAACTGCATCACTACCAAACTCGTCAACGAGTTCTTTGGGTCCAATTACGTTTCCAAGCGACTTTGACATTTTCTCACCTTCAACTGTGATGTAATCGTGAACAAAGATCTCGCTTGGAACGCGCACGCCAGCAGACAAAAGCATTGCCGGCCAATAGATTGCATGAAATCGCAAAATACCTTTTCCAATAACATGAACACGATTTTCATTTTCAGCCCAAAACTTTTTATAAAGTTTACCTCCGTTTGCATAATCAAGCGCGGTAATGTAATTGCTAAGTGCATCAAACCAAACATACATAACTTGTGAATCATCTTCAGGAACATTCACCCCCCAATGCTTAGCTCGCTCTTGTGATCTGGAAATGGAAAAATCTTCCAACCCTCCGCGAATAAAACTCAATGTCTCGTTCTTCCGACTTTTAGGAATAATTTTGATCTCATCGCTTTCAATCAACTTCTCGAGTTGGTCCTGATAGTTTGATAGTTTAAAAAAGTAATTCTCTTCCTCAACTTCTTCTAAAGGTTTTTTATGCTCAGGACATATTCCGTCCGGCACTTCTTTTTCCGTATAAAAAACTTCGCAACCAACACAGTACAAACCTTTATATTTCTTTTTATAAATATCTTCCGGCTTACAAGATGACCAAAGTTTTTGAGAACCTTTGATATGACGATCTTCGCGAGTGCGAATAAAATCGTCATAAGAAAGATCTAACAGTTCCTGCAAACCACGATATTCTTCCGCATGTTTTGCCACAAACTTCTCAACATCTTCTCCTGCCTCCTCTGCAGCTCTTACATTTTTAAGACTGTTCTCATCTGTTCCCCTAAGCGCATAAACGTCGTCACCGAGCTTTGCCCGCCAATACCTTGCAACAACATCAGCTTGAATCAATTCCATTGCAAACCCAACATGCGGCGAAGCGTTAACGTAGGGGATGGCGGTTGTTATGTAAAATCGGTTCATAGTTTGTTAGGAGGTTCGTATTTCTTGATCATTTTTTTGATATCCCAGGTAAACTTATCTGGATTGTCTTTTATTTCTTTTTTTAATTCATCAACCTCAAACACTTGAATGCCGGACGCTTCAGCATCACGAAATTGAATGGAGCCGTCATAGTAACCCATGTATATTGTAACTCTCACTGGCAATTGAAAACTCTCGTCAGAAGTCTGTCGTTCAGATACATATCCGTTCAACAACTCAATTTCTTTAAGCACGGCAATGACTTCTAGATCTGTATGTTTTACAGCATTGATAAATTCATCTTCAGATACAACCACTGAAGGAATACCGAGTTCTTCGGCACATTCGCGAACCATGGTGATGGTATCTGAGTGACCCGCTCTTATGTGCCCGCCGATTGTTTTATCAATAAGATTCGCGTTTTCTTTCTTTGTTTTTGCACGCCGTTGTAAAATAATCTTTCCTTTTGAGTTCATTAGTATCAGTTGAACCCATGCACACTGTTCTGAAACCTTGCCTGTTTTTTTAAATTCCTTTCTAGCTTGAGAATAAAATTTTTCACGCTCCTTCGTTCCAGCGTGCTTTCCTTTAAGATCATAGATTTCGAGGATCTCTTTCATACTATTTTGAATTTATAACAATAACGAATTCGCGTTTAATAATACCTGCGTCGTTGCGAGGCCCGTCAGACGGGCCGAAGCAATCTCCGTGAACGAGGATTGCCGCGTCGGCCTTCGGCCTCCTCGCAATGACGCGGGGCTAAGTGGGTGAAATAACAATAACGAATTCGCCTTTAATGCTAGTTGATTTCAGCTGTTCTGTCACGTCAGCAACTGTTCCGCGGTAAATTGTTTCGTGAAGTTTAGTAAGTTCTCGGCCAATAACTATTTTTCGATTACCGATCCGTTTTTCAAGTTCACCTAAAGTTTTCATGATTCTGTGTGTGCTTTCATACAAAACAATTGTTGATTCAATCTTTGCTAAACGATTAAAAAAAGTTTGTCTTCCTTTTTTGTGAGGAGGAAAACCCATAAACAAAAACTCATCGGCTGGGAATCCAGAGACTGACAAAATCGTTGTTATTGCGCTTGGTCCTGGAATCGGAATAATCTCCAGATCATCAAAATGTTTTATCAACTCTTCAATCAACTTCCCGCCCGGATCTGAGATCCCTGGAGTGCCAGCATCTGTAACCAACGCAAGACTCTTCCCTTCTTCAATCAAATCAATAATCTTTTTTGTTTTCATTTGTCCAGAGTGTTGATGATAAGAAATTAGCCTTGGCTCGCTACCCGGTAGCGAGCCAGACCCATTTTTAAAGGCTGTATCGTTACCCGGTTGCGATATAAGCAACTTTTTTGTAACGCGAGTGTCTTCGCACAAAACAACATCAACTGAAGTAAGCGTGTTTTTTGCGCGCTCGCTTAAATCTTTAAGATTTCCAATCGGAGTTGCTATTACAAAAAGTTGTGCCATATTTATTTACTTGCAAATCTTTCAAAGGCTCGTAAAACTTCAATCGGTGTTGCAAAGATTACAGTGTTTGATTGATCAGAAGAAAGGTCATTGAGTGTGCTCAAAGTTCGAAGATGTAATGCACCCGGAGCTTCTGCAAGCGTGTGAGCGGCTTTTGCCAGATTATCTGCTGCCTCTGTTTCACCAAGCGCCTTAATAACCACTGCGCGTCGCTCACGTTCAGCCTCGGCTTGCTTTGCCATTGTACGTTTCATCTCCTCTGGCAGTGTAATGTCTTTAAGCTCAACATTATCAACTTGAATTCCCCATGGGTCTGTAAGTGAGTCAACAATGTTCTTGATTTTATTAGATGCTTCCTCGCGTTTGGACAAAAGACTATCAAGATCCATTTCACCAACCACGTTTCGCATTGTTGTTTGTGCAAGTTGACTTACAGCGTGGCGGTAGTGCTCAACTTCAATAATTGCTTTTCCAGCATCTTTAACTTTGTAATAAATAACCGCATTGATTCGGGCTGAAATATTATCTTTGGTAATAGCTTCCTGGTCGGGAACATCAACCGCTTTAACGCGAATATCAACTTTTCTCATTGTTTGAAAAGGCCAAAAAATTAACTTAAGTCCGGGACTGTATGTGGATTGAGATTTTCCAAGAAGAAACACAACTCCGCGCTGAAACTCAAAAATCACTCGAATTGTTGATATCAAGTAGACAACAACTACTGCAAGAAAAATATACATATAAAATTATTTAGTTAATAAGTCTGTTTCTGGATGTGAAGCTGCCCAAGAAAACCAAAAGTGATTTTCAAGTGCTAGCACATCTAATTTTTTACCACGATACTTACCACTCACTGCTTCCCCTTGATAATTCCAAAGTGATTCAGTTTCCTCATCAATCAAAAAGTTTTTCCCGGATTTAAAAGTCAAAGTTTCACCTTCTACTTGCCGCGAAAAACCACGAACACCGTTTACATCCTCATCATACACAATTAAAACGTTTTGGGTGTTAACTGAGTCGTTTATAACTTTTATTTCTCTAACATCAGCCTCTGTCCATGCTTTTGCAGCAGCTTCATTTTTCCAGCCATAAACCAATTCTTTGCTAAATAATCGCGCGTCTTTGTTGTTAACAGGAAACAAAATCGTTGGATCTAATTGATAACCGGGATAAGGACTTCTCGTGTAGTCTCGATCAAATCCTGTTTTGCGTGAAAGCACTTCAGCGTTTGAAAACTCTGTTTTAAAATCTTCCCAAGCAATAATCAAGGATGGATAACGAGCAAGTTCTGTTCCAGTCATGTCTCCAACAACAGCTTCACCCAACGCCTGACTCCACAACGAATCTGTTTTGCGATCGTACATCAGAAGATTGCTGTTATAAAGTTTGCCGGAAACACCAAACTTTAAAACCTCTTTATTAACAACCGGATCAAAAGCTATACCTGTTAAACAAAGCGGACAAAATGTAATTAAAAGCGGTTGACCTTGAAAAGTGTCATTAACAATCTCATGCCAAACAAGAATCTGGTATGGATAAAATCTATAGCGCCCATTCATTTCAATAACCAGACCAAGTCCATCATCGTTTAAATATTGATCCGCAGCGTAAACAGATTCATAAACAGGTTCATCAATAGCAGGCACTCCATCTTTTTTAGGATTCCCAACAACAATCTCATCTAAAATTTGAATCTCTTGATCGGTTGGAAATGCAATGGGCGTTCTAAAAAAACGATACTGTTTATATACGAACAGTCCACCAATGATTATTACAAATAAAAGAATGATTTGGCTTTTGTTTTTCATAACTTGAATCTTTTTGCAGGTCAGATATCATGTTAACGAAATTAGTCTTAAACAACAAACATGTGTCAACTAAAAAAGATTACGAATCAAAACCTCTTCCTTTTGATAAAGATTTGACTGGGATCTCAAAAAAGACGATTGAAATTCATTATGACAAACTTTATAAAGGATATGTGAGTAAGATGATAGAAGTTGATGGAGAGATTGCAAAGTTTGCGAGCGGTGAAAAAGAAGCTGTTGGAAATCAAACATACTCTGAGTTGCGAGCACTTCGTCAAGGCGAAACGTTTGCAACAAACGGAGTGTACTTGCACGAGTATTATTTTAATGTTCTTGGTGGCGATGGAAGTGTTCCGGAAAATTCGCTTACGTCCGAACTTAAAGACAAGTGGGGTTCAATTGAAAATTTTGTAAAATATTTTTCCGCAAGTGGAATGGCAATGAGGGGTTGGGTTGTGCTTGCTTGGGACACGCAAAAAAGAAAGTTAAAAGTTTACGGTTGCGACGCACACAACCAAGGTGGAGTTTGGGGATGCATGCCGATCATTGTCTTGGATGTTTATGAACATGCCTATTACCTTGATTATGGTTCGGATCGAAAATCTTATATTGAAGACTTTTGGAAGAACTTTAATTGGGAAGCTGCAAACGATCTTTATGAAAAAGTAAACTAAGTAACATTAGGAAAAGCTTAAACCAATTATGCGACGATCGTCGCATAATTGGACAAAACAAAACAGCCTTGCGAGGCTGCCCGCCCGCCGAAGCTCAGAGAGCAAAGGCGGGTTTTTTGATTGATTTTTTTCGCTTAATACCTTGACAAAAAGCCATTTTTTTGCTAGACTCGAATGTGAGTTTTTGGCTTCAATGTGCGTTGCAACAGAGGAAACCATGCACAAGTTCCTGATTCTCAGCGCCCTGATGCTATCCACACCCGCGGCTGCTCAGCCGCGACTTCCCGTCTCCATCTGCAGACACGATTCTGTTGGAATCCACATGGATGTTCCTCATGGTCAGGTGCGCTACGAACCAGTTGGCGAAGATCATCTTCGGATCTACTCCGAAGGCTATCTGCAAGACAACCTGATCGCTCAAGCAAGCACTGTGGTTCCTTTGAAACCCAATGTGCATGCGCATCGGATCGAAGTCACCGAGTCAGACAAGCCCAACCCGATCATCTTCAACTACGACGGCCACTCGTTCAGTGAGCATATCAATGGACAATCCGGGCTTCGCAAGATCGTGCCGTACGTTGACTGGTCGTCGTTGCTGGTTGAGCAGTGGGGGCGCGTTCGCAGAGACTTCCGAGCACACGCAAACCTTCCCTGGACCTACACAACCATCCAGATCCCAGGAAAGCTGGCAAGGCTGCATTCCGATCTAAGGTTGTGGAGACCGTGCAGAGGGCCGTTCGAGTGCCAGAGACCAGCCGACCGAGAGCGTCGTGACGATCGAATGCCAGCAGCCGGATGGTACATGCGGGTGCCAAGCGTTGTGCAGATCGACATGCCGCGAACGCTCGCGAACATTGCCCAATGCGCAACGTACGCCTGGGTCGACCCAATCGCCCACTCCAAGTCCACTCTCGCAGGAGTGGACAGAGCGATTCGGGAAGCAGCCGCGCGAGAAGCACAACAGCTTCCGGACGGTGTGGCTCCGGCCAACCCGGCCGACCTGCTGCCCTTCGACGCCCGCCCACCCACAGCAGCGGAACGAACGCGCGTGGAAGACACGCTGAGAGCACTCGACGCTGCACGTCAACCTCTCCGAAACGGCGAGTTCGATCCTACCCCCTGAACCGCCACAACCTCGACCCCCGCCAGTTCTTGCTGGTTGGGGGTTTTTCAGTAAACACCAATTATGCGACGATCGTCGCATAATTGGTCAAAAATAAAACAGCCTTTCAAGGCTGTTTTATTGCTCCATTTATAATCCCAGCAACTCTGAAATCTTTTTCTTATCAAACCCGATCACAATTGTTCCATCAATATCAGAGACTGGCACGCCCATTTGTTCAGACTTTTTAATCATCTCTTCAGCCTTTTCTTTATCAGATGATACATCATAGTCTGTATACTTAATCTTGTTTTCATCTAAAAACTTTTTTAACTGAACACAGAACGGACAAGTTGGTGTTGAGTAAACTGTATAGGTCATAGAAAATTTTTATATTTGACGTAAGAATTCTATCAAAGTTCTTACACCATGCCCAGTTGCCCCCTTGTTTTCATATGAGTTAATCACACGTTCTGCAAAAGCTGGTGCTGCAATATCAAGATGAGCCCAAGCAACATCTTCATTAACAAATTCCTGCAAGAACAAACCCGCTGTTAATGCCCCGCCCCATTTTCCACCAATATTTTTTACATCTGCCACATCTGACTCAATCAACTTTTTGTAACTTTTCTCAAGTGGTAATTCCCACATTTTCTCATCTGCAATTTCTGAAGCAGTAATTATATCTTCAGCAAGCTTTTCATTATTTGACATAAAGCCTGTAATTTCTTCGCCAAGCGCAACCATACAAGCTCCAGTTAGTGTTGCAAGATCAATAATGTAATCCGGTTTTTGTTTGCAAGAATAGACCAAAGAATCAGCAAGTGCTAACCGACCCTCAGCATCGGTATTCAGCACCTCAATTGTCTTTTTGTTCATTGCAGTAATAATATCTCCCGGTCGATAAGCCCCGCCTGAAGGCATGTTTTCAACAGCTGCAAAAATTCCATGCACTTCTGCTTTTGGAGCAATCTGATCAATGACCGAAAACACACCTAGCACAGAAGCCGCACCAGCCATATCAATTTTCATTGTTTCCATGCTTTTTGCAGGTTTGAGTGAAAGCCCACCTGAATCAAAAGTCACACCTTTACCAACAAGTGCAACTTTCTTTTTTGCTTTGCCAGTTGGCTTGTAAATCATGTGGACTAAATACGGTGCATGTTCAGAACCTTTGGCAACAGCCAGGATTGCATTGGCACCCATTTTTTCAAGCTTTTCATTATCAAAAACTTTTACCCGAATTGAGCCCTTGCCCTTTGCAACCAGCTTTGCAGAATCAACAAGCGCTTCCGGATACATTTCATGCGCAGGAGCATTTACAAGGTCGCGAGCAAAGATTGTTCCAGAAGCCATGAGTTTACCAACCTCAGCACCCCGTTCTGCATTTCTAACATCTCGTCCATTTTTTGAAACGATCTCAAAAAGCGTTGGTGACTTAAGTTCATCTTTTTTGTATTTGGAATATGTATAATCGGCCAGTTTAACTCCTTCAACCATTGCACGCGCGCAATCACGAGCACTTAGCTCCCCAGCGCCTGCTCCATGCAAAATTGAAACTACATGTTTTGCATTCAGCGCTTTTGCTTGTTTTAAAGTAACTGCTGCAACCTGCCTTACAACTTCAAAATCAAATTCCTCTTTTTTCCCAAGCCCAACAAGCAAAACTTTTTTTGCGGGAATCTCGCCGTTTGTTCGTACAAGAAGAGTTGCGCCAAGTTTGGCTTTAAACTTCTCCTCTTTCATAATTTTTTCCAAACGTCCCTCAAGAGCCTCGTTTACAGCTCCTGTTGCCCCTCCTGTTTCTTTAGCCCCCAAAAACTCATTTACAACCAAAACATCGCACTTCTGATCAATTAAATCCCCCTTGCGTACATTAATTTCCATATTTCGCTTGCTGTTTTATCCCGAGCGAGCGAAGCGAGCCGAGGGATCTCGAATTTTGCGAGATCTCTCCACTCCGGCCCGTCTGACGGGCCTCCGGTCGAGATAACATAACTTAAAAACTTAGCTCGGCGCTAAGCTTACACAAAATGTTTATTTTCCTCAAATTACTGAATGACTATTCCAAACTGATAAAGAATCGGCATTGTTAAAGCAAAAAACAAAACTACTGAGATAACAAAAAACCAAAAGACTCTTGATCGCCAATGAGTCACATCCTTACCTCGCCAAAAATAGACTGAAAGAGAAAAAATTACCAAATATACAATCAAGGACAAAAGATAAAGTCCTGACAAAGGACCAACCTCGGATAGCAATGTAAACGCCTCGCGCAAAACCAAATCTCTGTGTAATAAAAGATTTGTAATCCATGCGATATGAAGCGTGAGCCCAGCGCTAAAAAGAGCGGCAAGAGCAATTGATTCGTGTATTCGTTTTTTAAAAAGGAATCCAAACATATCAAACAAGTGATTCAAAACCAATCATTATTATGGCGCCAAAAGCTGCGCAAACAGAAAACACAATTGCGCTGCGATAATATTTTGCATGAGCTTCTCGAATTTTTTCTCTGTAGATCAAAAGAACAATCAGACTTGTCAGCACAAGGAAAAACGGAAGTTGAAAAAGAATCCAACGGTGAGTTGAAAGAAGTTCAGAAAGTTTTGCAATTTCCTCAACAGTATAAACAGTGCCTGCACCTGCAAAATCATATGCAATAATTCCAATCAGGAGCGCAAGGATGATACTTAAAATTCCAATGAGCGGTGCTGCAACGTTTTGTTTTTCTTTTAATAAAAAAGATAATGGAATTGCTGACCCAAACAAAACCAGCAACGCTCCAAACAAAATTACCCCGCCGTCCAGCAAGGCGATGGCAACAGATGAGTTTGCTGTTAAAAGTATTCCTTCCTCCATATCAAACACATAATACCATATGATATACTGCTCGGGTATGGCAAAGAAACAAATCATGATTAAAAAAACAAACGGTCAAATTGTTCCGTTTGATGAAAAAAAGGTTCGCAACAGCTTAAAGCGCGTTGGTGCTGATAAAAAGATTATAGAAGATATTTTGAAAGTTGTTCAGAAAAATATTAAACCTCGCTTTTCAACAACTCAAGTTTATAGCCTTGTAAATCGTGAGCTTAGAATGCGCAGCCCCTGGATAGCTGCTCGGTATAACTTGCGCGAAGCAATTGTAAAGATGGGGCCTGCTGGATTCAACTTTGAAAAATATGTTGCATCAGTACTTTCCGCTTATGGTTACAGAACAGAACTACCTGACACCTATCAAGGCGCGTGCGTTTGGCACGAGATTGATGTAACCGCGGAAAAAGAAGGAAGACGATCGTTTATTGAAGCAAAATTTCGACATGACTTTCATGCTGCAGTTAATATCAAAGACACGCTTTCAACCTGGGCTCGGTTTCTTGATTTGGTTGATGGCGCGCGAGTTGACCTGTGCCCTCATTTTGATGAAGCGTGGATTGTGACAAACGCGCGCTTTACAGATCAATCTCTTCAATACGGACACTGCAAAAATATGATGCTTATTGGATGGAACCATCCTGAAGAAAGAAGCTTTGCTCAAATGGTTGATGTGGATGCTCTGTATCCGGTCACAACAATAAAGGATTTGAAAAAAAATGAGATTGAGTCATTTGCCAACTCAAACATAATGCTTTGCAGGGATGTGATTGGAATGGACACTGACTCCTTAAAAAACGTAACAGGAATTGGAGCCAAACGTCTGGATGTTATTGCAAAACAATGCTCACAAATTGTATTGGGAGACAAGGGTTGACAATCAGTATTTTTCCACGTAACCTTGCTGCGTATGGCCAAAAGAAAACAAATCCGCACAAAATGGAAAGCTGAAAGAAAAGTGCAACTTGCAAACAATAGACGCAAAAAAGCAATCCGTATTGTAAAAGCAGAACAAGAAAAAAAGTCCGCCTAACCGGCGGATTTTTGTTTAGGGGTTGAGTGCCACCTGGTTACTGTCACCAGGTGGCACCTTCTTATTCACCTTTTGCACGTGCAGCAATCCGCTTACCTCGAATATGCAAATTCTTTATTACCACATCCCCGTTTGGAGATTTCCGAACAGTATATCCCCCATCCAATCCCGGATCCAAGCCGATTCCATATCGAACAAACGAGACAGCCGGATTAACCGACCATGCCTGGGAAACACCAGCATTATCATCTCTTGGCGAAACATATTCCGGAAGCAACCGACCGGGATGTTGTTCTTGATTATATGTCCACCATCTTGTGAGTGGATAATACCAATCATCATTTCGATATTTTAATCGTGCTCCGGCATTCATTCCATCCAAGAACGGCCAGTCTGTTCCATTCTGATATTTGTACGGTGCAGAACCCGGATAAAACGGGTATGCGTTTAACACCCCCCAGTCTCCGTGGAGAATTGTGTAATTGTAAGCGCTCTCAAGATTGCGAAGCGAACTAAAAAATCGATCTCGATTTTTTGAATCAATAACCTCATACAAAATCGCAAGTGAAGATTCGTTGGTTAATCGATCAATGCACTTCCCTGCAGAACAGCTCTCATAATAATAACCTTTTGTGTCATTCCAAAACTGTTTATTGATTTGATGTCTAACAAGAACAGAATATCTATGAAAAGAAAGAGCATGCTCGGGCTCACCAACCCACTCTGCCATCTCTGTTAAATTACGAAGCGCGCGGTAATAAAGCACTTCATTGTAAAGCACTTCCCCGCTTCTTGGAATCGTATCCAACCAATCCTGCAATGAGTCTTTTGGTTTTTCCGGAAGAAAATTTCCATCCGTATCTTGCGCGGCCAAATTAGTAATAACATCTTCCATTATTGTAAAAATTTTCCGTCCACCAACAACATCATGCAAAATGGAATCGTCTCCGGTCCAACGAATATAATCATAAATCATCATAATAAAATACGCGCCGGAGTCTTGGTGATCTGCCCAAAGAGCAAGTTGAGGTGCATTTGGGTCAATGGTTATTGCACTGGGAACTTTTCCATCCGGTTTAACACCCCGAGACAAAAGATGAATTTGATCGCGAACAACATAAGGCTCAATCATCAAAATCATTCCAGCAGTCCAATAGCTATCTCGATAATAAGTTCTGTCCGGATCAACATACTTTGGTCCGGCTATGAGAAAACGAGTTCCATCATCTGCTACCTCAATCGAATCAATTGCAACCTGCACAGAATCTTCAAACATTCCAACAAGCGTGTTGTCATCAGAAATAAGCACTGGTCGTTCAACTGTTGAATTAACAGAAACGATTAACGCACTATCCAGCGTCTCTTCGCTTGCAGAAGCAACAATCATTGTGTCTGTCCATCTATGAATTTCAGCCCATTCTTTTCCAACCTTTACTCCTTGCGATTCATTGCTGTTTATAAAATTCTTTCCTTTGATTAAAAAGACAGCTCTGCACTCAGCCTCTTCCCACCCGGAACAAACAACTTGTCGATCTATTTCTTTAATTCTTGGATTCAAAAAAGGCGCCCATTCAGCAGCATGGGTCGCAATCGGAAAGAAAAAAAGAATGCAAATAATTATCCACTTCACGGACAGAAGTATACCTTCTTACCCTACTTGAATCAACAGAGCGGTCATTGATGTTGGGAAACTCCGAGTTCAGCCAACAATATTGTAAAGTCATTCAAATCTTGTTCGCTCGAAAACAAAACTGCATCCAGCATGTAACTTACAACACTTCCATCTTCATAGGTGATACTGGAAACTCCATGATTACCTCCGTCTGTTCCAAGATAAATAACAAAGAAAAGATTTCCGTCATCATCATACGCAGCACTTAAAAGCTGATTGGTTTCAGGTGCGGGTGTTTCCGGTGAAGTAGAACCTGTGGAACTTCCTCGACTCGTTGTTGTGTTGTCTATTTTAGATTGAAAATCCGGATGTTCTTCAACCCATTGATCATAAGACAATTTCCAAAAACCATCCTGTTCTTTTTTAGTAAGCTCTTGATACCTGTTGTAATCGTAATCCCAAGTATCCAAAATTCGATCAAGATTTTGATCACTTGCCCGCTCTCCTTTCCAAATTTCAAATTCAAACGGAGCGTCTTGCCATTTGAATTCAATTATCTCACTTTTCTCTTTGTCACTAACAATTACAGGTTTCATCAAAAATGCCATTTTTGAAAAAAATGTATCTAAGGCTTGGTCACTAAAAAAGACAAGTCTGGGATGACTTAGATAATAATACTGCAAACGTTTAGAAAGCTCGTCTTCGTCTATGGCAAATTGTTTGTAAAACGGCTCAAGCTCTTCAGCAATGATTCCATTGATCTGCACGAATTTTTGATCATAACTACGATACAAATCCCCTTCATTGTCTTTTAGAAACATTCCATTGGGAATTTCTTTTAGTTCCAATGGTTCACCAACTACATAGCGATGAAATATTAAATCATCAATTGGATCTACAAGCGCTGACCAATCATCTCCAAATAAAACATTCGCGTGATACTTCGAGATTGGACGAAGCATCCCCTCAGGTTCAACTACATAGAAAGTTCTTCCTGTTTGCTGCTTAACCAAACGAGTTCCAGCTTGATACTTAACCATGCCCCCAATTGGAAGTGATGCTAAATCTCTGCAGCTAACTTCTTTTACTTCAGAAAAATCCTTGTACCAACTTGAAAAAGTTTTCTCATCAGGGAAAAAATGTCGCTTTCCATCATCCCCAAAATAATATACAGATCCAAAATTTGGACATTTAATCAGGTCGCCGGCTGTTGCAACCGCTGTCTCAGGAATCTGACTTAAACTTAAAACTAAAAGAGCTCCTGAAAGAACGAGCGTAAAGTAACTTGGTCCGGCAAGTCTTTTTTCATGTTTTTATTATAACATGACTGCTACTTAAACATCCCCTCCAAAATATGTTCTGCAGGCGCTGGGTCACCATCATTAGGTTCAAGTGTTAGAACAAAAAAATCATAATCACTCAAATCTTGTTTTGACTGATAAGCGCTCAAATGCACCTCACCATCAAACTCAGCTTTCCCAGTACTTATAACACTCATTTGTTCACCGCGCTTTACAATCCATCCTTCGTAAAAATAGTCATCTTGAAGAATCGGTAAATTTCCCATCTCTGCAATCATCGAATATGTGTTATTTTCAAATCGCATGTGAGCCATTCCATAGCTATCCCCGCCTGTTACATCTGCAAGAGCAGCAGCTAACCATTTAGAAAAATCATTTAATTTCATTGCGTCCTTGTCTGCTTCTTTTAACATCTCGTCCAAATTAACATTTGTAGCGGCCATTTTTTGAATCTCCTCGTCATTCATAATTAAACCATTCTCTTTTGCTTCAAAAAGAATTGCATCACGGTCAATCACCACAGAAACATCTGTTTTTTCAGAATTTGAAATACAACCAAAACCAAATAAAGTAATGATGCCAAGCGTAATAAACATTGTAATATGGGTCTGTTTCATATGTTCGCGTCGTTGCGAGCGTCAGCGAAGCAATCTCCGTATACGGAGGTTGCTTCGTCAGCCCGTCTGACGGGCTTCCTCGCAATGACGCAGATTAGTTTGGTTATTTCTAGATAATAAACTAAAACCTGTATGCTTGCCAATACTAACCCCGGAGGTTAATATTTCTTTATATGAATTCAAAACAAGCTATTGAACACTTACTTAAACCAACCGGCGTCACTCTTGGAGGTAATAATCCCTGGGACATTCAGGTTCATAATGAAAAACTTTTTGATCGAATTTTGTCTCAAGGATCACTTGGATTTGGTGAGTCATATATGGATGGTTGGTGGGATTGTGAATCTATTGACCAAATGCTTACAAAGATATTTCGTTCAAAATTACAAGATCATTTGAAACCGTGGCGGATGATCATCCCGGCAGTAAAAGCTCAGGTTTCAAATCTTCAATCAAAAAAACGAGCGTTCAAGATTGGTGAAGCTCATTACGATATTGGAAACGATCTTTATCAAACAATGCTTGACGATCGAATGGTTTATACATGCGGCTACTGGAAGGATATTCAGCTAACCCCCCTGGATCCCCCCTTGAAAAGGGGGGAACTTCTTAATAAGGCGCAAGAAGCAAAGTTGGATCTTGTTTGTAAAAAGATTGGTCTGAAGCCTGGAATGAAAGTTTTAGATATTGGATGTGGTTGGGGCAGCTTTGCAAAATTTGCAGCTGAAAAGTATGGAGCCAATGTTGTGGGTGTTACTGTTTCAAAAGAACAGATCAAACTTGGAAATAAATTGTGTGAAGGACTGCCTGTAGAATTACGTCTTCAAGATTACAGACAAGTGAATGAAAAATTTGATCGGGTTATCTCTTTGGGAATGATCGAACATGTTGGATACAAAAATTTTCCAACGTACATGCAGGTTGCTCACCGAGCACTAAAAGATGATGGAATTTTCTTACTACATACAATTGGTGGAAACAAGTCTGTTAAAAGTACGGATCCGTGGATTGATAAATATATTTTCCCAAACTCAATGCTTCCGTCTCAGGAACAGCTAACCAATGCAGCACAGCCATTTTTTGTAATGGAAGATTGGCACAACTTTGGTCCAGATTATGACAAGACTCTTCTTGCTTGGTTTGAGAACTTTGAAAATGGGTGGGGATCTTTAAAACAAAACTACAACGAACGATTTCATCGCATGTGGACTTTTTATCTTCTATCCTGCGCTGCATCATTTCGTGCAAGAAAAAATCAACTCTGGCAAATTATTTATACAAAAAACGGCATCCCCGGTGGATACCAATCTATTCGATAGTCTGCTCTAAAAAATATCCTTTCAAAAAATTTCTCTTGGGACTATTTTCCGACGATCGTCGGAAAATAGTCTAATTATTTCCAGCCAAACGAGCTGTAAACTGAACCTTGTCTTATGTGCTCAAAAACTTGTTTGTAATAGTCAATCAAGTCTTCTGGTAAATCATCCAAAGAAACCCAAATAAGTTCACTGCATTTTTCTGGTTCACAATTCAGTTCACTTCCTGTCCACTTCCTGCACATTATAAAAAAATCCATACGCTCATGATCGCTCTGGCGACGATGCATTGTATGCGCCAAGATAAGATTCTCTGGATCAAGGTCTAACCCAATTTCCTCTTTTGCTTCTCGACACATTGCCTGCATTAATTCCTCTTCTCCATCCATGTGACCCGCCGGCAACCCAAGTTCCCCATCTTTAAATCCAGTATTTTGACGACGCAACAACAACACCTGCCCATCATCGTTCACAAGAATCAAGTAAACCGAAGGGATGAGTTTAAATCTATCTTTCCAACTCATACGCTTTTCTTTTTTATTTTTGGAATATGATTCAAATCATAAACAGCCACAAGCACAAACAAAACTTGGAGTACCATGAAAATTAAATCTCCAAGATAAAGACTGTAAACCTCAAGACAAATACCACCAACAATATAGAACCAATCTTGCTGCTTTCGCTTTTTTGTTAAAATACCCAAACAGATAAAGATCAAACCAAGGGCTCCAATGAATTTATAAACAAACATACTTATTGATTTTTTTACATTGACCTTTATAATAACATTATGTTGGATCAAAGACGAAAACCCGTGGATCCTAAAGTAAATGAATTTGCTGATGAGGCAATGGCTTTTAGAGATGATTTTGAAGATGTTAAGGACGCAATATGGCGAGTACTTGATAATGCGCAGATAAGAGATCAACGAGAACGTGCAATACTTTTCAGACAAATAATGGCAGTGCTTAAAAGAAGAAATAAAACCAACGAAGTACTTACACCGGAAGAGAGGGCAATTGTTGAAGAAGAAAAACGCGAAAGAATGCTGCGTGAAGCCATGGCTCATGAAAAAAGACAACCACCAGACACCTATTTCCCATCAGATAAAAAATAACGGCTGCTGGCCGTTATTTTGATATCTGCTCAAGTTTAGGTTTTTCATCAACATGTTTTACTTTGAACTGAATTCGTCCCAAGGTTTGACCTCGCTTTGTTTGAATATCAACCCGCCACTTCCCTTCCATTAAATTTGCCTTTCTTGAATAGCCTCGATACCCATCTTCCCTTCCTCCTGAAATGTTATACGACAACTCTCCTTGGTCAGTCCAAATCTCAAACTCCTCATCATAATACTGCCAGTGGTGAACAATTTTTGTATTCAGTTTTGCCGGAGCAAAAATTGATGAGAATAAATAAACAGGATCGTACTTTGTTGTATGAATTGTTTGTCCTGGAATGATTGATTCAAAAAATGATGCGGTTTCTTTTTGTAATTGATATGAGCCTCCTGCACGAGCAACATGATGGTAAACACCAGCGTCACGAATGGACAATGGAATTGGTGGAATAATATTAAAAAAGTACAGAACGTTCATTAAAACAAAAATAACTATTACAGATTTCTTAACGGCTTGTTTTAGCTCAAGCGCAAGGTCGTGCTTTGAAAGAAACTCCAAAAGCATTGATATAACAACAAGACTGACAACCCCGCCCAGAATAAAAACCCATATGCCAATCGAGTTGAACAAGTATGGAAGCATGAGCGTAAGAAGCGAGAAGACAATGAAATAGTAAACGGAAAGTTGTACGCCGGGTTTAAGAAAATGTTGACGGAACACATCGTTGGATGCCATGAGAAACGCAACAATCACAAGTAATGGCCAGCTGGCAGACAAGGTTCCGCTAAACCAATAAAAAATCAACGAGGCGGAAAGCATTGCACCAAAAGTGAACTGAATCACAATTGGAGCTACAAGTTTAAGATAACGAAAAGCATCAATGCCAAGATAAAGTTTTGATTGCTGCTTATTTAAAACAAAAATTGCAATGCCGCCCAAAACAAAATGTCCAATCAGAATCAAAAAAGCCGTACCAACCTGCAGATTCTTAAACGTTACAAAATCAATCAACACACCAACAATAAGAGCGCCTGGCATTAACAAACGTTCGTATTTTTCCAAAAAGCGTTTAGCTTTTTGGTATTTTGAGATTTGTTCAATTCTAGAAAGAATGCTCATACAATGAACATCTTATCATAATACCAATCATTATTGTCTGGTTATTTTGTATGTGATATTATCCCATCATAATTAAACCACTTCCTTTTGGAACTGAGGTTAGATTCCTCGACTGTGCCGCAACGGTGATGCTCGTAAGAGACAAGTCCGGCCATTAAGAAAGTGAAATCCTCCCGAGCAGGAGAAAAAGATTTTTGTCTTTCCTGCTGGAAAGATTTTTTGTTAACACTATGTCTCAATTCAAACGATACGCTTTTTTATTAACGATCCTGATTCTTGTTGGTGGGGGTTGTGCAACTCAAACAACTCAACCAGAAACAATCGCTGAAGCAGTAATCCAGGAAGTTACAGCTTCACTTGTTGTTGATGATTATGAATTTTCAACTGATCTTAAAATTGGCAGCACTGCACTCGATCTTATGAAAAAAGCAAGTGAGGAAACAGACTTTGTTTATGGTGGGCAGGAATACGAAGGAATGGGATTCTTTGTATCTTCAATCAATGGAGTTGAAGGTGATACTGAAACAAACACCTATTGGATTTATTACATCAATGACGAATCAGCAATGGTTGGAATTTCTCAATATGAATTATTAAATAACGACGTAATTGAATGGAAATATGAGGAGAGCACTTACTAAGACTATAATTTTTGCACTCTCGCTCCTTGCATTTGCTGTAATTACTCGACTCATTCCCCACCCACCAAACATGACTGCGCTTGGTGCAACAGCTCTGATTGGTGGAATCTATTTTCCAAAACGGTTCGCAATACCATTTACACTTGTGGCTTTATTATTAAGCGACTTAGTGATTGGTTTTTACTCCTGGCAAATCATGGCCTCGGTTTATCTTGGATTTATTTTAATGACGCTTCTTGGATCCAAAATAAAAAACAAAACCTCTGGATCTGTTCTTGGTGGGACGCTTGTTGGTTCACTCTTATTTTTTCTAATCACAAACGCTGCGGTTTGGTTTTTTGGATCAATGTACGCACCAGGAATTTCTGGTTTGATTCAGAGCTACATTGCAGCACTTCCCTTTTTCCAAAATAGTCTTGCTGGAAATGCAATTTATGCTGTAACACTTTTTGCTGTTGCAGAAAGATGTTTTGCTTTTTCTTTTGAAACCGATTGTCGAACGTCCCCCTTTTCAAGGGGGACCACAGGGGGTTAGAAGTTTGCGAAAAATTCGATCTCAAAAATTAACATTTCATAATCATAACCACCCCTTCAGCCAGAGGCTGATCCGCCTTTGGCGGAAACCCCTCCTTGAAAAGGAGGGGGATTTGAATTCATAATCCTTGACAATTTCACAAAAATAATATATCATTGTTTCTTCCGCTGAACTGAATTGAGGAGGAGGAGAAAGTGACACGAAAGATTCGGAAAAGAGGTGTGGAAAAGCTGGTCATCGCTCTGCTGGTAGTGGTGCTGATCGGTGTGGCTGCCTTCCTGGGGGTGATCTGGAGTCGATCCAGCGCCCTGAACGAGCTCGCGGTTGCAAGGCAGCAGATCACTGACTTCGGAGACGAAGTCCGTCAGCTCAAGCAGACCGGCACGATCCTGCAGGAGCAAGCCGAGGAGGCACGCAAGGCCAGAGCCGAAGCCGAGGCCAAGCTCAAGCCGCTCGAGGAGAAGGCCGGGGATCTGCAGGTCTGTCTGCAAGGTCTGGCCCTGACCGCCGAGATCATCGGCCAGATCAGGAAGTACGGTGATCCGATCGTGGATTCCAACATGGTGTTTACTCCGGACGGGGTAAGCATCAAGACCGATCGTGGATTCCGCAAGTTCCACTACAAGAGAGAAGGTGGTCTCAAGGTCGGACCCATTGTGGGACTGCCCCGCTGACCCCCCCCACTCACGTGCGCACCTGCGCAGCAAAAGTCATCTGACTTGCGCTGCTTGTCAGGTGCGCTTTTGTTTTTGGTTATTTATTGACAAAAGGCCATTTTTATGGTAGACTCTTTTTCTAATTCCTGGATGTATTTCTGGGTGGCTCAGCTTGCTGGGCAACGGTATTTGGTGCTGGTACCGATAACAGCGCTCTCTTTTTCAGGAGGTACTCGAATGAGTACGATTCGCTTCGAAGTCACAGGCGGTCCGGATAAACTCGACATGTTCTACCCTTTGGGGCAGAACATGGAGTTGGATAGCGCAAAGGTCTACTTCACAGTGCAGCTGCCCGAAGGAAGTCCCAGGTGCAAAATGCACTGTGTGATCACTACGCTTCAAAGAGAAAGAAGTGGAAGAAGCTTCTACGTCGAAGGGTATGTGATGAGCACGAATACTTCTGCGTATTCCACCTTGCGTGGCCACCGCTTCACTGGCTACTACAGCTATGTGGCTGGCAGGACTGGTTACTTGCTCGTGGAGCAGACCAGGACTGAGGCGCCACCAAAGAAGGGATTCTGCCCGACTTGCAAGACCGTCCATCCGCTCGAACACAATGACGAGGACGGCGGATACATGCTTCCAGACCACAAGGACCCGTACGGTGCAAACTGTGACGGATATGGATGCGTCCCGCTCAGCATCTTCGACGCCTAGACACGACTCAGTCGCACTTCCCTCCTGGAGATGCGGCCTAGCCCGCCCTAGCTCTATCGGAGCGGCGGCGGGTTTTCAATTTAATTAAACAACTCGCTTTTCCACAAACTGAAAACAGACCCAGAGGGGGTCTGTGAGAGAGGTTTCTGATTGCTGGATCAGAACAGCGAGATGACCAGCTTCAACCCCCTTTCGAACAGAGGCAGCATGGCCGCAAGTGCTGGGAGCAGGATTGCACCGACCATTGCCTCACCTGCGATGAGACCTGCTGCAAGCGGTTTGGCAAACAGCTGGTAGCTTCCAGCCTTGTCGGTCGAGAACTTGTTCCATGTTGCAGCGATCACACTTCCGGTTGCCAGCGCAAGCGAGATAACCGGAGGCAGGATGAGTGCAAAGCCCAGGGCCGAGGGGATTGGTACCCACCAGAAACGCATCTTCTGGTTGCCTTTGGCGTTCAGCACCAGCTTGCCCTTTTTGCTGCGCTTTGGAACCACGAGCATGAGCTCCATGACCACACCCAGGATGATTGCCACGACCGAGGCGCCCAGTGCGAACGGTGGCATTGCCGAAACACCCTTTTCCATGACCATTGCCAAGGTGGCGATCTTCAGGCCAGTGGGAGCTGCAAGCTGACCTTCCTCCAGCCCGATTCCGTAAGTGCTTTCGAGCGCGCTGAACACGAACGGAAGCAGGATTGCGGCGATCGGGATCACCATAATCTGAGCCAGGATCAATGTCTTGAACTTGCCACCCAGACGTCTTGCAACCCAGAAGGAGACTATCGTTCCTTCTGAACTTGCCTGCGGGTCTGCCGAGACATGTGCAGCACACAGGTTCTGAGAGATTGCGTGTGGCCAGATCAAGCCAAACACGAACTGGGTTGCGTTTGCCATGAGCGAGACAGGACCGGTTCCGGTCAGACCCAGGACTCGCAGGCCGGCGATGATCAGGATCGGCTGGATAGCGATTGCCACAAGCACCTGCTGCCATGGCATGGAGAACCACGCGTCCATCATGATCACCAGGGAAACCACGCAGAACGTGATTCCCACAATGACCCAGGATCGAGGGATCTCTTCGTCCGCCTTGGTCTCTACTTCTGTTGCCACCCCTTCGCCCTTTCGCTTTTTGACCATGTCCTTCAAAAGCGGGAGACCCACGCTTGTCAGAGCCGCAGCGATCATCATCGCGGTTGCAGGCCACATCATCCACTGGACAACGAGCTTGAAATGCGACTCAGAGTTCACATACCCCATTGCCTTGCCGCAGCTGGCCGTCAAGAACGTTGATGCTGCTGTCTTTGCCCCGCCCTGAAGCGCGGCAAATCCACCAAGGGTTTCGCGGCACTGTTCGAACAGCTCAGGAGCTGTGCCAGAGAGGGCTGTGAGCTGTGCGACTGTGTCACCGAACGTGTAGATGAGCCACACGCCCAGGAGTCCGGAGAGTCCTACTGCGAGCGGAATGAGCATGCCCAGACCAATGCCGGCCATTTCCAGACCGAACATCATGCCCAAGGACTTCTTGCCAACGATCGGTGTGATCACACCAAGGCCGTCCTTGAGAATCGTGATGAATCCTGCAACAGCCGTACTTACTGTGAGCACGTCTCTTCGTTTGCGAACACTATCTGTGGCTCCTGGATCTGTGAGCGTGTCCGCAACACTGTGTACGGCTTTTCCGGTTGGCCAGGGCAAGGAACTGTCATTGAGAATCATTCGTCGAGGAAGTACCCCCATGAAGATTCCCATGACTGCACTGACCGTTACCCAGATTGCAACCTGCCACCAGGCTGGATCGAATCCGATGTCCCGGTTGAAGAGGTCCTCGTTCTGGATGTAGTAGAACGCTGCCAGGATCACGCACATGAACCCAATGCCTGCAACCACGTTGATCGTGGTTTGCACGATATTGAGCTGGACAGCGAGCTGGCTGCCCTTTGCGTGCCTTCCGAGAAGGTAAGCACCCAGGAACATGCCACCGTACGCGAGATCCACACTCATGCCCAGCTTGAGCACAACGTATGGTGTTGCTGCAGCCGCAAGGGCGCAGACGAACGCGCACAACGCCAACAGGCGCAGGTTTAGCTCCCGAAACATGGTTCACCACCTTTCATGTGGGGTTCACACAGTATTTTTCTGGCGCCAAGAACTTATCAAAGCACAAAAACTAAGTCAAACTAAATCAAGTATTCTTTATTGCTTTTTAGGCAAACTCCTGTTATAATCTTCCCGTTCATTTAAAAAGTGAATATTCCGGGGTAGCTCAGCGGCAGAGCAATTTCAGCCAGAGGCTGACCCGCCTATGGCGGGGGCTGTTATGAATAAATTTACTGTCTACGTACTGCGTAGCGAAAAAAACAATAAAAGATATATTGGTTATACTGGTAAGGATGTTGGTGATCGATTGCACGAACATCTTACCGGCACAAATCAATGGACCAGACAAAACGGTCCATTTAAATTGATTTACACTGAAGAGTACAGCGACAAAAATTCAGCCATAAAACGTGAACGCTTTCTAAAAAGTGGTCAAGGAAGAAAGTGACTGGATGAAAACATTCCGGGGTAGCTCAGTGGCAGAGCAATTGGCTGTTAACCAATGGGTCGTGGGTTCGAATCCCACCCCCGGAGCCATAGAAAAAGTCCGACCTTGTGTCGGGCTTTTTCTATTACTGTAGGTGTGGATGAGAACCCACATGGTTCGTACGGTGAGTTTTCGAGTGCACGCCAGAGCTTGCTCTGGCGATTCCGAGAAAACGAGCCGTTAAGTTTTTGCGCAGCAAAAACAATCCCACCCCCGGAGCCACGTAAAAACAGTAGCTTGTCTGGTGTTTTTACTTTTGTCGTAATACGATTTTGTGTATGCAACTAGAACAACAGGTGGATAAAATTTTATCGACAGTGCTTGATAATAAGGCTAAGTTGAATGATCTCGACCACAGAATCGTTCGTATTGAGAACGCTCAACAAAAGACATTTTTAAAACTTGATGAGTTTATTTCTCTCATGAAACATCAAAACTATGGAACTTGCTGCACTTCGTGCAAAGCACAACCGTCTTGAGGAACACGTTGTAGCTTTGGAGTCTTGATAAATAATCAAAAGAAATGAAAAAGTCCGACCTTGTGTCAGACTTTTTTTAATTAGAAAAGCGGACGCGCTTGCGCGATCCGCTGTAGTTGGTCGGCTAGCGACCGAGTGGTCAGGCAGCGACCAAGAGGTCCATGACCGGCTTGAGCTCGCGGTGAATAGTGGCCAGCTCAGCTTCGGGCCACTGCTCACGAGGCAGACGGAGGAACGTGGTCTTGTCGACTCGGTTGTCGAACTGACCAGCCCGGAGGTTGTGGACGCGACCGCCGGACTCCACCCGAATCCTGTTGTCGACGATCAGGTCGGACACGTCCTCGAGGCCGTACTCCTCGCGCATGACAGACATGGGCACGCCGTGGTAGACGCCGGTGTTGTCTTCTTGCCCCTTCGGAGGAACCGCACGGGTGAGGTTCTTGCGCCGCGACTCTTCCGGGGTCACCAGGACGTTCAGCACTGCTGCTTGTTCGAGGATCTCGCCAGCAAGCCTGCTGAGCGAGAACAGCGTACCTCGAGGAGCCTCGACCGGCATCTGAGACCCGTGAGGGCCGCCGCGAGCGAACTCGAGCACGATCGTCACGTTCTCGCGACCGTTCGCTACGAAGATCTGATGCTGCTCCCTCAGACCAGCGAACACCTTCTGAGCCTCTGCTTGCAGGTGTTTGCCCATGGCACGACGCACGTCCTCGGGAATGGCGCGAAGCTTGCGCTGGGCACCGGCACGCATCTGCGCACGATCGATCCTCGAGAAAAGCTCGCGTACGGGGTGCTCGTGCTCGAGGTTGCATGCGTTGATCAGACCGAAGTAGTCCTCGTTGAGCATCTCCACCAGGGTGATCCACTCCCAGGGATCCCTGAACGGACGGTCGTGCGCCTGGAAGAAGGGTTGCTCCATGCCGAACTGCTCTGCGATCACGTCGATCGCGCGCATGAACTCTACGTAGGGGTAGTCGTCCAGCTGGACGTTCGGCCCCATGTGGAACTGCTCGCGACACTGCTTCCTGCCAAGGGCTGCCATTGCCCTTCGCACCTCTGTCTTGCCAGAGGCTGGCAAAGCAGCAACGACGAGAACCCTGATCAAATCACTCACATCCATGACGACTCCTGCGTCTTGAGTTTCCAAGCCTATGCAAAACCGAGTGTAATTTAGCACTATCTAATTAATTGTCAATATGTAGGCTCCTTTCATTTTTTCCAATCCAATGATAGTTTGTTCTGGTATGAAACAATACGATGTAATAATTGTGGGTGCGAGTTTTTCTGGACTGACTTTGGCAAAACATCTGGACAAATCTCTTTGTGTGCTTGTGGTTGATGCAAAACCTTCGGCAGGATCAACCGTGGAATCAACAGGATTGATTACAACAAAAACATATGAGTCGTTCAAAGAATTTTTTCCAATTGATGACTACATTACCAATCGCATCTCTGCCATTTGTGTGGTAGCACCAAATTTTAAAGACTCCTTTTTTTCAAAAACAAACAAGCCTTGGATTTATCAAACAGACACAAAGGCGTTGGTAAAAGCAATGGTCGACAATGTTCCAGACAATGTTGATGTGCGAATGAAAACTGTTTTTATTCAAGCAAGAGACGAGGAGGATGAGACAATTGTGACAGTACAGACGCAAGG
Source organism: uncultured Gammaproteobacteria bacterium (assembly GCA_964399675.1). Lineage (GTDB taxonomy): Bacteria > Patescibacteriota > Patescibacteriia > UBA9934 > GWF2-40-263 > CAYNRK01. Next base: position 6,479 of record CAYNRK010000002.1, on the reverse strand, counting down.
AGAAAACCCAGAAGAAATCCGCTGCAGTGTGCTTGTTGGGGCAGATGGGTCGCACTCAAAAGTTGCTCAAGTAACAAACAGTCTTGATCAAAATGAATCTTTTCTTTTTGGCTGCGAGCATGTCCACTTTGGCAATGTTGCTCTTGGCCCCTCCCCTTCTGAAACTATTTACCACTACTGGTTTGGAGAATTTTCTTTGGGATATGGTGGGTGGTTATCGCCAACAATCATAGACAATAAACCCGCATTTCGCATCGGTCTTGCCAAGCTTGCTAATGAACGTGGAAAAACAAGCGAACTTTTGCACGAGTTTACAAAACAGCTTTTTGATAATGGAACAATAACTGTTCATGATTCAATTGATGATCCTCACCATTGCTTTGGAAGCTTGATACCTATTGGCGGAATTGTGAAACGTGTTTCAGCAAAAAATCGATTGTTGATTGGAGACGCTGCCGGTTATTGTGGAGCGTTTGCTGCTGATGGGATTAAAGGATCTCTTATGTCTGCAAAAATTGCGTCTGCATTGATTGACCGAAATCTAAAAGGAGATCGTGAAGCACTCAGTGAATTACACGAACGTATGAACAATGGGCACGGTCTTATTGATTATTATCGTCGACAAACAAGGTATCGGTGGATTTGGGATCAAATGCAAAGCAATCGAACATTTCAAGCTATGTTCAATATTATTGAGAAGGAGAAAGAAACCTTTGTAGATCAATTTTGCGACAGCAAAGATACTCGACGCAGTCTTTCTTGGACTGTTCTAAAAATAAAACACATCCCAAGACTTTTTGTTTACAGCTTTTTTATTCTTGCAGACATTCTTTTTAAAAAAAATAAATAGTAAATAGGGGGTCAGGTCCGACTACGGACTTTCTGCTATAATATTCAAATATGGCAAGACCTTTACGAGTCGAGTATCCGGACGCTGTTTATCACATAATGGCACGGGGCAATTCAAGTCAAGATATTTATCTTGATAACAAAGATCGGATCAAATTTTTGTATTGGTTAAAAGACACTCTTGAAACTCACAACCTTATCTGTCACGCCTACTGCCTGATGGATAACCATTATCATCTCCTCATAGAAACCCCTGACGCAAACCTCTCCAGTGCAATGCGAGATCTCAACGGAAACTATTCTCAGTGGTTCAACGTCAAACACAAACACATCGGTCATCTGTTCCAAGGTCGGTATAAAGCCTTTGTAATTGAAAAGGAAGCTTATTTACTTGAAGTCGCACGTTACATTGTTTTGAACCCAGTGCGAGCAGGATCGGTTGAACATCCTTCTCAATGGAAATGGAGTAGTTATAATGCAACTTCGGGATCGCGGAAGATACCTGAATGGCTGCATGTAGACTGGCTTCTTGAATCCTTCGCCCAGGAGCGGAAGACAGCGCAACAAGAGTATCGGAGGTTTATTGTTGAAGGAATTGATGGGAAAGATCCTTTTGAAAATCTTGAAAACGGATTCCTGCTTGGCACGCCCCAATTTATTCATTGGATTTGGGAGAATCACACAGCTGGTTCGGAAAGATTGAAAGAGCACCCAAGGGAACAGCGCATTGTTGGCAGGCCAACCTTAGAGGAAATTTTTAAAGACATTCAAACCAAAGAGAAACGAAATTCTGCCATTACCTTTGCACGTATTCGTTGTGGTTATTTGGCCACTGAGATTGCTCCGTTTGTGAATCTAGACCCAGCGGTTGTTGGCAGGATTAGTAAGGGAACATACAATATTAAAAGTCCGTAGTCGGACCTGACCCCTTTTTCGCAGCGGTTGTTGGCAGGATTAGTAAGGGAACATACAATATTAAAAGTCCGTAGTCGGACCTGACCCCTTTTTCGATAGAATAGGATCAACATATTTATCACAACACGGCATAAATTCTAAAGTTCGGCTAAAATCAATTCATATGACAAAAAATCCAAAACAATCCATTGCCAAAGATGTTTTTATATATTTGCTCGTTTTTGTAATGCTATATATTGGCGTTGTAGATCTTATCTCACTTCTTTGGGATATAATCGGCGTCCAATTTCCAGACGCAGCGTCTTACACTTACCAGAATCCATATGACTCAATGAGGAATTCAATTGCAGCTCTCATTGTTGTTTGGCCGGTATTTTTGCTTTTGTCTCGCTATATTGTAAAGGATCTTGTGAGGTATCCAGAAAAAATTGATCTGTGGGTGAGAAAGTGGCTTACATATCTAACTGTCTTTGTTGCATCTCTCACAATCATTATTGATCTCATAATTCTTATTAATTTCTTTTTGGGTGGTGAACTAACATTGCGATTTGTATTAAAAGTAATTGCGGTTCTTGTTGTTGCAGCAGCAGCGCTTGGATATGAATTCTGGGAACTTAAGCGAAAACCAAACGAAGGAAAGAATAAGATGCGTATCATGGCTGCTTTAAGTGTTGTGGTAATTCTTGCAAGTATAATTGCTGGTTTTTATTTTGTTGGAACACCATCCAGCGCAAGGCAGCAAAGACTAGACTCAGAGCGGGTGATCGATTTGCAAAATATCAAAAGCGAGATTGTTAATTATTGGAATCAAAAAGATGAGTTGCCAAAAGATCTCATCACACTAACTGATCCATTAACAGGATTTGAAATTCCTCTTGATCCGGACACAAATGAACCTTATGAATATATAGTAAAGGAAGAATTGACTTTTGAGCTTTGTGCAACATTTAACCAACCAACATCGGATTGGGAAAAAAGAAAAGAAGATTATCAGCATAATGAGTTCGGTAGAAGCTTAATGGGTAATTGGAACCATGAAGCTGGTTACACGTGTTTTGAACGAACTATTGATGAAGAACTTCACAAAACACCAGAGCTTGTTAGGTAATAGTTGTGCATGAAATTAGTATGAAAAACAAAACAATCAAAATTGATCATGTTAGATTGACTCCAAAAAATTGCGCGCTTTTGGTTATTGATATGACAAACTTTAGTGCGCATGAAAAATGCGAGATTCCGAAATGGAATATAACTTTTAAAAAGATTCGGAAAATGGCAAAGCGCTTGGTAAAGTTTATTGATTATTTTAAAAACGAATTTAAAGGAAAAGTAATTTACGTAAACTGCACTCCTTGGAAAAAGAAATATCTGGCCTCTAATCTAGTTGAATTATATAAAAATCCAAGTGCTAAATATTATTCAAAAGACTCAAGTGGTTTTACTGAAAAGTTTTATCTTGTTAAACCTGAAAAGGATGATCTGATAATAACCAAAAACACTTATGATGCTTTTAGTAATCCGGAGCTGGAAAAATATTTAAAAAAGAAAAAGATAAAATACGTAATAGTAACTGGAATTTTTAGTGAAGGTTGTGTTCATGCCACAATAAATAGCGGTTTCTCAAAAGGGTTAAGTTTTGTTATTCTAAAAGACCTGGTTGAAACAGCAGATGATAAAAACAGACAACAAATGCAAAAGGATCTTATTAATAGAACATGGCCGTTAATGTTTGGAAAAACAGTTCATTCTAATAAGTTGAAAAGTGATAATTGATAACTTTGTTCAAAACAACTACTTAATATGAAAAAGAGACAAGGCCCTGCAAAGGGGCGTAAAAAACGAATAAGAGAAGCTGCAGGAGTTGCATTATCAAAAGGAGAAAGAGACAAGGCGCTTGCAAGAGCTGGAATGGAAGTTGATTTTATGGACAGGGGAATTCGTGCTTTCAGCTATGCCGGCAAAATCAGAAAACATTTAAAGGAAGCGGGCGCTCAGCCAGAAGACATTGGATTGACTGAAGAAAAACTTGACCAGATTGAAGAACGATTAAAAAGAGAAGCAAGTGAAGAGTTTGAAAGAATGAGAGAAACTCGCAGTGTTAATGGTTCGTTGTTGATTGTTCTTCGCAGAGACATGCAAGATGGTGATTATTCTCCTGAAGATTTTGGAACAACAGAAGAGGAAATGGAAAGATTTGAAACAATGGCAAGAGAACAAGAAGAACGTGAACAGGAATTAAGATCAGAAGCAAGATTGTAAATTAGAAAAAGCCCCTAGGGGCTAGTAGTAGTAAGGCTCAACAGATTAACAGTTGGGCCTTTTGTGACCGTGAACGTGCGTTCTTCAGGCTGACCAGATCCATTGGTGCTCCAATAGAAAAGGTCTCCATCAAAGACCATACGCAGGTCACTTGTTTGCACTGTAAGAGCATGCGTTGGTTGGTTTTTGATTCTGTGACGAAGCCAGAATGCAATCTTACCAAACCAAGCAAAGGGCGCTGCAAAAGCAAGCTGTCGAAACGAACCCCAGTATGCGATTGCATTGAAATTACGTTTGTGGGTTTTGCCTTTGAACGGTCTGCAAAAAGGAAGGAGTTCTCGGACTGCTCCAGCTGCAAATCCAACAAACACAGGCGTTGGAACAGTGAAGCTGTCCATTTTGACTTGCCCGCGGACTCTTTTGAGCTTTCCGTGCCATTTGCGAATAGCATCGATCATGACACTTGCAACAGCAACGATGATCATCCAGACAACCTTGAGCATGTTGCCTTTTCCAACCTCGTCGTACCACTCAAGAAAGTCGCTGACAATCCCGTTTGCAACCAAGGCGCCAAACTTGTGTTTGTCTGTGAGTGAATCGTGAACCTTGATTGGTTCCCATTCAACTCTTGTTGGACAAACCTTTCCGCTTACAATCAGTTTTAGGTTTCTGATTGGGTTTTTGGAAGACAAACCATGGAGCTTGGTCATGTAACAGAACTCACCACCACCCATTGACATAAGGGTTGGTTGCAAATCCTGAGGTTGTGCCAAAGTCCAGTTCAAGATGTGATTGAAGGTTCCGTCTCCGCCAACCACATAAATCTCACTTATGCGGCAGCCCTCTCCAAGAAGACGGTCGAGTTCAGACAGCATGTTTGTTATGCCGTCCAGATCGATGATGTTTGCCCACCATGCAAAGAGCTTTTGGATCTTTCTTCTGATTCGAAGGTTTTTCCGCAAACGCTTTGCTTGTGGGTTAACAATTATTACCCTCAATCGCACCTCCTATGGTTTTTTGCATGGAAACTTTATGTAAAAGTAAGTGCTTTGTCAATTAGAAAAGGCGGGTCGGCTTGTCTTATTTTTCAATAAGAAAACCCCGCACCGGTTCAGTGCAAGGGTTGTTGGTCATGCAGACCCTGGGCGCCTTCTGGGAAGGCTTCGTCCTCGTGGTGTGCGGCACTTGCCATGCCACAACCACTGTGGACCTTTGTGTTGACGCTTGGAGTCACGGGGCACGATCAGACCGCGCCTGGGGCGAACGAGCGATGAAGAGACCGACCACTCAGCACGCCTGAGCGCCTCTTCCAGCAACTCGGCTCGCTCTGATTCTACCAGGGTGAGATCTGCAGGTTGTACTGGACCATTGAAGGTCTCGCACTGACACCACTGTTCGTAGTACCTACAGGTTCTGCACCAGTTGTTGCAGATGCAGTACCCGATCGGGTAACTGCACTTGACGCAGTAACGAAGCGCAGTCTTCAGCAGATCCTCGCTGTCTGCGATTACCTGCCTCTGGACTGAGGCAAACGCAGCATGCTCTGAGCAGGGCTGACCGCAACCGCATTCACAGATGTGACCCTTTTGGTGATACCCGTCGCAGTGCGGTTCCTCGCAAGGATCGCACATCCAACAGCCTTTGTCGTGACAGAAGTCACAAACCCATAGAGATTCGCAAGTACGTGCAGCACTCACTTGTTGCTCCTTTCAGCTCTTTGAGACAACAACGTATTATATAGATTTTTACGATTTTGTCAACCCTGTGTATGAACAGCTGGTTCCCCTCCTTTTCAAGGAGGGGTTAGGGGTGGTTATCATTCAGAATACTAACCCCCTTTACTACTTAGCTACTTGCTACTCAGCTACTCTTCCCAAAACAAAAGCGCACCCGACAAACAGCACTGCCAGATGGCTTTTGCTGCGCGGGTGCGCACGTTGAGCTCGTGATGAGCTCGCTATCTACTCACGGCCCAGACTGATCGTCCAGGGAGTAGCCGGTGACCTCCCCCTTGGGGTCGTAGACGTAGGTGAACTTGGTCCACCCACCCCCTCCGAGGCGGATGCTGACCGACTTTCCCGCGAACATGAAGGTCTGGGAGATGTCTGCTCCCTTGCAGCGCTGCAACCCCTCGAGGGTCGTGACCGCCTTCATGAGCGCGTTCATCACGGTTGCCGCAGACTCTAGCTGCTTCTTGGCCACCTTGAGATCGCCTTCCATCTTGACGATGGTGTTGGCGGTCTTCCCGGCGTCGGCCTTCAGCTTGGCGAGCTGACTCTTGGTACGGCCCAGCTCACCGGCCTGGCCCCGGGTCTCGAGCGCGTGGGCGTTGTAGCCCGACCGCTCGATGGCCCGATAACCCTCGTACAAACCCCAGCAAGCCAGAGCGGCCATGGCCAAGATACCAACCCCTGCAAGAACCCTCTCCATACCTGCCTCCAGTGCTAGTCTGAGTG
>CAYNRK010000001.1:136845-201509 GCA_964399675.1 uncultured Gammaproteobacteria bacterium | reverse complement strand
TTTGATAATGAGCATTGCAGCAAGCGCGTCTTCCTCTGCCTGCGCACCTTCTTCTCTTTGTAATCGAATGCTTTCTGCTGTTGTGTACGACTCATCTTCTTCAACAACAGGAACTGTAACAACTGATTTTAATTTTTCTATAAACTCGCGTGTGAGTTCTAACTGTTCTGGCCCGTGGTGTCCGCCGGCTGAAAGCGGAACTCCAACCACAATCAAATCAATGTCTTCATTCTTAATTTTTTCTGAAAAAACCTTAAGTGTTTCGTCTCCAGCATTTGGAACAACCTCCAAAGGAACAGCAACCTTTATTTCACTATCCCCAAAAGCAAGTCCGATTTTTTTAAGTCCATAATCAATTCCAAGAATTTTCATAATTTTTCCTTTGTCATCCCGAGCGAGCACAGCGAGCCGAGGGATCTCGCATATTCGAGATTTCTCCACTCGCGGAGCCTGTCCTGAGCGAACGAGGTGAGTCGAATGGGCTCGGTCGAAATGACAGGGCCTTTAAACTGGCAATGGTGTTAAAATTTCTGTGCCCTCGTTTGTAATAGCAATTGTGACTTCAAAATGCGAACCAGTTGTCCTGTCTTTCATCAAGATGCCCCGACAGCAATCATCTGTTGTTTCTATTCTGTGATCACCCCCAAGACCAAGCATTGGCTCAATCGCAAGAACCATGCCGTTCAAAATCTCAACATTTGGATAACGATCTGAAATAAAGTTTGGAACATGAGGAGCTTCATGAACTTCGTGACCAACACCGTGCCCAACAAGAGCTTGAACAATTCCATAGCCATTGGGTTTTACAACACCTTCAACAGCTTGCGATATATCTTTAATATCTCCACCTACTTTTGCCGCTGCAACCCCGGCAAGAAGAGCTTGCTTTGTTACTTCCATAAGCTTAAGCGCATCATCACCCACCTTTCCAACCGGAACAGTTGCCGCCATGTCAGTACACAACCCTTCATACCAACAACCAATATCCAAACCAACAACATCACCTTCTTTTAAAACAATGTCTCTCTGGCCTGAACCATGAACAACCTCCTCGTTTACTGAAACACAAACAGTGCTTGGAAATGGTGGATCTGCTTCTTTTTCTTTATACCCTTTAAAAGAAGGTGTGCCGCCGCCATCACGAATCACTTTTTCGGCAATTGCATCAACATCCTTTACTGACACACCAATACCAACAGTATCAATTGCCGCTTTAAGAGCAGACGATAAAAGTGCTCCGCCTTTGCGAAGCGATTCTATTTCCTTTTTTGTTTTAGTTAGAGCCATACAGTCGCGTCATTGCGAGGAGCGAAGCGACGAAGCAATCTCCGTGCACGAGGATTGCTTCGCTAGCGCTCGCAATGACACAGGTTAAAAATTTGTTCAACTCTTGCATTTACTTCTTCAATATCTCCTGCACCATCAACACGATAGACAATCCCTTTATCATCATACTGTGCAATCACAGGCGCTGTATCCTTTTCATAAATTTCAAGTCGTCTTTCAATTGCCTCTGGCTTATCATCCACTCGCTGGTGCCACTTTCCTCCACAATCGCAAGCATCCCCTGCTTTAATCCCATCTTTTGTTCTACCAATTTTACTGCAAGCAGAACATGTCAATCGATTTGACAAACGCTTTAGTGAGATGTCTCGTGGAATCTCAATCAAAACCACATGGGTTGGAGCATCAAAATCAAAAGCATTAAATTGCTCCATGTTGCGCGGATAACCATCAAGAATATATCCGTTTTTGACATCTGGTTTTGCAAGACGTAATTTCAAAAGATTGGCTGCATCTTTATCAGAAACAAGCTCGCCTCTGTTAATTATCTCGTCAATCTTTTTTCCAAGCTCTGAACCGGTTGCAGCTTCGTCTCTTATCAACTGCCCCATGGCAAACGCTGGAATACCAAGTTTTTTTGAAAGAAGCTCGGCTTGTGTTCCTTTTCCGGATCCTTGTGGACCCATAATAAATATTTTATTCATACGGCAGTAGTATAGCAAAATGGGCGATTTCGTCGAGAACTAATAATGCCTACAAGGGAAAATTTTAGCAGCGAGGACTGTTTGAGTGCTTACTTATAAAACAGACAGTAAAAAAGCACGAGTTCCGCAGCAAGAAAATTTTTCCTTGTAGGTATTATAAAAACCAACGCTTAACGTTGGTTTTTCTTTATTGCTTATAAATCGTATTCTCTCATTGTCAATTGCGCCTCTACTTGTTTGACCGAATCAATGACCACTGCCACGATAATTAGAATCGAAGTTCCACCAATCACCAGATTTGCGTTTCCGGTAAACTGCTGGACAATAAGTGGTAAAACAGCAACAAGGGACAAGAATGTGGCTCCAACAAGAAGCAGTCGATTTGAAACCCAGCCTAAGAAATCCGCTGTGTTTTTCCCAGGACGAATACCGGGAATAAATCCGCCTTGTTTTTGAACGTTCTCTGCAACCTGATTAGGATGAAAGATGACGGCTGTGTAAAAGTATGCGAATACGAATACCAACAAGAAATAAATGATTCCGTAAAATAATTGATTTTGAAATACTTGCACTACCCAGGTTGCTGCGCTTCTTAAAAATTCTGTTTTTGCATTTGTAAAAAACTGCGCAATAACAGTTGGAAACAAAATGATTGAAATCGCAAAGATAATTGGAATCACTCCACCCATATTTAATCGAAGTGGAATATGTGAACTTACCGCACCTGACAATCGCGAGCCTCGTACATGACGTGCATATTGCACTGGTATATTCCGCTGCGCTTCATTCATAACAACGATCGACACAACAGTAATGATTGCTGCAACCACAAATAGGATCAATGTTACAAGTTGGCTCTTGTCATAAACTGTAAGCGACTGACTAAGAAAAGTTGGGAGACCGGCAATAATTCCCGCAAGAATCAGAATGGAAATTCCGTTTCCAACATTTTTTTCAGAAATCAATTCTCCAATCCACATTAAGAAAATCGTTCCGGCCGTCATGCTGGTCATTGCAAACAAAACTGTTGTTATTTCTGTGTTTTGGAAAAACTGACTTTGTTGTGAAAGAAGTAAAATGAGTCCATATGCTTGAATTACACAAAGCGGAATGGTAAGAAGTCGTGTCCATTGATTTATCTTTTGTCGTCCTTGTTCTTCTTTTTGCATTTCTTCAAGAGCCGGAATAGTCATGCCAAGCAACTGGAAAATAATCGAAGATGTAATGTACGGCATCACTCCCATTGCCACAATTGAAAAATTCTCAAGTGTTCCACCTGAGAAAATATTCAAAAGACCAAAAAATTGATTCCCAGAAAAAATCTCTTTCAAAGCCTCTGCGTCAACTCCGGGAACTGGAATGTGTGCGCAAATACGAAAAATTATCAACATCCCAATAATGAAAAGAATGCTGTTTCGAACATCTTTGGTTTTAAAGATGCGGATTAACGTATTCATATCCTATTTTGTTTTTTCAATGACTGTTCCACCGGCCGCTTTGATTTTCTTCTTTGCCTCTGCAGACAAATAACAATCTGAGACTGTAAGCTTGATTGTAATATTTCCACGACCCAAAATCTTTACACCGGCCGGTGATTTATCAACAAGGCCGCGGGAAATCAAAATCTTTGGAGTAATTTTAGCATCATTTGCAAAATACTTTGCAATTGTCGCCAAGTTAACTGCTTCCGGCTTTGGTTTTTGACTCTTAAAACCACGTTTCTTTGGCGTTGCCAACATGACCTGACGCAAACCCCTCAATTTCAAACCTGACTTTCCACCAGAACGCGCACGCTGCCCTTTAAGACCCCGTCCTGAATATCTACCTTTGCTAGCCAAACCACGACCAATTCGTTTCTTGGTCTTTTTGGAACCTTTTTTTGGCTGAATATTGTGAAGTGTTAATGACATACAATTATTCTACTTTCTCCTTCGCTTCTTTAACCTCTTCAACCTCTTTCACCTCTCGGGCTTCTTTGACCTCTTTGACTTCTTCGCCCAGGCTAAAGCCTGGGGCTACCTTTTCTCCCTTTTCTACCTTCTCCACCTTTTCCACCTTCCTCAACTGCTTAATCGCCTCTAATGTTGCCCGAGCGATATTAATCTTATTACTTGAATTAACAATCTTGGTCACAGCATTTGGAACACCAGCAAACTCAAGCACCATACGCATTGCACCACCAGATTTAAGCCCGGTTCCTTCTGGAGCTGGTTTGAGCATAACAAGAGCTGCACCATACTTTACCCAAATCAGATGTGGAATTGTTTCATTAACAAGTGGCACTGTTACCAAATTTCGTTTGGCTTGCTTATAAGCTTTTTCAACTGAAATTTGCACATCAGCTCCTTTTGCAACACCAAGTCCAACACGTCCTTTTTTATCTCCAATAACAAGAGCACAGCGGAATGACATTCTCTTTCCACCAGCAGTCACACGAGTAACACGGGATAAATCCAAAATCTTTTGTTCGAACTCTCGAACTTCTCTTTGACGCCCTCGGCCCTTGCCACGTCCGCGCCCACGCCCCTTACCTTTTTCATTCTTTTTGGTCTTGGTGGCTGAACCTTTCTTGGTTGCTGTTTTTATAGTTTGTTCTGTCATATCATTAAATTTTGAGTCCACCTTCTCTAGCGCCCTCTGCAACTGCTGCAACACGCCCGTGATATCGATTCGATCCTCTGTCAAAGATTACAGATTCAATTCCTTTTTCTTTTGCAATCTCTGCTATTTTCTTTCCAACCTCTTTAGCCCTTTCAACCGGTTTAAGTGCTGAAGCCAACCCTTTGTCAGAAACAGCGGCTAATGTCTCGCCCTTATCATCGTTAATGAGTTGCGCTGAGATAGCACGCAAGCTTCTTGAAACACTGAGTCTTGGTCGTTTCTTTGTACCATGAAGTCGCGCACGAGTCCTAATTGCTCGGCGAGATTTTAGTGTTGGTTTGTCCTTAATTTTTCGTGTCATATTATTCTGCACTCTTTTGAGCCTTACCTGCCTTGCGGCGAATCACCTCATCAACATATTTAATTCCCTTTCCTTTATAAGGCTCTGGCTTTTTAACTTTACGAATGTTTGCAGCAACTTCACCAACCAACTGTCGATCGATTCCGGAAAGAGTAATAAGATTTCCTTCAATTACTGCGTCCACTCCTTCTGGAAGTGCAAATCGAACCTCATGAGAGAAACCAACATTTAACACAACCTCGCGACCTTGCAAATTCACACGATATCCAACACCATTAACTTCCAACTTTTTTTCAAACTCTTCTGTAACACCGTGCACCATGTTTGCAATATTTGCTCTTGCAGTCCCCCATTGAGCTTTTTTCTGTTTGTCATTTAGATCATCAATAGTCAAGACCACTTGTTCTGCACCATCTACATCTTCAATAGCAACCGAAACCAACGGATGAACATCACGTGCAAGTTCTCCTTTTGGACCTTTAACATTTATGTGATTATTCTCAAATTTCACATCAACGCCTGAAGGAATTTCAATTGGTTTTTTTCCTACTCTAGACATAGGTTTAGGTGATTTCGCAAATAACCTCACCGCCAAGCTTTCTGGCACGGGCTTCTTTATTAGTCATAAGACCGTTTGGTGTGGAGATAATGGCAATTCCCATATCAGATAAAACACGAGGAAGTTCTGTTGACTTTGCATAAATTCGTCGACCAGGCTTACTAATACGCTTCAGTGACAAGATTGCCGGCTTGCTGCCACTGTACTTAAGTCCGATGTGTAATTTTGGAAACTTTGCCTCTGTCACCTGTTTTACACCCACTACAAAACCTTCTTTTTCCAAAATTTTTGCAATGTGAAATTTGACCTTTGAATAATTCAAAGTTATGTCAGGTTTTTTCACAGCCTGCGCATTGCGAATTTGTGTAAGCATGTCTGAAATTGGATCTGTCATCATATTACCAACTTGATTTTCGAATACCTGGAATCTCACCACGGTTAGCAAGCTCACGGAAGCAGATACGACACATGTCAAATGCACGCATGTACCCACGATTTCGTCCACATTTCCAACAACGGTTCACCTTCCGTGATGAAAACTTTGGTCGTTTCTTTGATTTTGCTATTTGATTTTCCGTGGCCATAGGTATTGGGGACTAGGACATGGGTGCTGGGTGCTGGGATTTGAATTCCCAGTTCCCAGAACCCAGTTCCAAGTTCCTTTTATTTTTTCTTTAATGGAAGTCCTAGATTTTTTAGCAGTGCTTTTCCTTCCTGACTATTCTTTGCTGTTGTACCGATCGTTACCTGTAACCCGTGAACCAATTCAATCTCATCACTTCTGATCTCTGGAAAAGCCATGTGCTCTTTAAATCCTATGGAATAATTTCCTGAACGATCAAAAGCTTTTGGTGGAAGCCCTCGAAAGTCTCGCACACGCGGCAGGGATACTTTGATTAGCTTTTCCAAAAAGTCCCACATTCGCTTTCCACGCAGAGTAACTTTCATTCCAACGGTATTGCCCTCTCGAATTTTGAATCCAGCAATAGACTTTCTTGCTTTGGTCATAACAGGCTTTTGCCCTGTTATGCGACTGAGGGTATTTTCAGCAGTCTCAAGATATCGAGCATCCTTAAGCCCTTGGCCCAAACCAACATTAAGCGTTATTGTCTTAATAGTTGGGACAGCGTTAACATTCTTATACCCAAATTCTTTCTTGAGCTTTGGAATAACTTCTTTATTGTAGAACTGTTTGAAATCCATATTAATCAATATCTTCTACTTTACCTTTTGATCGAATAACGCGAATTTTTTGCTTTGACCCTTCCTTTTCAATAGACTTGAATCCAACCCGTCCACTTGTTCCTGACTTTGGTGAAATCAATTTCACATTTGAAATGTGAACCGGGGATGAAAACTGAATTTTTTGTCCGGGATGATTTCCGCGCTTTTTCAAATGCTTTGTCATCAAGTTTACTCCCTCAACCACAACACGCTGGTGCTTTGGAAATACCTGAAGCACTTTTCCTTCTTTTCCTCGATCCTTTCCTGCGAGGATTTTTACATTGTCGCCTGTTTTGATTTTCATACTCAATTAAAGCACCTCGGGAGCAAGTGAGACTATTTTGTTATAACCCAATGCCCTTAATTCTCTGGGGACTGGTCCAAAGATTCGTGTTCCCCTTGGCTCCTTGGTTTTCTTATCAATAATAACTGCCGCATTTTCATCAAATCGTATATAAGTTCCATCTTTACGTCGAGTTTCTTTTCGTGATCGCACAATTACAGCTATTACAATATCACTCTTTTTTACGTTTGCGTGTGGGATTGCCTCTTTGACAGTTGCGGTCACCAAATCTCCGATAAAAGCATATCGTTTCTTATACCCACCCAGAACGCGAATGACTTTGAGCTTTTTCGCACCTGAGTTGTCTGCAACTTTGAGCACTGATTCTTCCTGTACCATATTATTTAACTAGTCTCCATCGCTTAGTCTTAGACACTGGTCTGCACTCACGGAAAGTTACCTTATCACCAACTTTAGCTTTTCCTTCTTCATCATGTACATGAAACTTCTTACTTTGCAGATATCGCTTCTTATACTTTGGATGCACAACAGTTCGGTCAACCTGAACCACAATGGTTTTATTCATTTTCGTTGAAACCACTTTTCCGGTAAGCGTTCTTCGGATTGTTCGTGTTTGTTCTGTCATATTATTCACTTTTTTGCGCCAACTCTTTTAAAACTGTTTTAATCCGCGCAATACCCTGACGAACCTTTCGCACTTCTCGCACGTTTTTGAGTTGATGAGAAGACAACTTGAATCTGAGCTCTTTTAATTGCTCTTGTGCTTCTTCTAACTCACGCTCGAGTCCTTGCACAGTTTTTGTCCTTAATGTTTTTGCATCCATACTTCTATTAATTCCCCAACCCTTTTTTGATTATTTTTGTCTTCACTGGCAGTTTATGTGCCGCAAGTGTTAACGCCTTTCTTGCAAGGTCTTCTTCGATTCCAGCCATTTCAAACATAACCGTCCCAGGTCTTACAACACAGACATAATGATCAACAGCACCTTTTCCTTTTCCCATTGGCATTTCAGAACCTTTTGCAGTTACTGGTTTGTCTGGAAAAATTCTAATCCAAATTTTTCCACCACGCTTAACCGCACGGGTCATTGCTCGACGTGCTGCCTCAATCTGTCGTGAAGTTACCCAACACTCAGTAGTAGCCTTCAAACCAAATTGACCAAACGCAATTCGAGTCTTGCGAGTAGCCAAACGCTTGCCGCGACCGCGACCTTTGTGCCATTTTCTATGTTTTACTTTCTTTGGGATCAACATAATTACTTCTTGCTCTCAAAGACTTCGCCGCGATTAATCCAAACTTTAATTCCAATAGCTCCCCAGATGGTTCGTGCCATCACAGAAGCAAAGTCAATATCAGCGCGAAGAGTGTGCAAAGGAATCTTACCTTTTGAAATGGTTTCTGATCGAGCAATTTCTGCTCCGTTTAGACGACCACCAACGGTCACCTTTACCCCTACAGCATCAGCCTTTAAAACTCGTTCAATAGCACCTTTCATCACACGACGAAACGGCATACGACGTTCAAGATCAGCCACGATTTGCTGTGCAACCACATGTGCTGATAATGATGGCTTTTGCAACTCCTTCACATTGATACTCACTTTGACTCTGCGACCTCGGAAAAAATTTTTCTTTAATTTTTTATTAATCTCTTCAATACCAGAACCAGCACGTCCAATAATTATTCCCGGCTTTGCAGCATGAATTGTAAATTTGACTTCTTCTCTTGAACGCCCAATTTCAATTCGATCAATCAAAGCTTCTTTTAAAAGCTCTTTCAAAAACGCCCGAATACGAATGTCTTCCTGCAGGTTGTCTCTGTAAGCCTTTTTATTTGCAAACCAAATTCCATCCCACCCTTTGGTGACTGCGATGCGGAATGATCGTGGATGTACTTTTTGTCCCATATCTATTTGTTAGTTATTGGTTTTGCTTTCTCTACCTTCTTCTCTTTCCTTTCCACCTTCTCTACCTTTTCTACCTTTGTCCCTTTTTCTTCCAAAATAATCGAGATGTGAGTTGAACGTTTTCTAATTGGTGTTGCTCGTCCAAACGCTCTTGGTTTCCATCTATGAAGTGTTGGACCTTCATCAGCAGCAATCGCTTTTACAAAAAGCTTTGTCTCATCCAGTCCAAAGTTATTCTTAGCATTTGCAATAGCAGAATCTAAAAGCTTTAGCACAGGTTGAGCAGCTGCCTTGTTCATGAACTTAAGCTGAGTCTGCGCACCAGCAACCTGCATGCCACGAATCTGGTCGACAACGAGTCGAACTTTTCGGGGGGACATGCGGATAAACCGTGCTTTTGCTTTAACTTGCATAGTAACTTATTGGTACTAGGGACTGGGGGCTAGGCGCTGGGATTTCATTCCCAGTTCCCAGGCCCCAGAACCCAGTTCCACTTTTATTTTTGACCTTTGGCCAACTTACCACCATGGCGGACAAACTTCTTTGTTGGTGAAAATTCACCAAGCTTGTGACCAACCATGTTCTCAACGACTCTTACTTTGATGAAGTCCTTGCCGTTATGAACAGCAAAGATGAATCCAACCATTTGTGGTGTGATTGTTGATGCCCGTGCCCAAGTCTTAATCGGGGTCTGATCACCCTGCTTCATCTTTAAGAGCTTTTTGAGTAATTTTGGGTGGACGTAAGGTCCTTTTTTCAAACTTCTAGACATATTACTTTCCGCCTACGAACCTACCTTTTTTTCGACGTTTGATTATTAGTTTATCGCTTCCTCTTTTTCGTCTGGTCTTTACACCAAGCGCAGCCTTTCCAGTCGGTGTCTTTGGACGCTTGAGCCCAATTGGTGATCCGCCTTCTCCACCTCCGTGAGGGTGATCACATGGATTCATTGCTTTTCCGCGAACCGTTGGTCTAATGCCTCGATGTCTTGTTCTACCAGCTTTTCCCCAACGAATCAATCGGTAATCGGGATTTGATGATTGTCCAAGTGTTGCCATGCATGTTTTGAGTACCATACGAACCTCACCAGATGGAAGCTTAAATGTTGCATGAGCTCCTTCAACTGCCATAAGCTGTGCACTGGCTCCAGCGCCACGAACAAGCTGACCACCTTTTCCAGGCAACAACTCAATGTTGTACACCTGCATGCCGATTGGAATCAACTCTAATGGATAACGGTTTCCTTTGTGAATCTCGCCCTTCTTCTTTGAAGAAACAACTGTATCGCCAACTTTTAAACCAACAGGTGCTAGCATGTATCGCTTTTCCCCATCAGCATAATTAAGTAATGCTACACGTGCACCTCGATTTGGATCATACTCAATTGTTGCAACTTTTGCGGGAATATCAAACTTGTCTCGTTTGAAATCAATGAGTCGAACTCGTCGCCTTGCACCGCCACCTCTGTGTCGTACTGTAATCTTTCCTTTTGTACGACCAGCATGTTGCTTTCGGATCTTGGTGAGTTTCTTGTGTGGTTTCTTTGCTGTTACATCTTCAAAAGTGTCCACACTGGAAATGCGACGTCCTGGAGTTGTTGGTTTGTATTTTCGAATCGGCATATTAGACTCCTTCGTAAACATCAATAGTTTTTCCTTCAGGCAAAGTCACAATCGCTTTTTTCCAATCTTTTCGCTTTCCAAACTTTCGACCATGTCGAACCTTTTTTCCTTTCATGTTTTGGATATTCACAGAAACAGGTGTGATTCCGTACATTGCTTTGATTGCTGAACGTACTTGAATCTTATTTGCGTTCTTATCAATCGCAAACACATACTTGTTGCTTGATGCAAGTACTGCTGATTTCTCGGTAACCACTGGATACAAAACCGCTTCAGTAAGATAAAAGGTTGATTTTGTTTTAGATGATTTCTTTACAACCGGCTTCCCGTCCGAACGGCCTAATGGCCGGGCGGGTTTTTCTACTTTCTTTTTGCTATCTACTTTTTTGGGAACTGAAGCCAGCACAGTTGGTTTCTGCGTGTCATTCTTTTTTTCTTCAAACACTTTCTTGTCTGCTTTCTTTGTAAATTTCTTCAAGATTCCCATATTACTTTTTGCCGTAAATCTCTTCAATTTGTTCAAGAGCTAATTTTGTCACAACCACTGAGTCGTGTCTGAGAAGATCAATCACATTCAAACTGTTTGATGGAAGTGTTGAGACATTTTGAATATTCTGTGCAGCAAGTGCAACTGATGTATTTTCTGGTTTTGCAATCAAAAGCATCTTTTTTCCTTCAATAGGAAGTTTCTTCACAAAACCTGAAAGCTGCTTTGTCTTTGCGTCAACCACATCAAGTTTTTCAACAACAACAAACTGATTGCTACTCACCTTATCGGACAGAACCATTGCAAGTGCTTTGCGCTTTGCTTTGGCATTGATCTTTCTTGCAAAATTTCGAATCTTTTGAGGACCAAAAGTTACTCCACCACCAGACCAAATCGGTGATCTACGAGATCCGTGCCGAGCTCGTCCTGTTCCTTTTTGTTTCCAAGGCTTTCTTCCACCACCACGAACTTCTGACCGATCTTTGGCATGCGCAATCACATCGCGAGCATTGGCACTTTGAGCAACAACAGCTTCATGCACCAACGCTGGATTTACTGACACTTCAAATAAAGCAGCACTCAGTTCAACTGTTCCTGTTTCTTGACCTTCTATATTGTAAATCTTTACTGTTGCCATATTGATTTTCCATCACGCGCTTTAATCAAAATAACTCCACCACGAGCACCTGGAATAGCGCCTTTTATTGCAATGATATTTTTATCTGGATCTACTGAAACAACTTCCAAATTCTTTACAGTCACACGATCGTTTCCCATGCGTCCTGGCATTTTCTGTCCCTTAATCACTTTTCCTTGTGGATGAGAAGCAATGGAACCTGGCATGCGTTGCTGATCTTTGTTTCCATGTGTAGCTCGTCCACATTTAAAGTTGTATCGTTTCATCACACCAGCAAAACCACGGCCTTTTGAAAACCCTGTAACATCAACTTTTGTTCCTGGTTCAAACGCATTTACATCAACTATATCCCCTCGCTTCAAATCTGTTTCGTCTACACGAAACTCGCGAAGAGTTCGAAGCTCAGACAAATCTTTAAGATGACCGGCTTGTGGCTTTTTTAAATGCTTTGCTTTTCCAGTTCCAAGTTGCACAGCAACATAGCCATCTTTTTCAAGATCACGAATCTGAGTAACAGTATTTGGTTCCACTTTTACAAGAGAAACCGCAACAACCGTTCCATTGTCTTGGAACTTTTGTGTCATTTCAATTTTGCGTCCGATAATAAATGGCATATATAAAAGCCAGAAGTTGTTTCCCAAATAAGACGTTAGAAAACAGCTTCTGACCTTCAATTAACTGAAGGAATTGTAGGTTATGTAATTGGCGATTTCTCCTTTAGCAACTTTATAGATCTCTAGAAGGTTTTCCCCAATGGTCTGCGGCCTTTGCTCACAGGATCTTTCTTCTATGTCCAAGAGTTGCTTGGATTACTAAGTTTTGATTTCCACGTCTACACCAGCTGGCAAATTAAGACTCATAAGAGAATCAATTGTCCGTTCGGTTGGATCAGTAATATCAATTAACCGTTTATGGATGCGCATCTCGTATTGCTCACGCGAATCTTTGTGCACAAAGGTTGATTTATTGACAGTGTACTTACGCTTCTCTGTTGGAAGCGGAACAGGGCCAATAATCTTTGCACCGGATCGCTCTGCAGTTTTCATGATCGTTTGCGTTGCTTGATCGATAAGTTTACTATCGTACGCCTTGATCTTAATGCGGATGCGTGTCTTTTCTTCTTCTTTTTTCTTTGTTGTAGTTGTGTTAGTCACAAGCGTAAAAAAGGAACGAAAAGGAGGAGTGACTAGTCACCCCTCCCATTGGTTAATTGATAATTTTAGTTACGATTCCTGCCCCAACAGTTCGCCCACCTTCTCGGATAGCAAAAGACATCTTTTCTTCAAGAGCAACCGGATGAATGAGCTTGATCGTTAAATTGACCGTATCTCCCGGCATGACCATTTCAGTTCCTTCCGGAAGAGTCACATCACCTGTTACATCTGTGGTTCGGATATAAAACTGCGGCTTGTAGCCTTTGAAGAATGGTTTATGACGACCACCTTCTTCCTTTGTCAAAGCATATACTTCTGCCTCGATTTCTGTGTGTGGAGTAATGGATCCAGGTGCAGCCAAAACCATTCCGCGCTCAACCTCTTCTTTCTTAATACCACGAAGCAAGATTCCAGCATTGTCTCCAGCACGCCCTTCTTCAAGTGACTTGTTAAACATTTCAACTCCTGTCACTGTTGTTTTCTTTGCTTTTTCTTTGATCCCAACGATTTCAATTTCTTCTCCCACCTTGACGATTCCACGCTCGATTCGACCTGTAACAACAGTTCCACGACCTTCAATTGAAAACACATCTTCAATAGGCATGAGGTATGGCTTGTCTGTTTCACGAACCGGCTCTGGAATATATGTATCAAGTTTTTCAACAAGCTCTAGAATTGGTTTTACTGCCTCTTCATCTGTTGGGTTCTCAAGAGCTTTCAAAGCAGATCCACGAATTACTGGAACCTCATCTCCAGGAAATTCATATTTTTTCAAAAGATCTCGAACTTCCTCTTCAACAAGATCAATAAGCTCTGGATCATCCACTTGATCTGTTTTATTAAGAAAGACAACCATTGCCGGTACACCAACTTGTTTTGCAAGCAAGATGTGCTCTCGAGTTTGTGGCATTGGGCCATCTGCAGCATTTACAACCAAAATCGCACCGTCCATCTGAGCGGCACCGGTAATCATGTTTTTAATGTAGTCAGCGTGTCCTGGACAGTCAACGTGAGCATAGTGACGATTTGCAGACTCGTACTCACAGTGAGCTGTGGCAATAGTAATTCCACGAGCTTTTGACTCAGGGGCTTTATCAAGGTCATCAACACCCTTTGTTTGGGCACTCAAACCTTTTTCTTTTAACGCAACCAAAATAGCTGCCGTTAATGTTGTTTTTCCATGATCAACGTGACCAATGGTTCCCACATTAACGTGTGGCTTTGTTCGGTCAAAGACTTCAGCCATATTCTTTATAAAATTAACTTATCTTAGTAAATATTTGTTTATTTAGAGACGTGCGAAAGTATAGCAAAATGCCATAAAACGCGCAAGTGTCTGGGGCACAGGTTGTTCACAACAAGTAGCAAGTATCAGGTAGCAAGTATCAGGTAGCTAAAGTTAGCCAAATTACTCAATTGGCTCAAGGTAAAATTCCTCTTCTGCAATGTCTGGTTTTTCCTCAACTTTAGGAGCTTCAGGGACCACTTCTTCAATTGCTTGTTCTATGTTTCGAGCGGCAAATTTTTGATATTGCTCTTCCAAATCTGAAAGTTCTTCCTCTGAGAGAGTTGATGGATCCCATGTTTCTCCCCCATCTTCTGCAGACTGCATAACATTCCAGATGTCTTGAGGCTCAGATATTTCTTTTGTTTGGCCTTCTTCTGGCTCAACTTCATCATGAAGATCAAAGTCTTCATAATCGTCCTCATCAAAAAGAGGCATGTTTTCTGAATCAACAAGCATTTCGTAGTCATCAATATCCATGACCACATAGGTATTTTCACCGTCTTGATCAGTTACAACAAGCCTATCGCCGGTCTTTTTTACAAGATTTAGAATTCTTTGAAATTGATTGTTCATAGTGCGAGCATTTTAGCTTATTTTATTGGACTGTCAAGCAAATTTTTTATTCCAGAAACCCTTGACAATTTATGTGTTTTGCTGTAGCATTCGTGCGTTGCGGACATGTTCGTCTGCTTCTTGTCTAGGTTATTGGCAAGCCTAGACCAACCTGCCAATACAAGATGAAAAGGCAAAGACACCATGTCGATAGACATCAGCTTCCCCAGCCCCAGAGAGGTCGCTGACGAACCGATCCACGCTTGCGTGCAGCTGACCTTCAGGGTCAGGGCCGAAGGACGCGAGGTCGTGGTTGTGGCCACCGAGCCAGCAATGGCGTGGTCGACCGCGGACAAGATCACGGACAAGCTCACACGAGAGGCCGGACAGCACGAGGCTCCGCTCTGCAGCGGCGACTACACGATGCGGTACAGCATCGAGGGTGGCATCGTGTTCATCCAGGGACCCAGGAAGACGCACGCGGCCAGCACCAGAGAGATGCTGACCGGACTGGTCATCAGCCTGCTGCCCGGTCTGCACGCCGAGCTCGCCCAAGAGCTCACCGACTGGTGGGTCAGCGAAGAACGGCTGCTCGAGTGGCTGCCCGGCCAGCTGCGACGCGTGATCTTCGACCGCATCAAGGAAGGGCGGCCGTTCAACAGGAACGCGATCGAGCTCGTGGCCGTGGGTCAGGGTCGCCCCGAAGGCATCATGGCGATGCTCGAGGGCGGCTGCCCTCCCGGCTGCGAATGCGGAAGCAGCCAGGCACGCGAGGCACAGAAGCGACGTGCGAGCGAGGTGGTCGAGAACAACAACATCGCAGTGCACTGCTTCGACCCGACCGGTACGTACTTCGACGCGCTGCTCCGCGAGTTCCAGAACTACCTGAACGAGCTCTGGGTCGAGCACGCTCCGACCCTGTTCGACACGGTCGTGCGCAGCGTGTTCACTGAGCTCAGCGCAGCCGCGCCCACCTACGGCATCGAGGACCTGCACGCGCACCTGGCGCCCGAGATCAAGGAGTCCGAAGCGGACGAGACCGCGGAGGAACCCGAAGCCGAGGCCAAGCCGACCAACGGCGACCCAGCCGCGAGCGAGCCCGAGGCCGAGACCGCCGCTTCGCCGGGCTAGCCTGAGCTATAAGCCCTTTCAGGGCAACGACAACACACGAGCCGTTCGACACCACCCTGGTGACGAACGGCTTTTCAATTTAAGTAATTACTCTCAAAATCTCTCAATTCTTTAGTTAAATATGCTCAGTTCAACCATTGACATCCGCCCAAATCTCTGCTATATTCTGTTCGTTGCGGACAACTATGTCCGTTTCTATTCCAGGAACCTGGCAAACCTGGATGGTCTCTCGCCAATACTGAAACATAGGGGCTAAGATGTCAGACGTTAGCACACAGTCACTGAGGGACGTGGCAGCAGACCCGATCACCGCGGCAGTACGGATCTGCGTGGAGATTGATGCCGACACCGGCGTGGTCGTGGTGTGCAACACCACACCCATGTTCAACTCAGCCACCACGGGCAGGATCCAGGTGTTGGCTGAAACCGCAGTCGTGGATCACGACGGTCCGCTCTGTAGCGGCCTCTACGAGCTGCATCACAGCGTGGACGCCGGCATGGTGTTCGTACGCTCGCCCAGGAAGAAGCACGCGGCCGCGACCAGGGAGCTCCTGACCGAGACCCTGCGCAGCACGCTCGTGGATCTGCGCGAGGAACTGAGCAGCGAGCTCGAGTACGGCTGGCGCAAGGAGGAACCGCTGGTCAAGCGGCTCGTTCCGCTGATCCGTGCGATCTTCTTCGATCGTCTCAACAACGACCGCGCCCTTGATGCACACGGCGTGCAACTGATCGCGGTCGGCAACAACGGCCCGATGGGAGCGATAGAGGCGCTGACCGGCCTCCACCGAAACCAGCTCACGGTGGTGACCAACGCCAGCGACAAAGACATGGGGGTATACCAGCACGAGCACGAGCGTGCCCAGCAGGTGGCTCGCGAGGATCACAACATCCCGATCGCGTGCTTCGACCCAACCGGCTCGTACTACGATGCACTGCTCCACGAGTTCCAGGAGTGGCTCAACGAGCTGTGGGAGCGGCGGCAGGACGAGATCTTCGACACGGTCGTGCGCAGCGTGTTCACCGAGCTCAGCGCAGCCGCGCCCACCTACGGCATCGAGGACCTGCACGCGCACCTGGCGCCCGAGATCAAGGAGTCCGAAGCGGACGAGACCGCGGAGGAACCCGAAGCCGAGGCCAAGCCGACCAACGGCGACCCGACCGCGAGCGAGCCCGAGCCGGCCGCGGCCACGCCGTAGACAAGCCCTTTCAGGGCAACAACCACTCACGAGCCGTTCGACACCACCTGGTGACGAACGGCTTTTCAATTTAATTTATTGACTCAAAATATGGATTGTGTTGAGATAACTTCGTCACAATCCCGTGGCAATCACTAAAGTTCGGCAAAAGCAATCAAGTGCGTCCGGGGAAAACTTCGGCGCAAATGTAAGTCTTTTGACCGGGCAAAGGACCTTTCATCATGGCAAGTCCAGTAGTAGGACCAACACGAAGAGAAAAAGCGCTTGCGCAAATCCTTGTATACCTTGGTGCTCATCCAGGCAAGGTCAGTCCAGGTAGACTTGAACAGGCGGTCAAAGTTCTTGCTGGAAAGCCCATCGGCCTGCCTCCGCACGTAACGCACGCATTTCGACTCCCGCCAGGAGTCAACGTGATCCATGACAGCGTGTGCATTGCACACGACGGAACGATCGCGCTTGTCTGCAGTGCCGTGGGGGATCAAAAGCGGGGTGTTCGAACCTGGACAGCTACTTCGGGTCTTTCTGAACCGATCGACAATACAGACAATCTTCTGTACCCGCACTTCCCTGAGGGAAGCAACAAACTGGCGTTCGTTTACACAGATGCAGAAGCTGAGCACTTCGGTGTTCGTTGGGGCGACTGGGAATTCGATCTGGATCTGACCCCGATCGAAGCGCCAACCTTCTGGACAGCAGGGTGCTCGAAGTGGTGTGCAGTTTCCTTTGACCCAGGAAATGACAGATCCGACGATCGCCAACAGTTTGTGCGGGTCTTCTGCCAAAGTGAGGAACACCGCCGCTTGGTCTTTGAAGAAGATGTTCTCTGGGCAAAGGACGAACGAACCGTTCTCAAGGTCGCAAGAAGCGATAACACTCCTGCGATTGTACATCGCTGTTCAGACTACAAAGAGGTTCTGTTTGGCCGTCAGGTGATCAAGCTCAGGAACGAAGATCGGATCATCCCAAACAGCCTGTTCCTTGATGATGACGGTGTGTTGCATGTCAGCACAACTGATGGCAACTACCTGAACTCCCATACCCCCAATGGGATGGGTGGGAATGGATTCTGTCGCAATGACAAGATCTTCGCGAAAGATGGCAGGACGTTCTGGGTACATTCAGATGATGGGAAGACGCTCACCCTGCGCGAGCATTCAGCCAGCAATCGCCGACTCCCTCACAAACGCATCTTGTCCGTTGAAGACATTGTTGTGCTCCCCAATGGCGTCGCGATCATCGGACACGAAGCCGATGGAAACCAGGCCAGACCTGTCGTGTGGTTCTCAGAAGACGGCGTTGAGTCGCTCGTCACTCCAGCGGTTACCACCAGACACATTCCCATATATCGCCGGCTCCACGATGGATTGACCATGTGGGCAGGCGGTTCTTCGGACATCTTCTCCTGGTCCAGGATGCCTCCTTACTCGATCTCTGGGGTCGGCACCTTCCCGCTCTACTCAGACTTCGATCGCCTCACTGAGGTCGATGGTCATGCTGTGATGAGCTGGTTCGTAGTCGACAATACCTTCCACGTAGTCCGCTACGAACTCCCGGCCTAACAGCCACTCAGTCCGCTCAAAAGGCGGGCTTTTCAATTTGCTTTATTTTATGCTAACCTCCCTTAATCCCCCCTTGAAAAGGGGGGAAATGACTCTTTGGGGTTGACAAAATCGCCTATATATGGTAGTATTCCCTCTTGTGCAATCACGTGATACCTGTCTGGATTAGTCCAAACAGAAGACATCTGAACTATAGCTGCACAGGAAAGAGGTTGATGAACAGGATAAAGTAACACTGCAAGCCTGAAACGAAATCTCAACATTCAGATGTATCCACCTTCGCCAAGAGGCTTCGGTGGACAAGAAACGACTCTCAATCGGGAGTTGTTTTGTTTTTGCTAACACATTGACATAAAGTTTCCATATGGAAACTTTATGTCAATTGACCACTCTTCTTATTTTCGAAAGCTTTTTTTTATAATCTTGAAACTCTTTTATCTGTCCGCGGCATCGCGCCAAGTTATGTTCTTTTCTGGATTTGTAACGCTTTGAGTCCCAACCAAAATAACTATCTTCAAAATAATCTGTTAAAAATCTACAAGCTAGTTCAAGTGTGATTGTACCAATACACTTTGGAATCAAACTTTTTTCTCTGGCTGTTAAAAACCCATCAGAGCCTTTTTTATACCCAGACCAAGCTGAACGAAACTTGCGAAGACAAAACCTGTTCTTTGGATCATCTTCTTCATTACCACACCAGGATCTAAACGCATCGCCAAGCTCAACCAGAATCGAACTGCGACTACAAGTATCCAAATCAATAATTGCAGCAGCGGTAACCCCCCCTAACCCCCCCTTGAAAAGGGGGGGGACCTTCTTAAACAAAATATTCGATACTTTTGGATCTCCATGAATTACTCTAAGCGGCAAACTTTTTGGCAAAAAATATTTTGGAAATTCTTTTTTTATAAACTCAACCTCATTACTAACCCCCTCTAACTCCCCCTTGAAAAGGGGGAGAATTTTTAAAAACTTCTTATAAATCTTCTCTGTCTCGTGCAAAACCAATTTTGATTTAAACTTATAATCCATGTGGTCCATTGTCTTGTGAAACTGCGCATAAATTTTTCCAGCTTCTCTGAGCATTGAAAGATCCTTTATAACGTCGTATGTGTTGCCTGACAATTTTGTTTGCATTCTCCAAACCTCTTTTCCTTCACGAGCTAAAACTTTCCCTGTTTTACTAAGCACACACTTGGGTGCTAAAAATTCTTCCTTTTCAAGATGTTCAGCCACAGCCAAAAAATCTCTGGCTGTTCCTTGATCAGAAAGTATGGGATGAAGCTTTTGAATGATATAATCACCGGTAGATGTTTTGATTGCAAACGTATTATGAACCAAACCAGATTCAACTGGCTTTACTGACTTCACTTTTCCAATCTCATATTGAGCTAATACCTTTTTTGAAACAGTCATACTTTATGGATCCTATCACATTTTTACTTCTTTTTTTCTTGCTTGTCATTTTAATAGTGGCTTTAGTAGTGCTCTATTGGTTTGGCGGCATGTTGATCCCGCTCATTAATCGAGGAGCGCCTTATGTTGCAACAGAACCTGCAAAAGTAAAAAGGATGATCAAGCTTGCAAAAATAAAAGAGACCGATCATGTTGTGGACTTGGGCTCAGGAGACGGTCGGTTGCTGGTTGCTGCCATTAAGGCAGGAGCAAAATCAGCAGTTGGATATGAAGTTCACCCAGGGCTTGTAAGACTTTCCAGAAGACACATAAAAAAACTGGGACTTGAGGATAAAATTGAAATCAAAAAGAAATCGTTTTGGAAAGCTGACTTATCTGATGTTGATGTGATTCTCTTGTATCAAATTCCTTTCTCTATGAAAGGAATTGAAAAAAAGGTAATGCAAGAACTTAAAGAAGGTGGGCGGATTATTTCTAATGCTTTTAAGTTTCCGGATTGGGAACCTGAACAAGATTTGGGTGATGTTGTGACATACAAAAAATGAGGCCTGGGCCTCATTTTTCTTTTTCAATTTTTATTTTTTCGAACCACCACCTCCACGTTTTTCAATAATTTCTTTTGCAACATTTGATGGCACTGCACTGTAATGATCAAATTCCATGGAATAACTTGCTCTACCTTGGGTAAGCGATCTAAGTGTTGTTGCATAACCAAACATTTCTGCAAGCGGCACAAAAGCTGAAATCGCCTTTGCCCCGGACCGATCCGACATTTCCTGAATCTGTCCTCGCTTTGCATTTAAATCTCCCACAACAGTTCCCATAAAATCTTCCGGTGTTATAGCTTCAACTTTCATCATTGGCTCAAGCAACTCAAGACCTGCTTTCTTTGCAGCATCCTGGAATGCCATAGAACCGGCAATCTTAAAGGCAGCTTCTGAAGAGTCAACTTCGTGATAACTTCCATCAAGCAAAGTCATTTTTACATCCAGAATTGGATACCCAGCAATAACACCACGTTCGGTTGCTTCTCTGTACCCTTTTTCAATTGCATTAAAGTACTCGCGCGGAACTGAGCCTCCCTTAATCTTTTCTTCAAATTCGATTCCAGAACCTGGTTCTAACTTTTCAATTTTGACCTGACAATGACCATACTGTCCGCGACCACCAGTTTGTCGAATATACTTTCCTTCTCCTTCTGAATCTCCCTTGATTGTTTCTCGATAAGAAACTTGCGGTGTTCCAACATTACATTCAACACTGAACTCGCGCTTAAGACGTTCGACAATAATATCCAAATGCAACTCTCCCATTCCTGAAATAATAACCTGATTTGTTTCCTCGTCTGTTCGAACACGGAAAGTTGGATCTTCTTCAGCAAGCTTTTGAAGTGCAATAGCCATTTTTTCTTGGTCTGGTTTTGTTTTTGGTTCAATCGCAATCGAGATAACCGGCTCTGGAAATGTAATGGCCTCAAGAATTATTGGATGATCCGGATCACAAAGCGAGTGTCCGGTAAATGTTTCTTTAAGTCCAACCATTGCAGCAATTTCTCCGGCAAACACATCAGGCACTTCTTCACGTGAATTTGCGTGCAAGCGCACAATGCGTCCAACACGTTCTTTTTTTCCTGTTGATGAATTCAAAATATAAGAACCAGCTTTGACCATACCTGAGTACACGCGGAAAAATGCAAGCTTTCCAACAAACGGATCTGCAGCAATTTTAAAAGCAAGAGCAGCAAAAGGCTCATTGTCATCTGCCTTTCGTGTAAGTACCTTTTCCTCATCATCCGGATCAATACCTTGAACAGGTGGTACTTCCAATGGATTTGGCAAATAATCTACAACAGCGTCAAGCAAAAGCTGTACTCCTTTATTTTTTAGAGCAGTCCCACAAAGCACTGGAATAAAATCATTTGCAATTGTTGCTTTTCTAATAACAGCTTTCACTTCTTTAATATCAAGCTCTTCGCCTCCAAGATATTTATTCATTAATGCTTCATCGTTTTCTGCAACAGCTTCAAAAAGTTTTCCTCGCCACTCTTCTGCCAATGCTTTCATATCATCTGGAATTTCTGTTTCTTCAATTTCACGCCCAAGATCATCTTTATAAATAAAAGCCTTATTTTTAATAAGATCAATCACACCTGAAAAATTTGCCTCAGCACCAATAGGAAGTTGAATCGGATGTGCGTTTTTTGTTAATCGGTCGTGAACAGAATCTAGGTCCTTGTAAAAATCTGCTCCGGTTCTATCCAGTTTGTTAATGAAAACAAGTCTTGGAACTTTATATTCATCCGCATATCGCCAGTTGGTTTCAGACTGTGGTTCAACACCTGCAACACCATCAAACACAGCAACACCTCCATCAAGAACTCGCATTGAACGTTTTACCTCAACAGTAAAATCAATGTGACCCGGAGTATCAATAAGATTTAAACGGTGATCTTTCCAAAATGCTGTGGTTGCAGCAGATGTGATAGTGATCCCACGCTCTTGCTCTTGTTCCATCCAGTCCATTGTTGCTTCTCCCTCATGCACCTCTCCAATTTTGTGTTTCTTTCCTGTGTAAAACAGGATGCGCTCTGACACGGTTGTTTTTCCGGCATCAATGTGCGCAAAAATTCCAAAGTTGCGAATTTTATCAAGTGAGTATGATCTAGGCATATTTTGTAGAAATAGGTTGAAATATAGTAGAAATATGTAGAAATAAAGTTGTATTCAACCTATTTCCATCTATTTCAATTTATTTCTATTAGTTTCTTTTTATACTTACCTTGCAAAATGTGCAAATGCTCTATTGGCCTCGGCCATTTTTTGCACGTCGTTTTTCTTTTTAATAGCATCGCCTTCGTTGTTTGAAGCTGCAATGAGTTCGTCTGCAAGTTTTTCAGCCATGCGACGGCCTTTCTTTGTTCTTGCTGCTGTGATGATCCATCTATATGCAAGAACATATCGACGGTCGCCACGAACAGACATTGGGATTTGATAGTTGGCTCCACCAACACGTTTTGATTTCACCTCAAGTGTTGGCATGACATTTTTGAGAGCTTGTTCAAATACATCAAGTGCGTCTTGTTTTGTTTTGTCTGAAATGATGTCAAGAGTATCGTAAATCACTTTTTGAGCAGTAGTCTTCTTTCCATCTTTCATCACATAATTAATAAGCTTGGCAACTTGTACATTGCCAAACTTTGGATCAGGGATAATCTGACGTTTTGTTGCTTTTTTCCCACGCATAGTTTTGACTTAGTCTAATGGAATCTATTCCCCCGGACATGGTCGAGGTACTCCATCGTTTTTTAACGTGTCATCTCGACCGAGCCTGTTTACTAATGTCATTTCGACCGAGCCCATTCGACTCACCTCGTTCGCTCAGGACAGGCTCCGCGAGTGGAGAAATCTCGAATATGCGAGATCCCTCGGCTTCGCTCGGGATGACAAAGGATTTATTTTTTTGGCTTTTTCACTCCGTACTTTGACCTACTCTGTTTTCTTCCGTCAACACCTTGAGTGTCATAAACACCACGAACAATGTGGTAACGAACTCCCGGCAAATCTTTCACACGCCCACCTCTGATCATTACGATTGAGTGCTCTTGCAAGTTGTGACCCTCACCTGGAATATAAGCATTGACTTCTGTTCCGTTTGACAAGCGCACACGAGCAACTTTTCGAATAGCTGAGTTTGGTTTCTTTGGAGTCTTTGTTGTGACTTTCACACAAACACCTCGCTTAAAAGCGCTTCCTTTTTTCAAAGATGTACGTTTGCGATGCAAAGAATCCAGCGTATATTGCATTGCTGGTGATTTGCTTTTATCTGCTTTTGTTTTTCGACCCTTGCGGATCAGCTGGTTTACTGTAGGCATAGCGCGGAAAGGATAACATGAGCCTTTTAAACCGTCAATACTTTTATTGTGAATGCTTTGCGTGAAACTCCACCGGCAGAGCCGGTGGAGTTTCACGCACCCCTGTCATCCCGAGCAACCAACGGGAGCCGAGGGATCTCGCGTTTTCGAGATCTCTCGACAAGCTCGAGATGACAAGGTGCTAAATAAGAGAAAAAATCGCTCCAAAAAAACCACTGCAACTTCCTCCAATTAAAGCATTACAAGTTGCAAAAGATGGAGCTGAGACAAAAAAGAAAATGTTTATGTTTGTGAGAATCGCTATTACGATTGCGATCATTAAAACTTGAGGGCCGCGGACTGCAACCCATTGTCGCAACTGTGCGTACTGTGGTTTATCAAACAAAGCAAAGAAAAGTTTTGAGCCATCAAGTGGATGGATTGGAACAATGTTAAAAAATAACAAAAACAAATTTAAAAGAATCAAAAAGAATAAAAAGATTGCAAGCAGATTAATTCCTTCAATTACACCAGTGCCAATCAGAATGCGAAATGCTATTGCTGAAATGATTGCTAAAATTAAATTTGATGCAGGGCCCGCAAGCGCGATCAAAACAGAATCCCATTTTGGATTTTTTAAATTATACGGATTAAACGGAACAGGCTTTGCCCAACCAAACCCAAAAATAAAAAGAGGGATAAGCCCCATCAAATCAATGTGCGCAAGAGGGTTAAGTGTAAGACGACCTTCTCGTTCTGCTGTTCTGTCACCACGCAATTTTCCAGCAAGAGCATGAGAAAATTCATGAATGGTAAGAGAAGTAAAAATCGCAACAACCCATACAAGAGCAATAGCTGGTGATGAAAAAAGAATACTAAGAAGCATAATTATAAATTATACGTGTCATCTCGAGCGAGCACCAGCGAGCCGAGAGATCTCTCCGTGCGCTCGCAAAGCTCGCTTAGTCGAGATGACAAAAGTTATTTGCGTTCTATCACAGCACCAACACCTTTTAGTTTTTCTTCAAGACGCTCGTAACCGCGATCCAAATGTTTAATATTTGTTAAAACAGATGTGCCCTCTGCAACAAGCGCACCAATTACAAGCGCAAGCCCTGCTCTTATGTCTTGCACTTCTACATCTGTTGCATGCAACTTGGTTGGCCCGTTTATAACAGCAGAGTGCTTATAATTTTCACCTTTAAATCTGCATTCAATTTCGCCAAGACATTTTTTAAAAAGAGTAATGTCAGCGCCCATTTTATTTAATGCTTCTGTATAACCAAAACGTTTTTCATATACTGTTTCGTGAACAACCGAAGTTCCTTTTGCTTGAGTTAGTGCAACAACAAACGGCTGTTGCCAATCGGTCATAAAACCGGGATGAGTGTCTGTTTCAAGTTCAATCCCTTTATATTCGTCTGATCCTTGAAAAAGGATGCCGTCTTCTTTTACTTCATAGTTACCACCAAGTCTACGAACAGTGTTCAAAAAAGTGATCATGTGTTTGTGCTCAGCATCGCGCACAAAAATTTCTCCTTTTGTTCCAAGTGCCATTGAAGCATATGACGCAGCTTCAATTCGGTCAGGCATAACTCGAGCTGTTGTGGTGTGCAACTGATCAACCCCTAAAATTTCAATAGACCGATTTGCATTAATTTGAACAATTGCCCCCATCTTCTGAAGCATCATTACAAGCTCCTGAATTTCCGGCTCAATAGCTGCGTTTCGAATAGTGGTACGGCCATCTGCTAACACACCTGCAAGGATTGAAGTTTCAGTTGCACCAACCGATGGAAACGGAAGTTCGATCAAAGCGCCTTTAAGACGACCTTTTACAGAAGCCTGAAATCCTTCTTTTGTTTCCTCTATCTTTGCACCCATTTTTTGAAGAGCGGTAATGTGAAAACCAACAGGACGAGGCCCAATATCATCCCCTCCAGGAAGCGCAACAAATGCTTCGCCGGCTCTATGAAGAAGTGGTGCAAGTGTAAGAATGCTAATGCGATTTTTTCGTGAAATGTTTTGAACAGAAGTCGATTTTATGGTTGGTGTATGAATATCCAACCGATGATCTTCTACCCAATCAACTTGTGCACCAATCATTTCAATAATTTCCTGTGTGATTTTTGTTTCCTGCTGTACAGGAACATTATTCAAAACAACCGGCTCGTTAGTAAGCAGACTTGCAATCATCATTTTGGACGCACCATTTTTTGCTCCTGACAGAACAACCTCTCCGTTAAGTGGACGTCCTCCTGTTATATGAAATGTATCAGGCATACCGTCGATAGAATACTCTTTTGACTCATTTCGTCAAACCAATATTCCTATAAAATAAATAGATGATGCAGCAATGAAAATCGGGACAATCCAATCAACATAATTCAAAAACCATCTATCACCACTGTACATATATTTAAAGACAAGTATTTCAAGAAAGAAAACAAAAAGCATGGCAATGGCCATGGTGGTAAACGCGGTAAACGTAACAAAGAAAGTGTTGTAGAGAAAAAAGGTTGATGTAAAAGCAAACGCCACAAACAAATAGTGAGAGATGATAAACACGTAACGTTTTAGACGATGCGACAAATTCACAAAAATTTCAACAAGCACCCAGGCAATAAGTGTGTGAAAACAAACCAGAAGAATATTGGCAATAAGTGGCATAGTTGTGCTATTCAATGTACAGAAAGCTCTTTGGAAACACAAGAAAATGAAAAAGGATGCAGGAGCAGCCGACCGAAGTCAGCTTTTCTACACCCTTGAGTGTGGAGCCGTTGTCTCGTGCGTTGCGCCGGGGTCGCGCTACACGCAGAACGAGAACGGAGCGGTCCCGTCCGTGAGTTCGGCCTTGGACACCGCTTGGGTTGCGCCGCGCCACTTCTTGAGCGCGAGCGTTGTTGGCGTGCGCATGATGAACTCGTCGCGCATCATGATCAGGAGCGCCACCGCCGGGTGGTTCATCCCGATCTCCTTGAGCAGGAGCATAGCTGTTGCTGGTGTCCTCATGATGAACGGCGGTTGCCCATCCCGCATGATGAAGCGGTTGCCGTCACAGAGGATGAGCTGACCGTCTCGCATGATGAAGCGGTTGCCGTCCACGAGGATGAGCTCGCTGTCTCGGCTCAGGCACTTGCCGCCGTCCCGCAGCGCGCAGGTGATCGCCCACATGTCCGACTCTGCGCGTCGGTTGATGCAGGTCAGCTCCTGGCTGGCGTCGTTGTTCAGGAAGCAGATGACCCCCGAGTCCGCGTCGTGGGACTGGTCGGTCGCCTTCACCTCCGCGGTTGCCGGTACTGCGGCCAGCAACAGCATCGCGCTGATCAGGACGCAGAACCCGATGACTCGCCCTCTGTCAGGCAAGAGTGCTCGCATGGTGTCCTCCTTGTCGCTCGTTGTTCAATGCCCTTCTTGGCTATGCGCAACCAAGCCGGTGTTTGGACAGAAATTATTATATCAAAAAAATCCAATTTAAAAAACCGACCTAAGGCCGGTTTTTTGATTTTTTTATTAAAAAACTTTTATACTGTGGCGATTATTTTTCTAATAACTGGTTCTCGTTTAAACTCCGAGAGCGATATGTCCATAATGTCAACGTTCACAAGTTGTCCGTCTTTTCCATAATCAACAACAACATTACCATGAATATCTGAATCCACACTTTTTTTAGACGAAACTCTTATAGAAAGAATCTTTGCATCTGAATCGTAACTGACCTTTGGTCTCTTTTTTGCCATATAATCTATCGGGGTTGTTTTTACTTCTTGAGTTGCCTTGCAAGTACTGGTGGGGCAAGAAGTGTTGTTAGAATCACCATCACAACAATCACTGAAAACAAATCATCTGAAAGCACTCCCAAACCTTTTCCAATTGCTGCAAAAATAAGTCCAACTTCTCCACGAGGAATCATACCAACTCCCACAATTGCTTTATTTACAGGACCAGCAACCCAACCCGCAACATACTTTCCAATGATTGCAACAAGTGTGATTGCAAGCGCAACCCAAAGGATGCTTACATTTCCAAAAGTTGCAAGTGACACTTCAGTCCCGGTTAGGATGAAAAAGATCGGAACCAAGAAGTATGCAAGCGGCTCAATCAAATCTTCAATATGACGATGTGAATGATGTTCAATCGCCTTGTTCATTTCCTTTTTCAAATGATTATCATCATCGTGTTCTTTAACGTGCTCATTGACAACCTTTCGAACATCGCGAACCATTTTTGGTGCTTTAAAATAACGGAAGTGCATTGGATCAAGAACAAGCCCGGCTGCAAACGCTCCAATAATTGGAGCTAACCCGATCAATCCTGCCACATAGGCAAACACAAGACAAAACGACACAGCAAGTGTGAACTTCATTCCAACGCCTGTGTGAACCTTTGAAAAAAACTTTCCAAGAGTTGGTGCACCAAGCGCACCCAAAACAATTGATCCAACCAAAAACAAAATTGCTTTTGCAACAATCCAACTGACTATTCCAAAGCTAACTGCTCCAACAGTTGCAATCGCGCTAACAACCGCCAAGATAATCAATCCAAAAACATCATCAAACACAGCTGCCCCAAGAACGATT
Organism: uncultured Gammaproteobacteria bacterium; assembly: GCA_964399675.1. Taxonomy (GTDB): domain Bacteria; phylum Patescibacteriota; class Patescibacteriia; order UBA9934; family GWF2-40-263; genus CAYNRK01. The sequence continues at coordinate 173,093 of CAYNRK010000001.1, read as the reverse complement.
TGCGCTTCTGGAATCTGCAACTTTCCAAGATCTTTAAACACACGTGCAGTGATTCCAACAGATGTTGCAGTAAGTGCTGCTCCTAAAAATAAATAAGCCGTGCTTTCAAGTCCTGGCATAAGCCAAGGTCCAACAATATACGTTCCAAGCACAAACGGAGCAACTACTCCAATAATGGCAACCAGAAGAGCTCGCACACCAACTTTTTTCATTTCTTGAATGTTTGACTCAAGCCCAATCTGGAATAACAAAATGATCACACCAAGTTCAGAAAGAAATTTGAGAATGCTGTCGTGCTTAAGTGGTTCAAACAAATCAATGCCTAACAAAAACAAATTTCCAAGAATCACTCCCATAACAAGCTCCCCTAAAACAGCGGGTTGGCCGATTCGCTCAACCAGACTTGCAAGTTTGGCAGCAATGAGAACGACTGCGATCCAAAGGATTGTTGTGCTTGCACCATGGCCCTCAGTACCACTTGAAGCAAAAAGTTGAGAAGCAACAATTGCGAGCAAAAAGGCGAGTGAGATTATGTAAAGCTTTTTCTGAGATCGAACTTTTTGAAGAATAGTAAACATAAAATTTCTTATATTAAAAACGGGCAAAAGTTTACCATAAATTTTGATTTCAGTTAACCCTTTTTGTGGATGAAACCAAAAAAGAGACTGTTTTTCAGCCTCTTATAAAAAACTGCCATTAATATTTATACCGACTTGCGTACCAAAGCGCATGCAAGCCCAGGATGCCGGTTATGATTGCAGCAACCCAAGAAAACCACATTGAAATCTGATATGGCCCAAACACCATTGGCCAACTATTAAAGATACGTACACCATGCACAATGGCCACGATCACAAAAAGGAAACCGGAAATTTTTAAATAGCTTTGTTGAGTCATATATTTTTATAAATGTTTTTTTCTTAAAAAGAATTTCATAAATTTTGTAGCACAAATTTTGCATGAAGATATTTTCTTGTAAACAAATTCTGAAACTAATCTAAAAAACGCAATGCGATCATACAACCATTTTGGCCATTGTTTTTTTGGAGAACAAGCTAACATCTCAAACACACCTTTTGCTCCTGAATAAACAATACCTTTTTCATCAATAAACTGCGAGGAGTTTTCAAGATCTTTTTTTGAAATTTGAGGGAAGCGATCGGCTGCACTTTGTATTGATTGAAAATCAACACTTTCTCCAACAGTTTTTTGCCAGCGATTTTTCCAATATTGACAAAACTCACAGTCTGCATCAAATAAAAATATTGGCTTGGCCATAGCGCTTAAAATAATTTCTTTTGCTTTGTAAAACCAACCATATAAATCGTGCTGACAATTAAAAATGCCGGCAACATCCAATTAACAAAATTCAAGTAATTCTGTTCTCCATTATAAAACCCAATCCAATAAACCGCCTCTGCAAATAGAAAAAACGTCAATGCAACAAGGGTGACATGATATGAGGTAAGTTTTTTTTCTGTTTTGAAAAAGAGACGAAATGAATAACCAAAAACAATTACTGCAGCAATATAGTGGCCTAAAACAAAAAGCCAAGAAGATGCGTCTATTAACAACAATTGCACAACCAACACAATTGTCCATGCTATTAGAGTATGAACAAAAATTCTCAAGTAAACCATTGAAGGTGTTTTATTGTCTTTCATACCTTCCCATTAATTCTGCTTTTTCAATAACATGACCTTTCATTGCAGAAAGTAAATCTGCTTTTGTTGATGATTCAGGAAGATCAAGTTTGCTGTCAAGTGCGTACAAATAAAAGAAATATCTATGTTCTCTATCTGGTGGACACGGACCACCGTATTCGTTTACTTGCCTTGTTGAAAGACCAACTACACCGTTTGGTTTTGATCCTTCTTCAATCACTGTTGTGTTGGCTGGCATGTTCCAAATAATCCAATGATCCCACATCCCGTCTTCTCGCAAATGTTTTGGCACATCCGGATCTTCCATTATGAGCGCAAGCGATTCTGTTCCCTCTGGCACATTATGAAACTCAAGTGGTGGGCTTGTATTTTCTCCATCACAAGTAAACAAAGGTGGGATTTGTTTTTTATGATTAAAAGCCGGGCTTGTTATCTGCATAGTCGGTATTAAAAAAAAGTTGATTGACTCAACTCATCTTATCATTTTTCATAATTTTTTGGTGCCTGACGGATAAATGGGTGTCCCAATTGATTTTTGGAATATCATCCGGTTTTGGTACAAATCTTTCCAGATCAGCTCAAGACTGTTCCGATCCAAGAGCGTTGCGATGATGGCAGCTTGTCGTACCCACCATGTCGTCAGCGATTCTCAGAAAAACCGTTAGGTCCTGTTGCCCTGTCGAAACCGAGCATTCCCAGACCAAAGTGTTATTTGTAATTTTGAGACGAACCCATCTATCCGAAAGGCATATTAAACTTATCATCCTGACAGAATTTCGCAAGTTTGAAAAGGAGTATCTGTCCACTTTTTTTCCACAGGATCATTCACAAGCTTGTTCTCTTGAACAAATAAACTATTTGACAACTAATTTAAGATCGTATAGCCTTATTTGAGTATGATTTCAATCGGAAAGAAAGAAAATCTTTGTTTGACATATTGGATGCGATCTATCCGCGTTCTTTTTGTTATGACTCCAATTTCTTTCCGTATGCATAAGCTTTAAACTGTTTAAACAAACAGTCAGATAAATCGCTACGGAAAAACCCGTAGCGATTTTCTTTTCTGGATCTTGTTCTGTTTCCTGCTCACAATACTGTCACTTAAAAACGGTTTTGCGAGCGGAAAACCAGAACACAGATTCAGACGGAGAAAGTTGAATGCACTCAGTCACGAGGACCTCCCAGACAACTGGCGCAACTTGGAACACCAGACGCCGACGAGGCCAGAGCACGGTCGTGGTGCCCGAAAGGGTGCTTGAGATGCGACGCAAGCATGGTCTCAGTGGTCCTGAGAGAGGATCCGGTGTCAAGCGCTCCACAAGGGAATGGCGCAACAAGGTGCTCAGCGGCAGCACACTACCAGACAACGGAGTAGCCATTCCAGCACAGTCAGATACCTGGCCCAAGAACGGACCTATCCTGGACGCGCTGAAGGTGAAGTTCGCAATGCTCGGTTTTGACTGGACAACAGGAAGTCGAACCGACACAAAAGGCAGGCGAGGTCGCCCCCTGGAGCATCCGATCGAGCGCCGCTGGGTAGACATCCAGAACATGCCCACAGTTGGAGGCCATGGCCTCAACCTGGCTGATGCCCTGCTCATCGAGCCTGAGCTCGTTGACGGCTGGCAAGAAGCAGAAGCCGCTGGACCCCATGTCCGCCGAGTCAATCAACCGGCCGGCGACAAGGTCGAGGCCGCGCGCGTTCGCATGAACAAGACTGGTATTGGGTACAAAGGGCTCAGTGGCGTCTCCTGGCGCCAGCTCATCGATCCCTTCACCCTGCCCACGTACTTCCTGGACAAGTTGGGAGAGCTTGGGCAAGCGCTTGCACTCGCATTCAAGGCGATCCATGCGCTGCACAAAAGCAATCCCGGCGTCCAGCACATCCTCAATCATGGCCGCCCGGATCGTATTCCCGCACTCATGCAAGGCGGCCCGGTCATGCTCATGCGACCGGACATCGTAGTGGTCAAGGACCCGGTGACTGGCGTACTCCGCCCGGTCATCACTGAGTTCGAATCTTGCCCTGCCGGACAGGGTATGTCGCACGCCATGGAGCTCGGCTACGGACTGGACACAACCATGCTGGACGGTTACGTCCGTCTACTGGATGGTCGCAAACTCATCGTGTTCGCCACCAACGAATGGGCTGAGTACGTGTGGGATCAGGCCGTCTTCGTTGCTGCTCTTCGCGAGCGCGGCCTTGATGCCGAGATCTGGTTCGACACGCCCCTTCAACAGATCCACGATGCGGTTCGCCAGCGCGGCGGCCCCTCAAAGCTGACACGGAAAGGCTGGTGGCCACACGACAACATGTCTGATGCAGCCAAGGCCACATGGAACAGCGACTTCCTGGGGCGTCTCAAAGCGCTCGGGTTCGACGAATTCGTTCACGGCAGCGACGAGGGTTTCCCTCAAACGCTCGGTCCGAACACAGTTGTCTTCCGCTTCGGCTACTTCGACAACTTCGTCAACACAGGAGGACTGGATCAACTGGTCGCCTGGGACAGCCAAGATACCTTCATGATGAACCCGCTCTGGCACTGTCTGGAAAACAAGGCTCTCATGGCCGCGCTCTGGCACCCGAACGTGATGCACTGGATCAAAAGCCGCGATCCCGCAGCGCTCACCACATTGCATAACTGTGTGGCAGAGACGCGTCTGCTCGATCGTGTTCTCCCACAAGTGAGAGACGAGCGACATCTCTGGCTGACCAAGTTCGGTGCCTGGGACGGCGACAACAAGTCCTGGGGTGCACGCAGCCTTTCGCTTGGCAGCCAGGCTCAGAATCAGATGAAATGGGAAAAAGAGCTTGCTGTGCGAGCCAGACTCCCCCACCCGGTTGTGGCCCAGCACATCATTGCTTCGCATCGCTACACCGTGGCCTACCGCGACAGTGATGGCAACGTCCGGCTCGATCGTGGTGCGCGCACGCGTCTGACTCCGTTCTTCCTCTTCTCAGGGGACGCGGAAACGGATGGTCATGTCGATCTTGTTGGATCCACCATGACCCTGCGAACCGGTAGCTTCCGAATCCACGGCGCTGACGACGCTGAAGAGGGTCCGGTCATCTACCAAGGGGAGTGATGCAAGCTACCGCTCATCAACACAGAACAGAACCTCCGGCCCAGTTCGATGTTGCGCGTCACTATGACGTGATGGAACAGCTCGATAGAGATGTCCATGACAACAGCGCGCTTGCCTGGGCTGAAGTCGGAACTGCCATCCGACTTATTGGCCACGTACCCAGGAGCGTCTTCCTGCCCTGTTTTGGCACGGGCAGACACATCAACGCTCTGCTGTGGTCCGGTGTTCAACGAATCGTTGGTGTAGATCTTTCGCCAAAGTGCGTGGCCAAGGCTCTCAAAAGCCACGGCCAAGATCCACGTGTCCAACTCCACATTGGAGATCTCACCACATGGCGCACTAATGAACGCTTCGATGCGAGTATCTTGCTTGGCAACTCCTTCGGTGATGTTGTTGATCCGGATCTCCTGCTGCGCATCACGCGCGGCATGATCGATCCGCTGGCAAAAGACGGAGCGTTTCTCATGGACTTCATCGGACAAGGCTACCTTGATCGATGTCGTGTTGGGAAAACTGTTGTCTGGCAAGCTGAACTCGACGGCACCCCTGTCAACGACGCACGCACCCCACGCTTTGACCCAACAACAGGCATCATGACAATCAATGTCAAGGTCACCGACCGCGCTACCGACCGCAAGGTCTGGCGCGGTGCGTACCAAAAGCTCATCTTGGGTGACGATCAGGTCGTCGACCACTTCGCAAGGGTTGGCATGCCCGTACATTCGTGCGGCAAGGCAACCGATCTCAATCCCTACTACAAGCTAGACACAGGCGAGCTGGGCATGATTGCCCGGTCAACCTGGTGGCTTGGCAACTCAACAACGACGTGAGGCGGCAGACGGGCTGTCTGCCGCCTCACACCCTTTCTTTCTTCTTCTCGTGTGCAGACTTTTGTGCAATCATAAAAGTATGCACATGACAATATGATTACAAAAAACCAACTCAAAAAAACTTTTCTGGATCTAGTTCACATTAACGAGATCTACCCAAACGAAAAAGAAATAATTACTTATACGCAAAATCGCCTCACTGAGGCGAATGTTAATCATGAGCAAGATGGCTTTAGAAATATCATTGCCAAAATCCCAGGCAATGGCAAAGCAATCTTACTTTCCACGCATCTTGATATTCCTGAATCGCTTCCAAATCCAGATTACACAATTGATGGTGATGTAATTCGCTCAAATGGAACCGGTATTCTAGGTGCTGATCCAAAAACAGGACTTGCTGTTTTAATTGAATTTTTAATCTACATGGCAGACCAAGATCATTCCACACACAGGCCGATTGAGGTTTTGCTAACTCGTGGAGAAGAGACTGGGCTGTTTGGAGCATTAAAGGCTGACTATAATCTTCTCACTGCAAAAATCGGACTTGTACTTGATGAAGATGGTCCTGTCACACAAGTTGTTACGCGAGCACCAGCCTTTGTTAAAATTGATGCTGAGTGTATTGGAAAGATTGTTCACCCTCGAGAACCAGAACTCGGCATCAATGCGTTGCATGCAATGAGTGATGCTTTGATGTCCTTGCCATGGGGACACAGCGCCGAAGGTGTGACATGGAATGTTGGAATGTTTGAATCAGGAACAGCGCGCAACAGCGTGCCGGGATCTGCAAAGTTCAAAGCAGAGCTTAGAAGTTTTGACACTGACAAAGTTGTAAGCGAAGGCAAGCGCATTGAAAAAACAATCAAAGATGTAATTGCAAAGCACAATGCAGAATGCAAGATCGATCAACAACTCGAATTCGAGGGTTACCAGCTAACACAAGATCACGAACTCTTTGAACTCCTGGAAGAAACTTTTAAGAAAATAAATCTGAAACCAAACTACTTTGAAACGTTTGGCGGATCTGATGCAAACGTTTTTAATGCCAATGGCATCACTTGCGTGCCAATTGGTTCTGGCTACTATAATGCCCATCAATATACAGAAGAAGCAAACTTGGCTGACATGCTAGAAATTTTCGAATTCCTTAAAAATTTTGTGTCTTATTAACCAATCGGGCAAAAGAAAGAAACGCCCTTAGCTTGAGCGTTCCGAAGAGTCCCCGTTGACCCGCCAACCAAGTTGCGCCTGTTTCCAAGCTGACATCTGATGACGAACGTAAGGATTTGACCAATTCACTTCGTAGATTTGAACCGGCCAAATAAGAGGAAAGGTGTGGTTGTAAGCCTGACGGATTTTGTAGAGTTCGTGGTTTGCTTCTGAGAGTGATCGAAGGCTTGTGAAGTAGTCGTGGAAAGTCATGAACTGAAGTTCGATTTCCACTCCCTGCCAAACAAAACACGCCTGAGCAAATCGATACTTGCTTGATGAAGAACCGTTTTCCTCATCAAGTGGTTCACCAATGTTGTAGTTAGCGCGAAGTTCTTGTGTGATGGTTCCACCACTAACCACAACAAGCCGACGTATGCTTCCCCACAAGGCCAGAACATCTTGCTGGGTTGGAACAACCTTGGTCAAGCCGCAACGATCATTAATGCTGAAGACATCCTCTTTCCTGGCCAACTTGCATTGACGCTGCATTTTGAGCCATGTCAGAAAGGGATCCTTGATCCTGTGATGCATGTAGGCAATGCTTCCTTTTTGCACCTGCCTACAAGCGAGTCTGGACTTGCGTCTCTGAAGTCCTGGACGAGTAAGGTGTTTGCCAATCCCAACATTCTCACGCGCTACCACAAACTCTTGTTCTGGATCATGGTATGCGTAGAAGTCGATCTTGTTGAACTCTCCAGTGAAGATCTCTCGCTCAAGCAGATCAACAAACATGTCAAGAACGCGACCAATTCTCTCAAGCGGTTCTTCTTTTTCGATCTTAGTAATTGCGATTGCTTGATCGAAAAGGCTAATGCCCTCAAACCACCTTTGAGGATCGGGTTGACCATCTGGCCCAGGCTTTAGTGCCAGATCAAGCAACCTATCAAGATGAGGTGTTGCAGCAACACTAGCATCCAGATAGAGCTGATCGGCAAAGCCGTACGCGCAGTTGGTAACAAGTCGCATGCGACCTGTTCGCACGGTCTGGATCGCGTTGATGAACAACCAACGATCCATAAACGACGCGCTATCAAGCAGTGCTCTTCGTTTGTCGATTGCTCCTTTATGAATCTTCACCCAGTCTGAATGCAGTCGCTGAAGTTCCTGCCAGCTATACATACCCCTCCTCAATGCCAGGCGAATGTCACGATAATCAAAAATCTCAAAAAAGTCAATCTTAAATATCCAAACCAAAAAAAAACCCGCCTTCGCTCTTTCAGAGCTTCGGCGGGCGGGCAGGCCCTCTGCGGTCTGTTTTTTATTTTCTCTTAAATCCCCTCTCCAAAAATGTACTTATCGGTTATTTTCTCGTATGAGAACAACTCGTCTTCTTTAAAAAATCGCTCAACTTCTGTTTGTGCGGTTTCTAATGAGTCTGATGCGTGAATCAGATTTGATGGCATGTTCATTGAAAAGTCAGCGCGAATAGTTCCTGCATCTGCTTTTCTAGGATCAGTTGAACCAACAATTTTTCTCACTTCGGAAATAGCATCGTGTCCTTCAAAAACCATTCCAACAACCGGTGTTTGCATCATGAACTTTTTTAGATCACCAAAAAATGACTTGTCAGCATGATGAGAATAATGCTCATCTAAAAGCTCATCAGACAATCTAATAAACTTCATTGCAATTATTTTTAAACCCTTTCTCTCAAAACGAGACACAATGCTTCCAAGCAAATCTCTTTGCAATGCATCAGGTTTTAGAAGAACCACTGTTTTTTCTATTTGTGACATAAATTTGTTCGTTAATAGCGAAAGGCTAACATTAAACAATCAAAATGGCAAGGGTTTTTCCTTAACAACTGGTTCGCCCCCAAAACTGGAAAGCAAAATGTCACCATCCAGATCTGTTCGAAAAATGCGACTGCCAACATCTTTTAAACGCTCAAGAACTGTTGGGTGAGGATGACCATAACGATTATCCAGACCGGCTGAGATAATCGAGAAATCAGATTTTGTTTTTTGAACAAAAGCATAAGAGGAGGAAGAAAGACTGCCATGATGTCCGGCCTTGAGCACATCAATTGGCTTAACAATTGCCAAGAGTTCTGTTTCACCTTCTTCTTCAAGATCTCCTGTCAAAAGAATGGACGTATCACCATAATGAACATCCAAAACAATCGACTGGTTGTTACGACTGAAATCCTCTCTGTCAGCTCTTGGCCAAAGAACATGAACATCCAAACCACCAAACTTAAACTCCTCTCCCTGCTTTAATTTAATCACTGTTGCCTGCTCCTCTTGAAGCCTCTTACTCCAAGCCTTAAAAAAAGCATTCTGCGCTTCCTCTCCGGAAACATAAACTTGTTGCACATCATAAAATTCCAAAACAGAGATGAGCCCAAGCATGTGATCTGCATCAGGGTGTGTCAAAAGAACGGCATCAATACGACGATCCCAAGGAGGAAGAATCGTACCAAGCTTGCTCAACACAGATTGATCTGGTCCACCATCAATAAGAAGCCGCTCGCCTTTTGGACTGATGAGAAGCGTTGCATCACCTTGGCCCACATCAAAAAACCAAACACGAAATTCGCCATGAGTTGGCAAGGTTTTAAAAACAAACAAACCAATTGTAAAAAAACAAACTAAGCCAATAAAAATAAACTCAAATTTTATTTGTGACCTTTTTGGTTTAACCCTAACTTGCATCATAACTCTTATAATTTTGTTTACGATCGAGAAGTTTTGTATAAGTGTTTTCGGAGAAAAAAGCTGGCGATAATTACTGCGATGACGCTCCCTAAAATTTGTGCGTATTCAACTTCAACCAATGCAAAATTCAACTGACCGAAAAGGTGAATAATTGAAAGCATGATAAAAGAGAACGCCCAAGCTCCAAGGCTAATAACCAATCCCAATGCGCCTGAAACAAAACTAACAGCAAGCATTGCAAGCACGATCGCCATTGCGTACGGCACAAGCGGAAGCACAAAAAGATTCACAATCGGTGCGACTACTGAGATGGTTCCAAAATGCCATAGCACAATTGGAAGTGTGACAACAATTGCGGCAAGAGATGCAACAAAAGACGTTCTAAGCCTGAGCCTGTTTGGAATAAACGAAAAGGCTTTGTCCCATTTTTGTGGAATTGTGATAAGTGCAATGGTTGCAGCAAATGATAGTTGGAACCCAACGTCATGAAGAAGAATCCTTGGGTTGATAAAAAGCATGAACGCAGCAGTCAAAAGAATCAGATTAAGATAATACGGTTTTCGCTTTACCCATTGCGAAGCCAAAACCAAAAGCCCCATAAGTGTTGCACGCAGCACGGCTGGAGTTGCTCCTGCTAAAACCAAATATACAAACAACAATCCAACAGTGAGCACAAGTGATTTTTTTCTTCCAAGTGGACTCCTTAAAAGCCAACCAAGAAATATAAGCGAGAAAAGTGAAACATTAAAACCTGAAGCTGCCAAAATATGAGACGTGCCGGTTCTTGCAAAATCATCCTTAATGTCTTTTGACAATGATGAACTTCCGCCAAAGACAAGACCTGATAAAAATGAAGCGTGCGGTTCGGGCACAAGCTCTCGAAGTCTATGAACAAGATTACGTTTTAAAGAAAGCAACATTCCGATCATGGAAGGCTTTTCGTTTGAGATCACGTCTAAGTATTGAGGAAAAGCACAAACAGCAAGCACGCCTTTAGTTTGCAAAAATTTGTCATAAGCAAATCCATTGAATGGTTCCGGTTTTTCAAGTTTGCAATTAAACTGAACATTATTGCCATAAAAAACCTCAGGATAAAGTGGTGCTCGTAGCAATACTTTTCCATAAGAAACAGAGCCGGCAACAGAAACATCATCAATAATCAATTGTTGATACGAAATACGTTTTTCCACTTCTGAGGAGACAGTGCCTGAAACTTGTGTTGCAACACCAACATGATCCTGAACAGTTGAAATGTTTTTAGGAATCTCACTTTGCCCATACCTCCACAACCCAACCAAAAGAGCAAGCAAAATAAATATAATGAGACGAGTTGGTTTAGTAAATCTAAAAAAAAGAATTGAAAGTCCCAAAATGATTAGTATCAAGAAAACTTCTTGCGGTACAAATAAAAACAAAGGACCAATTAAAATCCCCAAACAAAAAACCGCCAGAATGCTGGCAAGTGTTTTGGATCGCGAGTTGGCAATCATGTTTAAGTACACAACCCAACTCCACAATACTCAAAGCCGAATTGATCAAGATGCAAATCAGCAAGACAGTTACGCCCATCAAAAATCTGAGTGCCTATCATGCGAGCTTTAAGTGTTGGAAAAGAAACGTCTTTAAACTCTGGCCATTCTGTAAGAACAAGTAATGCATCCGCACCATTTGCCGCATCAATCGGAGTTGGGGCAAAGGTGATGTGATCCGGAAGCACGTGTCTGGCATGCTCCATTCCTTTTGGATCATAAACACTAACATCAGCCCCATGTGCAATAAGTTGCTTAACAATATCCATTGATGCTGAATCACGAATGTCATCTGTGTCTGGTTTAAATGTAATTCCCCAAACACCAATACGACGACCTTTCAATGGGCTTAGGGCTTTTTGAACCTTTTTAAAAAAAAGTTCTCTTTGTTTGTTGTTAACCTCAATAACTGCTTTAAGTAAATGAAAATCGTATCCACGCACTCCTGCCAAAACCTTAAGCGCTGAAACATCTTTTGGAAAACAAGAACCGCCATAACCTATACCAGCTTGTAAAAACTTTGAACCGATTCGACTATCCATACCAACTCCTTTTGCAATTTCACGCACATCAGCACCAGACATTTCTGCAATGTTTGCCATTTCATTAATGAAAGAAATCTTTGTTGCCAAAAATGCATTTGAAGCTGACTTAATGAGCTCAGCTGATTCTAGTGTTGTTTTTAAAACCGGAGCCTCAATTCCGCTGTGCATTTGCTCCACAATCGCAGATACTATTTCGTCATCAGTTCCAATAACCACGCGATCTGATTTGAAAAAATCTTTCATTGCACACCCTTCGCGCAAAAATTCCGGAACTGAAGCAATTTGCACCACTGTTGTGAGATCGCTTTTTCCATTTTCTTCAAGTGCTTTTCTTATACACTCAATAATCTTTCTGTTGGTTCCAACCGGCACAGTGCTTTTAACAATAACAATTGCTTCGTGATCCAAGAGTTCACCAATCTGCTCTGCTGCTTTCATTATGTAATCAAGATTGGATTCGCCATTTGCTTTTGGAGGAGTTTGAACCGCAAGGATGATAACTTCTGCCTGGCCGATAACCAAAGACAAATTGGTTGTAAAAACAATATTGCCATTCTCTTGATTTTTTTTGAGAAGCTCCTCAAGACCGGGTTCGTAAATTGGACACTTACCAAGATCAAGCTGTGCAATTTTTTGCTGATCAATATCAACGCACGCGACCTTGTGCCCAAGTTCGGCAAATCCTACTCCGGTTGTTAGACCGACGTATCCGGTCCCGATCATTATAATGTTCATACAACTCTTGCGTCATTGCGAGGAGGCCCACAGGCCGACGTGGCAATCTTCGTATACGAGGATTGCTTCGGTCGCTTTGCTCCCTCGCAATGACACAAATTAGTTTTGAATATCATTTTAATTAAATGAGGGCTTTGCTAGCCCCCAAATATTTTTTGCTTTAATTCTTGATACTTATCTTTGTCGTAAACAGCGCGAACGCACATGGTTCGCAAATCCTGTTCAATGCGTCGTATTTTAGCTTGATCAACAAGTTGAATAAACTCATCAAAATCAACTTCCAATAAATCAATCTTCTCGCCAGCGTCCAAGTGCTGCTCGCTCACCTGCTTGATATTACGAGCAATAAATACTGACATCTTCCAATCAATCTTACTCATTGGATTTACTTCATGCAATAGCTCCCATTCATCAGCTTCATATCCTGTTTCTTCTAACATTTCTCTTTTTGCCGCTGTAAGAGGATCTTCTCCAGGATCTACACGTCCACCGACTGGACACAAAAATGACTCATCTTTGTCGGGTTGCCGCTGATGTTGAATCATGATTTTTCCTTTATCAGTCACAACTAATATCTCAACCGTACCAGGTCGCTTTAGCATCTCAAACGTTGAAAAGCTTCCGTCATACATTTCTTGCTCCCATTGATAAACATCAAATATCACGCCCTCAAAAACTTTTTTTGCATTCTCTGGAATCATATATTTTGTCATCTCGAGCTTACCGAGAGACCTCGAATATACGAGATCTCTCCGTGCGGCCTTTGGCCTTAGTCGAGATGACACAGCTAGACAACAAGGTTTAAAATTCTCCCCTGAACGTAAATTACTTTTTTGATTTCTTTTCCGTCCAGATGCTTAATAACATTTTCGTCTGCAAGTGCTAATTCTTTTGCAGCTTCTTCATCAGCCTCTGGCGCGATCATAATTGAACTTCGAACTTTTCCATTTATCTGCACAGCAACTTCAACCAACTCTTCCTTTGCAAGCTTTTCGTCAAACTCTGGCCAACTTAATGTTTCCAAAAATTCTTTTCCACCCAAAGATTCATAAAGCTCGTTTGTAAGATGGGGCGCAAATGGACACAGGATTGTCAAAAATGTTACAAGACTTTCTTTTGTAATACTCCCCTGCTCTTTTACAAGATTCACAAAAATCATCATCTGCGAAACAGCTGTGTTGAACCGCATCTTTTCAATATCGTTTGTAACTTTTCTAATTGTTTGATGAAGAGACTTTGTAACGTCTTTGGATTCAGTGTCTTTAACGAGACCAGAAAGGTTTGTGGCTTTTTCCAAAAATCGTCGCATTCCAATCAAGCCGTTCATACTCCATGGCACTGGCTCTGAAAATGGCCCCATGAACATTTGATAGAGTCGCACAGCATCAGCGCCGTACTCAGTTACCAACTCATCTGGATTTACAACATTGCCCTTTGACTTTGACATCTTTGATCCATCCTCTGCCAAAATTAATCCATGGCTTGTGCGTTTTGCATAAGGTTCACTGGTTGGCACATGACCTTGGTCAAACAAAAACTTATTCCAAAATCGAGAATATAAAAGATGAAGAACCGTGTGTTCCATTCCACCGTTGTACCAATCAACCGGCATCCATTTTTTCAATTGAGATTGGTATTTGGTTATTGAAAATTGGTAATTCTCGCTAATGCCTTTCATAATGTAAGCCAAAAAGTACCAGCTTGATCCAGCCCAATTTGGCATTGTGTCTGTTTCTCGTTTTGCAGGACCCTTACATTTTGGACAAGTTGTGTTCACCCAATCTTCAATTGCAGCAAGTGGTGATTCGCCTGTATCAGTTGGTTCATACTTTTCAACTTCAGGAAGCTCAACTGGCAAATCCTCAACTGGAACCCATCCTGCATTTCTGGAATTTGTGATTTGTGATTTGGAATTTACCTCTTGTTTTGCACATTGTTCACAAAAAACAAGAGGTATAGGTTCTCCCCAATATCTTTGACGAGAAAAAACCCAATCACGGAGTTTGTAACTTGTTGAACGCTTTCCTTTTCCATTTTCCTCAAGCCATTCAATTATCGCTTCTTTAGCTTCCGAAACCAATAAACCGTTAAGGAAACTTGAATTGATAAGTTTACCGTCTCCTGTATAAACTTCTTTTCCTATCGTTTCGCCTGCAATAACCTTTATAACTTTTTGACCGAACTTCTTCGCAAACTCAGAGTCTCTTTCATCATGAGCTGGAACTGCCATGATGGCTCCTGTTCCATAACCCATCATCACATAGTCAGCTACCCAAATTGGAATCTCCTCCTCGTTAACTGGATTAATTGCATAAGCACCAGTAAATATCCCCGTCTTTTCTTTTTCAATATTTTGTCGATCAATGTCTGTCTGCGCTTTTGCTTCTTTTACGTATTGTTCAACAGCTACGCGTTGCTCATCGGTTGTAATCTGATCCACTAAAGGGTGCTCAGGTGCGAGAACCATGTAGGTTGCTCCGAACAAAGTATCGGGGCGAGTTGTGAAAACTTCGAGCTCTTTGCCAACTGATAACCCCCCTTTTGTCCCCCCTTGAAAAGGGGGGAGAACTTCAAATTTCACAACAGCCCCCTCACTTTTTCCAATCCAATTTACTTGCTGAGTTTTAATCTTGTCCAAGTAGTCAACGGTTTCCAAATCTTCGAGCAAACGATCAGCGTACTTTGTAATTGCAATCATCCATTGCTCTTTGTCGCGCTTTTCAATCTCCCCTCCACAACGCTCACACTTACCTTCAACCACTTCCTCATTAGCCAAACCAATCTTGCAAGACAAACACCAATTAATTCGTACCTTGTCTTTGTAAGCCAAGCCGGCTTTGTAAAACTCCAAAAACATCCACTGCGTCCATTTGTAATAATCCGGATCAGTTGTGTTGATTTCTCGAGACCAATCAAAAGAAAAACCAATTGACTGGAGTTGTTGCTTAAAAGTTGCAACATTTTCTTTTGTAACATCTTGTGGTTTGCGACCAGTTTTGATTGCGTAGTTTTCTGTTGGAAGTCCAAACGCATCCCAACCAATTGGATACAAAACATTAAATCCTTCCATTCGGCGTTTGCGAGCAATTATGTCCATTGCTGTGTTGCTGCGCAAATGACCAATATGAAGTCCAACACCTGATGGATATGGAAATTCAATCAAACAGTAAAACTTTTGCTTGTCTGAATTATCTTTGGCATGAAAGAGACCTGAGTCTTCCCATTTATCTTGCCACTTTTTTTCAATTTCTAAATGATTGTATGGCATATTTATTTTGATACATCTACGACGATGACTGTTACATTGTCAAAAAGATCCCATTGTTCTAATAATTCTGTAAATTTTTCTTTTGCTTGTTCAGCATTTTCTGACGACTCTAGCACTTCTTTTAATATCTTTTGTCCGCGTCTGTCTTCAAAAAAATACCAAAACCCATCAGAAGCAACAATTAAGAACTTATCATTATCAGACAAATCTTGCTCAATAATTTCTGGCTCAGAACCAACAAACTCTGAATAGTACACATCTCCAATTGACCGAGAGACTGCAAGCGTTCGTCCTGCAACTTGAATACGTCCTGTTGTTTTTCTTTCATCGTCTAATTCAGAACTACCCCATATATTTGCACCAGAATCATCTAATCTTTCTGTTTCTTTAGGGTTTCTACCATATCTGTGAGGTGTTGTAAGTGTTTGAGAGCTGCCATCTTTTTTTGCAAGCCAGGCCTCGCTGTCGCCCACATATCCTATCAAAGCTTTTTCTTGTGAGACAAAAACCATACTGGCTGTTGTTCCGCTGTCTGAATCTTGAAATTCTGTTGCTGCTTTTTCAAAGAGTTGTCTTATTAATTCCGGATCCACAAACTCAGGATCCTGTCTTGTTAAAACTTCGCATGTACGTTGTGCAATAAAATCACCATCTGGTCCATGACCATCTGCCACAACTGCCATAACAGCAGGCCGTCCATCTATTTCAATTTCTCTAATTCTATGTGCATCTTGCTGAGTTGTTTTAGAACCCATCATTTCAATTGTTGCAAAAGAAAGACTTCTTTTTTCAACTTCTCTACTTTTCTCAAATGGAATTGGGGTTTCTGGCATAGAATATCGAGATATTATCAGTTTTGCTGTGCTTGCTCAAGCCGCTCTAGAGCCACAATAAAAGCTGCGCAACGCATGTCAGTGTTTAGCTCTTGTGCGCGATTATAAATATTCAAAGCTTCGCGTTGAATATTTTCTTTAAGTTTATCCAGAACTTCTTTTTCAGACCAATGCTCACCTTTTACATTTTGCTCCCATTCAAAAGTTGAAACAGTCACCCCCCCACTGTTTGCCAAAATGTCAGGAATCACCTGAATTCCTTTAGCAAACAAAATGTCATCAGCTTCTGGGGTTATTGGACCATTAGCAAGCTCAAGAACAACTTTTGTATTAATACGGTCAGCATTTTCTTTTGTAATCTGATTTTCAATAAAAGCAGGAATTAAAACATCACACTCAAGCTCTAGCAAAGAATCGTGTTCGATTTGACTAGCGCCGGAAAAATCTGTAACTGCTCTGGTTGAACTTTTATGTTCCATTAATGAATCAACGTGATGTCCATCAGGGTTATGAATTGCAGCACGAGAATCTGAAACAGCAATCACTTTGTGTCCTGCGTCTTTAAAAAACTTTGCAGCATACTGACCTGCATTTCCAAATCCTTGAATCACAACCCGACATTGTTCTGGAAGATTTAATTTATCTTTAAGTGCTTCAAAAACATAAAACCCTCCAAGCGCTGTTGCAACTCCCCGACCTTCTGATCCACCATTTTCAATTGGCTTTCCTGTAATCACAGCACCGCTTGAGTCACCTGTAATTTTCTCAAACTCGTCTGCCATCCATTTCATAATTTCTGGAGTTGTATTTACGTCCGGAGCTGGAACATCTTTTTGAGGGCCAACATGCTCGACCATTGCTTGCATCCATGCGCGAGACAATCTCTCAAGCTCTGCTTTTGATAATTCTTTTGGATTGATTGTTGCCCCACCTTTTCCTCCGCCCATTGGGATGTTGGCTACTGCGGTTTTCAAAGTCATCCAAAACGCAAGAGCTTTGACTTCTTCGATATCAGTGTCTTGATGAAACCTAATTCCACCTTTGTAAGGTCCGCGCGAGTTGTTGTGTTGAACGCGATAAATCTCTATATCTCTTTTTGAACCATCATTCATTTCTAGTTGAACAATTTTTCTAATTTCTTGATTTGGTTTTTTCAATTTATCTAAAAAGTCCTGATCAAACGATTGAATTGCTGTTGCGCGATCAAGTTGCTTTAGAGCGTTTTCAAATGGGTTTGGCATACAATTTTGATAATGTAATGCCCACATGGTACTTGAGAATTTTCTTTAGCTCAAGAATTACAAAAAGAAATAGCCCGTAAGGGCTAAGGTTGATGAAGAGCTCTTTGCAAGTCAGGGCATCGCTTCTGCGCAGGCGGATGAGTGACTGGAGTTTGGCCAGATGAAACTTCAAGAGCTTCGAAAAGGTCGCACCATTCTTCAACAGCGCGCGTGGCATCGAATCCAGCTCGTTTGGTGAGCTGAACTGCGAATCGATCAATATCGGTTTCACCTGAACGCAACATACCGAGTAAGACAGGAGGACCAATCACCAAAAGTGCCACACCTCCGGAGATTGCTCCTGCCCACCAGACCGTTGCGTAACCCACTGCAGCACCGATCGCTCCTGAGCCACCGATCCAAGCCAACCTCATCTGAGAGTGACGGCGTTCGTGTTCCACAAGATGACCTATCTCATGAGCGATCCCGAAGGCAAGAGTATCTTCACTAAAGGATCTGAGAACCAAGACACGTATGTAGACCGTGTTCGTGTCCAGATTAGCTTCGAAAAGTCTTTTTCCTTCTGGAACAGACGAGGAGTCCCAGATCTGATAGGTCATTCGGGGACTATTTGCCGGCAACTCGGCCTTCAGCCTTTTGAATATGCGCTCGACCCTTGGCTCGTAGTAAGAGACCTGCGAGTCATCAGGAATTGGCCGCATGGAAATGCAACCGGTCGCAGATATGAGCGAGATGATGAAAAGGACTGAAAGCTTCATCCATTTCTCCTTTTAGGATGACAACCAAAAATAGCCCGTTTAGGGCTATTTGTCAATTAGCAATTATGCTAACCCCCCTTAATCCCCCCTTGAAAAGGGGGGAAATATTCGGATTATCCCCTTGAACTCAGCCAACGTTCTGCGTCCAGTGCTGCCATGCATCCGGTTCCAGCGGCTGTTATTGCTTGGCGATATTTATAATCGATCACATCGCCTCCTGCAAATACTCCTTCTATGCTGGTTTTGGTTGTTCCAGGTTCAACTGTTATATATCCTTTTTTATCCAGATCAAGCTGGCCTTTAAAAATGTCCGTATTTGGCTTGTGACCAATAGCTACAAAAAGTCCGTCTGCTGAAAACTCTGAAGTTTCGTTTGTTTTGTTGTTAAGTAGTTTCACGCCAGTCATTTTTTGCTCATCACCCAGAACTTCTTGTACTTCTGTGTTCCAAACAAACTCAATCTTCTCGTTGTCCATTGCACGCTTTTGCATAATCTTTGAAGCTCGAAGTTCATCGCGTCTGACCATTACAGTAACCTTACTTGCAAACTTGGTGAGAAAATTTGCCTCTTCCATCGCTGCATCACCACCACCAACAATAACCACCTGTTTATCTTTAAAAAAGAATCCATCACAAGTGGCACAAGCTGAAACACCATTCCCTTTATACTTTTCTTCGCCAGGCACACCAAGCCACATTGCTTGAGCCCCTGTGCAGATTATCACTGTCTGTGACTTGAATTCTTGATCACTGGTTTTGAGTACAAACGGACGTGCGGAAAAATCAACCTCAACAATATCGTCTGTGATAATTTTTGTTCCAAATCGCTCAGCTTGCTTTTTAAACTTTTCCATTATCTCAGGCCCCATTAGCCCATCTGGAAACCCAGGAAAATTTTCAACCTCTGTTGTAAGCATGAGTTGGCCACCTGGCTGACCACCAAGCTGACGACCTTCAAACAAAAGCGGCGCAAGCTCAGCTCGCGCGCAATAAATGGCAGCAGTATACCCTGCCGGACCAGAACCGATTATGGTTACGTTTTGAGTGTTCATAAACACTGTCATCTCGACCGAGCCCATTCGACTCACTTCGTTCGCTCAGGGCAGGCTCCGCGAGCGGAGAGATCTCGCATAAATAATTCGAGATCCCTCGGCTTCGGCCCGTCTGACGGGCCTTCGCTCGGGATGACAAAAATAATTTTATAAATGTTTTTCAATCTTAGCTTTCAAATCCTCCTTGCTCATTGAACCAGAAAATTGTTCAACCACTTGCCCGCCTTTAAAAATAATAAAAGTTGGGATCGAAAGAATATTATATCGCTGTGCAACAGCCGAGTGGTCGTCCACATTTACTTTACCAATAACTGCTGTGTCCATTTCACTGGCAAGCTCCTCAATAATCGGACCAACAATTTTACACGGACCACACCACGGCGCCCAAAAATCTACAAGAACAGGTTTGTCTGCTTGAAGAACAGACTCGTCAAAATTTTCAGAGGTTAACTCAATGTGTAGCATAAGCATGGTTTCCAAAACGATTAGCGAAGGTCAATACCCTCCAATTTTAATTCACGAGATTTTCTCTGTTCAACATATGTCTCAAACACATCCCCTTCCTCTGGTTTCACTTTTCCTTTGTACATCATTCCAACTTCCTGCCCAGGTTTTCCATCCTTAAGTTGAGCATTACCCAGCTGTAATGTAAGGATTTCCCCTTCACCAACATACTCCCCATTTCGCAATAGTCGCACTTTTGCCTTTGGAATAATTTTTTCTTCTTTAACCTTTCCGCCAACAATCCAACCTTTATCATCTTTTTTGAAATTTTTAATTACTTCAAACTTACCCATTTCTGTAATCACGGTTTCTGACGGCAAACGCTTTTGCAGCTCATCAATCACTTCCTCAAATAACTTATAAATCACTTTAAACCGACGCACATCAACCTCCTTGTCACGCGCAAGCTCCTCAGCAGCTCCTATGCTCTGCACATTAAATCCCAAAACAATTGCTTTTGTTGCTTCTGCTGTGAGCACATCTGTCTCTGTAATGTTGCCCAATCCTTTTTGTACAACCTTCACTCCAATGTCTTCATGCTTAATCTTATCAAGCATTCCCAAAATCGCCTCAAGCGATCCGAGCACGTCTGTGCGAATAACCAAGTTCAACATTTCCTTTTTCACCTCTTCCCCTTCTTCTCCCTCTTCCACATTTACAACTTGCTTGATCGCAGCCACTTCTTCTGTTGCTTTTGTTGAAATATCTGTTGACTTAATTTTTCTAAGATCCTTTACATTCAATGGCACCTCCATTATATCACCAACTGTTGGAGCCAACTTCCATCCAATAATACGAACAGGGGTTGATGGAGGAGCTGCTTTAATTTCATCACCCTTCCAGTTTTGCATTGCGCGCACACGGCCAAAAAGCGAAGCCCGAACACCAAGAATGTCTCCAATACGAAGTGTTCCTGATTGAACCAAAACCGTTGCCACAGGACCAGAGTTTGGATTTACATTAGATTCAATCACTGTTCCAATAGCTCGATCGTCTGGATTGGCAACAATGTGTTCCTTTTCCACATCAGCAACAAGCAAAAGGTGATCCAATAAATCATCAATGTTCGTTCCCTCTTTAGCACTGATCGGCACCATTATTGTTTTACCGCCCCAGTCTTCTGATACTAACTTATATTCGGCAAGCTCACCTTTTACACGATCAACGTTTGCCTCTTTGCGATCGATCTTGTTGAGTGCTACCAAATATGGAAGTTTGGCTGAGGTGATAATGTCGATTGCTTCTTTTGTTTGCGGTTGCACTCCATCATCAGCAGCCACAACCAGAATTGCAATGTCAGCCACCTTTGCACCACGGGATCGCATAACAGTAAAAGCTTCGTGACCTGGAGTATCAATAAATGTAAGAGCAGTGTTCTTGCGCTTAACCTGGTAAGCTCCAATGTGCTGAGTGATTCCCCCAGCCTCTGAGTCCATCACGTTTGTACGTCTAACCGCATCTAAAAGTCGTGTTTTTCCATGATCAACATGACCCATTACAACAACAACCGGCGGCCGTTCCTTTAGGCTTGTCTTATCATCTTTTTCAACACGTTTTCTAATCTTGTCGAGACCCTCTTCATCCTCTTGTACTTCTTCACCCTCCAGCGTTGCTTTAAACCCAAGGTCTTCTGCAATAATGGAAGCTGTGTCAAAATCAATACGTTCATTAAGCGAAGCCAAAATTCCATTTCGCATAAGTTCTTGCATAACGCGCGGAACAGGGAGCTCAAGCTTGGAAGCAAAATCACGAACAGTAATAATGGATGGAAGATTAATAGGCTTTCGCTCTATGTTCTCATCTTTCTCCTGGCGCCCCATGTTTTTTTGTCGCTCAGCTTTTTCTGCAAGACGTTCTTTTCGCTTCATTTCTGACCATGCAACCATAATACGATTTGCCTGACGACCGTCGATTTTGATTGCCTTTTTCCCAACACTAAATCCAAGCTCAGGAAGTTTTTGCCTAAGTTCTTCTGGTCTGACTTTGAGTCTTCTTGCAAGTTCGGTTATATTCATAGAAGAAAAACTGGTCAAAGTTTAGCTTAAATTCATAAACTGGTCAATATATGGAAGGGTTTCTTCTTACAGACAAACCGGATGGTATGACTTCACATGATGTGGTCGCACGCATAAGGCGTTTAACCAATGAGAAACGTGTTGGGCACGCCGGAACTTTAGATCCGTTTGCAACAGGGTTGCTTATTGTTGGCATTGGACGTGCTGCAACACGTGAGATGTCAAAACTTGTTGGGCTTGATAAAAAATATGAAGCAGAGTTTGTGTTGGGTGCAAGTTCTGATACTGACGATCGAACCGGAACACTCGAAAAGGTAGCCCCAGGCTTTAGCCTGGGCGAAAAAGAAATCAAAAAAGCATTACAACAATTTGTGGGAAAGATTGAACAAATTCCACCGGCTTACTCAGCCATAAAAATCAAAGGCCAAAAAATGTATGAAGCTGCTCGCAAAGGAAAGCCTATTAAAGCCAAGTCGCGTTTGGTAACGATATTTAATTTAGAACTGGTTTCAGAAACACCGTTGCGAGTTAGAATCCATTGCTCTTCTGGAACTTACATCCGAGCGATTGCACGCGACCTTGGAAAAGAACTTGGCACTGGTGGTTATGTCCAGGAACTTAAACGCACCAGCATTGGCCCTTACTTTTTAAAGAACGCTTACTCTCTTGAGAAACTTACAAAAGAAAATATTGAATTAAAAATTTTGCCAGTCAAAGACTTCCTTTCGCAGCTCTAAAACTGTTTGACAAAACACGATTTTGTTGCTACAATCTTCTATAAGCAAGTTGGGTCCACACGGATCGAAATCTTGGTGCCAACAAAAAGCTCCCTTTCGTTTATTGCGGTGGGGAGTTTTTGATTAAGAACTGCTTCAATACTCTCCGGAACAATCCTAACGATCGTTAGGATTGTTCCGGAGGGGTTAGTTTGGTTTGACTAATCTCACTTCAGAGTTACAAGAAACGATTTTGATTTTCGATTGCAGGATTTTATCTCCTCGGCCTTTAGGTGAGAATTTAAATCTAAGAATTCATTAAAAGATTTGTATTCACCCATTCCTTTTAGATCAAGATTATTGAGCTTCCAATCATCAAAACAAATAATCACAGGTTTGGTAATGAGCGGACCAATAAAATCAAGAGCTGACTTTGATGAACTGTAGGTGTCGCAATCAACAAAAACAATCCCGAGATTATCCAACTTATACTTTTTGGCAGTCTCTTTTGTAAGCATTGAATCATACCAACCACATACCCAAGTAATATCTTCTGGATCAACCCCTCTTCGTCGAAGACATTCTTTCATTTCTTCAAATGAACATGAATAAAATCCTTTCTTCCACACACCATCATCTTCATTCTCTGCACCAGCAGGCAATCCTTCAAAGGCATCAAACCCAAAGAGGCGCATTGATGTTTCACCCATACTTTTTTTCGCTATATGCATGCTCCCAATAGAATTTCCATTGAATACCCCAAACTCAAGATAATCACCAATGTCATCTTCTTTTAAATGACGAAGTTTTTTGATGGCTCCCTTAAAAAACTCCACGAGCTTTTCAGGAGGCACGAGATTAACTTTGCAAATATCTTCTACATGTCCAGCAGTCCACGGAGACTTTGGAACTGGAAAAAACTTGCGGTAAATATTTTTGCCAACCCTTTGCAGGGCAGTATATCTGTAGTTTTTCATAAACCTATTGTATCGTTCTCAAATTTGTTTTTCAATTTTTCTCGCTAAATCAATTCTCTTGAATCAGTTTGACAAAACACGATTTTGTTGCTACAATCTTCTATAAGCGAGTGGGGATCCACACGGGTCTATCTCGGTGCTAACAAAAGACGCCTCGAACGAGGTTGTTTTTTGTTTCATAACCCAGATTGGATCTGGGCCCGTGGGGGTAATTGGTAACCCCGTTCGCGTTAGCACCGAGAATTACCGGTTCGAATCCGGTCGGGTCCACCAACCTGCCGACAGGCAGGCCATCTGGGACCAACAAACCAGCCGTGTAAAAGCGGCTGGTTTGGTTTGAAAAATTGATTTCAAAAACAATCTCTGATAAGAAGAACGTGCCACTTGGCTTAGGAGTACACATGTGCACCTTCTTAACCGAGACTTTGCGACAAGCTCGCAACGCCTGGATGGCGCGTCATCTCGATTCCGAGGCTGCAATACTCTGTGGCCGGAACGGAATCGGAATCGAATCCTCGCACACTGGAGACAAGGAATCTTCTTGGGGCGATTGGAAATGGCATGTCAAGAATCGCTTGACGTCCAGCGACCTTGATTCCTTTCTTAACCTCTTTCCGGAATTCCGAGGCAAAGAGGATCTGCTAAGAGAATATCTGAGTTCATTCGACCTCAGTCTTCTCCCGCTCAATCTCCTTCAACACGAAGGGGTGAGGAAGTTTCTTCCTCGACTCGGACTAAAACCCGCTCCAGATCCCTACGGTGTCCAAAGGGCGAATTCAGTCGTTTTGCGCGACGGAGGACACAGGAAGTTTTACCTAGCAACGCACAAACCGGGATATGCCTCATTCCTCCCGATTCTTGGTAGAGGTGCAGGACGCGTATCCTGTCCTATCGGCTGCGCAGGTTGCTATCGTGGTCCGCAAACGCGTTTCCAAGAGCCGCTTCGAGTAATCCATAAGGATGGGAGGTCAGAGACTGTTTGGATCCCACAGCCGGTTCAACAGACAGCATGGCTGGTGCAAGAATGGAATACAAGGCCGGAGTTCTCCGGAGTGTATGACATTCTCTTCTCTGGCGGCGAACCAATGCTTCTGTCGAACAACGTCTGGAGAAGCATCCTCAATGAACTCAAGACAGCCAAGTACCTGCGGAGCTTCAGAATCTGCACAGGAGCACTCTTTCTTGGGCTTCCATTCCGGTTTGACGAAGAGTTCGTTCGCTTGCTTACCGGGTTTCGTGATGAGACCGGTGTCCAGATCAAGCTCTCAGCCCATGTCTCTCATCCAGAGCACGTGACACCTGAGTCTGCACACTTTGCACGACAGCTGATCAATGCCGGAATCGAACTCCTTCCACAGTGTCCACTTGAGCCAGGAGTGAACTTCTGGATTGATGATCTGGACAGGACGGAGAAAACACTTCGTCAACTCGATCGTCTCCTCGCGTTAGTCATAGGTACGAGGAGTTACAAATGGATCTTGGATATGCAGGGCGGCGTTCCGCTGATCTCAGCAATAGAACTATGGCGCCGTGTTCACGATCGACACCAGACGGATTCAGATATCGCCCGTCCAACGTCCTTTGCCTTGCTCCTTCCAAGAGCCGAAGGAAACCTCAACCTGTCCTTCCACTCGCTGTGGGCGATCGAAATGGATGTCATTCCCGAAGAAGGGATTGTGCGTTACAAAATCCCACATCCAGCCGGAACATGGATCGAATACGAAGAACCTCTCTGCGCGGGAATCAACGATGATCCATCGCATCTTGAAACACTGCGTCTTTGCTCGGGTGCTGCCAAACGGTGACACCCTTTTTCATTTCAATCAATAATTGGACGAATTTAAGATAAATTAAAGCCTTTGACATATATCCGACTTTTTGCTAAGCTAAGCGCACGTAATTATTGATTATCTGACTTGGGAGGCATCAACAGACCTTGCTCGAAAGCAGACATTTTATGCAAATAAACGCTTTATCAACTACAATCAATTCATCTCTCTTGTATATCAAGCGAGGTTTTTTGTTATAAAAGCGTGCTGCCTAAAATCTGATTTCGTTTAGCTCGCAAGCGCGAGCCTGCTGTTGACTTCTCAAGCCATTGAGAAGTTTTATGTTATCAACTGACCTTATTGTTGCAATTGCTCTTGGTCTTTTGATCGGTGGTGTGCTTGGATATGTATTCCGAAAAGCTCAAGCTAAAAAAATGGCTGATGCTTCTGAAGCACGCGCTGAAAAATTGATCTCCGAAGCAAAAACAAAACAACACCAAGTGCTGCAAGAAACAAAAACCAAGCAGCAAGAACTTCTGTTAGCTGCCAAAGAAAAAACCATCAAAATTATTGATGAGGCAAAGCGAGAAGAACAAACACGACGCAGGGACATACAAGATCAACAAAAACGCATTGAAAAGCGTGAGAACATGTTTGATCAAAAACTGAACGAGTTTGAGGACAAGAAAAACAAACTTGATGAAAAGCTCAAACAGTTAGAGGAAGTCAAAGAAAAAATTCATTCCATAAAAGAAGAACAGGTTAAAAAACTCCAAGAGGTGGCAGGGCTCAGTCGTGAGCAAGCAGAAGAACGTTTGCTTAAAGCTGTTGAAAAGGAATCTCAAGTCGCTCTTATGAGCCGCTTAAGAAAATTGGAACAGGAGAACGAAGAAGAACTGGAGAAAAAATCTCGCAAAGTTCTTTCTCTTGCATTAACACGATTTGCTTCTTCTGTTTCAACTGACACAACAACAACATCTGTTCAACTCCCAAATGACGAAATGAAAGGACGCATTATTGGAAAAGAAGGTCGAAATATCAAAGCAATTGAAATGCTTACAGGAACAGAAATCATAGTTGACGACACTCCGGAGATGATCACTGTAAGTGGTTTTTCACCGATCCGACGTCAAGTTGCCAAGCGGTCTCTTGATGCACTTATTAAAGATGGACGAATCCATCCGGCACGTATTGAAGAAGCCGTTCAAACAGCAAAGAAATCTCTTGCAAAGGATCTTCGAAAAGTTGGAGAAGACGCTTTGTATCAACTTGGAATTCCAGTCTCATCCGTTGATCCAAAACTTATTTCTATTTTGGGTCGCATGAGATATCGAACAAGCTACGGACAGAATGCGCTTCAGCACTCGATTGAAGTTGGAATGCTGTCAGGGATGATTGCGGAAGAACTTGGGGCTGATGTTTTTGTGTGTAAAAAAGGTGGACTGTTCCATGACATTGGAAAAGCGGTTGACCATGATATGCAAGGTGCTCATCCGGAGATCGGTTACAACATCATGAAAAAATTTGGTTTCCCAGAAGAGATTTGCTATCAATCCGTTGCCCATCATGAAGACAGGCCGCGAACAATTGAAGGTGCAATAATCAAAGCTGCGGATGCTATTAGTGGAGCTCGTCCCGGAGCACGCAAGCAATCGCTTGAACAATTCATTCAACGCATGGAAGAACTTGAACGAACTGCTTCAGCTTTTGAGGGAGTGGAAAAAGTTTATGCTATCCAAGCCGGCCGTGAAATACGCATCTTTGTTCAACCTGAAAAAATTGATGACCTAACAGCCTACAGATTGGCTAAAGATATTGCCAATAAAATCGAGGCAGAACTTAGTTATCCCGGTGAGATTAAGGTTACTATCATTCGTGAAACACGCGTCATTGAATACGCAAGATAATTGTGCTAACATTACTTCAAGTACAAATTAAAACTAAGTATGAACAAAGCTGATCTTGCCGCACAAATTGCGGAAAAACTCGATGTCTCAAAAAAATTAAGCGAAGATTTTATCGAAGCTTTTGAAGAAATTGTTACACGCACACTTGTGCGCGGGGATGATGTTACGATTGCCGGTTTTGGAACATTTAGCTCACGCGAACGCAAAGGACGTATGGGTGTTAATCCACAAAACCCTTCTGAAAAAATCCAAATCCCATCTGTTGTTGTTCCAAAGTTCAAAGCTGGAAAAGCATTAAAGGATACACTGAAAGGAAAACGAAGTATTTAACTAGAGATAAAAAAATAGGCCATAGGGTCTATTTTTTGTTGTCGAAAATTTCGTCAAATGCTATTGGCGATTTTTTTTGTTATGAAATACTAAATATATAAGGGGGTGTCCCATGCCTACTAAACCTAAGGATCGTGACGAAGGTCTTGAGGTGCACCTTGCTATGGCAAGGGCGATGTATCACCGTCGCGTTACCAAACCGCGTCTTGCGCGCAAGACCGCAAAAGCGTGGGTCGGCATGGTGTGTGTTCCAACATGGACCATTGACGACTACACGTCAGGCAGCTTGCGTGAAGAGCATGATTTGCCTGTTGTGCACGTTGGCCCAGCTTCGGCTGAACATTCGTTCACAATGAACGGTTACACGTTCCGCTTCATCCCTGTGGGCACATCGGTCTGTGTAGATACAGAGCGCATCGGTAAACACATCGAACGCTCAGCAGACAGGCTCGGATTCAGCGTAACACCTGATGAAGAAGGTTACAGCAACCTTACCTTCAAAGAAGACTTGATCCAAGTCAGCTGGTCCAACTTCGGCCCCCTGTTCCCTGACCCCAAGTACGAGTCGCCAGATCGAACCTGCCTTATCCGGCCTGATGGTGAGCCAAAGACAGGAAATCGGTTTACCGAAGTACTGCTTGCCGCTTTTCCCACAAAAGCAAAAGCGGATCGCTGGGTCAAGCGAACTCGCGCCCGCATGATCGCTGCCTGCAAAGGCAACTCTCTACGCTTGAGCAGATCAAGCGCCTGATCGTCTTCTAAAAGGCGATCCTTTCTATTTGAAAGAACGCACCCGAAGATGCGTTCAGTTCTTTTTCGGCCGAAGCACGAATAGCGCAAGAGAGCCAACCACCATGATCGCACCACACACTACCCAGACTTTTGTAATGGTCTCGGGCGTGTCAGGCTTTCCAAGAATGAGGAGCCATACTACAAATGGCACCACAGCAAAGCCGATCTTTCCAAGAAACGATTGAAGTGATCCAAACGTTGCGCGATACGCACTCTTGACCCGATGCTGCACAAACGAATCTGTGAGCGGTTGGAACATGCCTCTACCAAACTCATGGAACATGGCTATCACAAGCGATCCAACAAGCACGTCGGTCACACCGATCAGCATAAGCCCAAGACCACTCATAAGAATCGAGAGTACAATGTACTTCCCTTCTTGTCCGGCACCGATTCCGAGTTTTCTTACCATCCACCCAGATGGGATGAATGAAAGGTAGATGATTGCCCAAACCCATGAGAGTCCGAGTGTACCAACCTTTGGCTCAAAAAACGGCGCCCAAAAGTGGTTAAAGGATACAACACATCCAAACACAATCATTGTTGCGATCACCCACTTTAGCGCACGGCTTGAGCGAAGATGTCTGAGACTCAAAAGCAAGGCTTCCTTTTCCGTTACTTGTTCAAGCGGTTCACCTTGGCCGTTCATGAATCTGTGTGCCGTAAGTGCGGTAACAATTCCCATGACAATCAGGGGCACCCAGATCAGACGATACGACACTAGTGCCAAAAGCGCTCCAATAGCTCCGCCCACCAGAAACATTGGCGTGCGAATCAAGAGCTCGGTTGCGTACACATGCCTTAGGTCATCGAACTTGCCTTCCCTTGTAAGCGCGTCTGCGATCCAGGCGGATTGCGCCCCTGAAAGAAACGCCATGCCAACAGCAACAATTGCTTCTGCAAGAGCAGCTGTCCAAAAACCAACAGCACTTAGATACACAACAGCCCCGATCGACTGCAGCACAACACCAACCTTGAGTGACCACGCACGGGATCTTCCGTCAGCGAGCATTCCGGTTGGTAGCTCGGCCAAGATCATGACTGCCCAGAAGACTGAGTTGACCAAAGCCACCTCTCCAAGTGTCAGGCCAATCGAAAGCAGGAACGGTGCGTAAACCGTTACAGTCGCTCCCATTCCCAAACACATCAGTGCTGAGAAAGTGTAGTAGATTCTCCTAGCTGACATTTGATCTCCTGTTGCAGTAGCCCCAGGCTTTAGCCTGGGTCCGACGCCGGCTTAGATTTAGCGAGCTCAAACCAACCGGATCAGTTCGATCACGATCCGTTTGAGCTCATTGAGTTATTGATGTTGCTTTTACACAACAAAACAACCCGGTTTCCCGGGTTGTTTTAGTATTGATATCTAAGAAAAATATTACATCAACACTTTGCTACCCGAGAAACGAAAATTAGCCGGAGAAACTTGTCCGGCGAATTTCATATCTGTAATTAGGTAGCAAGGTTGTTGCATACTTGAGTATTGTTGCTTGTTTTTGGGTGTTTGTCAATGGTTGTTTATGACTTGACAAGATACCAATAATGGTCTTAAATTGATATCTTGCGTTCCTTTCAAGAGTGGGGTGCAAAGTGTCGGGATACAAAATTCCTATCACCAGAATCGATCAGGTGCTCCAAACTTGGGAGCAGGAAGCGCGCTTCACTGGGCTTAGCCAGACAGTAGTGGGTCAAAATCTTCCAGATAAGCTAACTCGAAAAAGCGGACCTGTAAGGAACTGGCGAGCCTTTCGTAAGTTTCTCCTTCGCACCAGACCGGAAACAGACTTCGACAAGAGTCGCTTCTTTTATTCCGACACGTTGAACGAACACATGAGCCCCGAAGACTATGACGCATTGGCGCTTTTTGGGTGGACCCAGTCTTCAAGAAAAGTATTCCACCTTAACAGAGAAGTCTCAAGCATCTTTCGGGGCACCTCTCTGCACACACTCTCCTGGTCAGAGGTTCTTTGGCCATTTGATTCGTTTGCGATCACGCTAGAAGAACCGCTTCTTATCGACGATAATTTCAGCTGCGATTGTATTGTCGTGTGTCGACTTGAATTCGAAGATGATGGGTGGTTTACACTCATCAGCGCGTATGGGCCGCCAAAAGCTAGCTTCCAGATGATACCCGAGGCAAAGTTTCGGGCTATAGCAAAGTCGATTCGAAAAAAACGCCTCTCAAAAGCGGGCCGAACGTTGTTGGCAACTATCCGTCGATACAAGACAAGAGCCCCAACGAGACTCCATTTCGGCGCAACCGATAACACGAGAGTCGTTGAAAGCGCAGATTGGCTCTCAAACCGCAAGCTCTCCTCAGGTGTTGATCTCGACGAAAAAAGGCTCGAAGCAATACGCTGCTCACAAGGTGTTTTCCGAATCGTTGCGAGTCTTTGTCAGTACCTTGCCTCGCTTCAACCCAAGAGCCGACATGCCACAGCCGTGAAAAGCGCGAAGGTGGAAACAATCGACCCGAAGGCGATAACGACAGGTGCCGACATAACCGTCGTCCGTAATCGATTTCGACTCACCCAAGCTGAATGGGACGCCCTCGAGGGCAAAGCATCAGCTTCAGGTGGGGAAGTTGCTCCTCATTGGCGACGTGCGCATTGGCGTAGACCTCGGGGCAAAGGCAACGACCCGACCGCTGAAAAAACCGTCTGGGTTAAGCCCACCCTCGTTCGAAGGGATCGTCTCCCGGAGGTCGGGCTTCCGGGAGGCTCTATCATCGATGTCGAAGGGCCCAAAAAAAGAGAGGGTGTTGAGTAGACCTCTCGTCCACACTACCGGTCTTACGATCGGTTCTTTCTTTTCAAAAAAACAAAACAACCTCCTGTACGGAGATTGCTTCGTCGGCCCGTCAAACGGGCCTCCTCGCAAAGACGCAAGGATTAGCTGCTAATAAACTCTTTTGCCTCCTCGATAACATCCGTTAACTTAACAAGCCGCTTATCTTTTTCACTCCGTTCTTTCCATTCCACCGAATCTTCTTTCAACGTTTTCTCGGATACAACAAGCCTCACTGGAATTCCAATTAAATCTGCGTCAGCAAACTTTGCGCCTGCGGAGACGTCCTCGCGGTCGTCCCATAAAACTTCCACACCAGCAGCTTCTAAATCGTTATGCAGTCCTTCGCACACTTTTGTAATCTTATTGACAACTTTAGAATCCTTGCTGGCAAGAGAAACCAAATGCACATGCGCTGGAGCTACTGACTTTGGCCAGATCATTCCATTCTCATCAGAGTGAACTTCAACAATTGAACCCATAACACGAGATGGTCCAATTCCATAACACCCCATTAAAATATCAACCAGCTTTCCGTCAGATCCATTTACTTTAAAACCAAACGCTTCAGAGAATCTGGTTTTTAAAGGGAAAATATTTCCAACCTCAATTGATTTTGTTTCTTGAACTTTTCCTTTTTTACATGAAGGGCAATCATCTCCATCTTTAACTTTTGCAATTTCCTTATTTTGCGCAAAACCACACTTGCAAGTAAAAATAATATCTTCGCCGTTTGGTGTTTCAACTTGAAACTCATGTGAGAACTTTGAGAACACTCCACCATCAGCTTCTACAACAAGTGCTTCCAAACCACATCGCTTAAACACATTCAAGTATGCTCCTTTAGACTTCTCATAAAAATCATTAAAATCTTTCTCATCCAAATGAAAACTGTAAAGATCTTTCATTGAGAATTCCCTTCCGCGAAGCAGACCTGACTTTGCACGCGGTTCATTTCGAAACTTGTCTTGAATTTGATAAACCGACAAAGGCAAATCTTTGTATGACTTCACGTACTGTTTTACCAAAGGTGTAACAACTTCCTCGTGCGTGGAGCCCAGTGCGTATTCTTTTTTTCCATGTCCCTCTAATTTAAATATCACATCAATCTTGTCCCACCTGTTTGTTTTGTCATACAAATCTTTTGGATGAAGTGCTGGCATGTAAATCTCACTTGCACCAAGCGCATTCATTTCCTCACGAACAATGTTTTGAATTTTGTTAAGAACACGCAAGCCAAGTGGTAGATAAGAAAACACTCCAGCCATTGTCTGGTTTATAAAACCGGCTTGTGTTAGCAAGCGTGCGTTTATGGAATCCGCATCATGCGGTGCTTCCTTGTTTGTTTTTCCGAATTGTTTTGAATAGTGCATAATCATTTTTGTTTTGCTAAATATACAACTGGCTTTCCGATTTTGAATAATTCTTTTACTTTGGGAAACATGATAACTCCATCAAATTGAGCGATCAGTTCGTCTTGTCCATAATACCCGAGCAGATCACCTTTGGAAAATGGTTCAAACGAACTAACACCTCGGTCCTTTGCAAAACTGAACCCTCTTTTATCCAAAAGAATTGCTTGTTCCATTTGAAATGATTCCCATTTTACTTGAGGATCTTTAACAAGAACCCCGTCGTTGATCATTTTTTCAGATCGAAAAATGTTTAAAATGCTTTTGTAAACTTCTCCGATTTTTGAAAGATCGCTCACAGCCCCGGATTCATACGCAATACCAATTCCACCATTATTATCTACATATTCATCCGTTGTTACATTGACCCCCTGACCGATCACCAATTTTGGATCATCTAGAATTCTCGGGCATTCAAACCATTTTGCAATTTCTTTGTGTTCTTGATCGTCCTTCATACAAAACATTGGCTCAGAAGGTTTGTTTGTTGAATGAATGTCTATTGAGATGTCTGACTGTTTTAAAAAAGGAGCCAACTCTTTTGCGCGCTTGTCTTCGTAAGTTTCATTGCCTGGCCTTTCAATAACATCAAGAAAAAAACTTCGATTTAAATCTTGGTGATCTTCAGCACCTCTTGTGTTGCGTTCAATTGCTTTTGGATTTGAAAGTGCAAAAATTAATCTACCGGTTTCTAGTTTGAGCTTTTCGTTTTCAAACTCGCTAACAAATTTTTTTACAACCTCAATACCGGTTAGTTCGTTTCCGTGTGTGCCACCAAGAATGCAAACTGTTTTTCCAGGTTGGTTGGTTTTGATTTCCCAAATTTTTTCTTTGATTTCTTTTATTGACATAAGCTCATGCAATTGATACAAAGATAGCGTATGAGATTCATTCTTGCAACAAAGAAAGACAAAAAGACATTGCCCGCTGGGTAGGTTTTTTTGATCACGAATTTCGTACGACAAAACAACCGCCCGCAGGCGGTTGTTTTGTTTGTGTAACTTTAAGGAGAGAGAAATGCCAATTCCGAAGCCGGAGATCGTTTACGTGTCCGGCCATGATTTGTGTACACTTGATGAATCTTGGTACACACAAGTCGAAGTAATCACGCGCGCAGAAGCTCACCTACTCACCAAGACGCGAGATGATCTTGAACCTACGGTACTTGACAACCGTGTCATCATTGCACTCGACCGAAGTTCTCCCCCCTTTTCAAGGGGGGAGAAAAGGGGGGTTAGCAACCGCGTGATTGGCTGCATTGTCTTGTGGGAACTTGCTGAAGATTCTCAAGGTGCAATGTGGTATGAGCTTGGGACTTTTCTGGTGATTCCTGAATATCGATTCGCTACTTCAGGACTTCCAATTGGCGACGAACTCTACAGCCGCCTTCTGGCAACTCACCAGGACAAGAACATCCTGGGAACCACGACCAATCACAAGGCAATCAAGACTGGTCGTCGGCATAACATGCAAATGATCCGCTTTGGCCAACTGCCTGATGCAGTGCGTATAGCCAGTTGCATTTGTCCTGCAGACAAGACCGGTGTTGATGGCCCCGTGCACTGTCGAATCAAGGATCAACTCTGCAAGGTTCGCGTAACGCGCGAAACCTGGATCCGCATGGGTCAACCAGAACGTCTGGCCTATGCCGCCTAAACTGACGAGTCATCTGACTCGTCTTTTCTTATTAAATTGAAAAACGGGCATGAGCTGCCCGTTTTACCAAGGGTCGAATTCTGTCACTACTCGACACCCTGGCGCGAAGAGATGATCTGGGTCGTCGTCGAAGACTTCTTTTCCATGAACCCCCAAAGCTGAAAGGTCTTTCCAAACCCAGAAAAGACCGTCAAAGTTAGAGTCAGCTGTGCAAGGATCAAAGTCGAGATCTTCGACTCGTACCTGCAGTGTTGGCGGTTCGACTACCAGAAGAGGTTGTGCCAAACCAGGAGATTCCAGAAAAAACCGTGAGGCATCTTCTGGATTCCAGGTCTGCATCACAAATGGACGCTCTGCAAGAAACCTGGCAAGAGGCTTCCCACAAAAATCCATTCGCGCAAATCCTCTATCAACCAGCCAAAGCGTGTCATCGAAATCAATGAACCGCTCGGCTGCATCAAGACGATCACGAACCTCTTCGCCTGTCAGTCCTGTTGGAAGATGAACGAATTGTACGAGTTCCCTGTTGGAGAGAACCCGAGATGCACTTTGCGCTGTTCTCATGGCCCTACTCCTTTTGGGAAACAAATGATAATACCAGAAAAAAACAAAGAAGTCAAGGTAATTGGCAAAATTTTTCAATTTGAAAACCACCCGAGTGACGGGTGGTTGAGCAAAAGGGTGTTGTTGCTCAGTTCAGGGCGCAGAGCCCATTCTCGCTGATGATGAGCAAGGCCGAGCAACCGGCCTCGCCGGGAACCTGGTATGGCACCATGTCATCAAGGGAGTATTCGAGATTGTTGACCCTGACCTCGCTCCAGGCGGCTGCTTCGAGCACCAAGCGCTGGTTCTCCTCGCCCGGTGAGATGACCTCACAGAGCCAGCTCTCGGGCTCGCCAATAATCTCGTTGTCCTGGTTCACGTCCCCTGCGTCGTGATAGAAGGATGCGTTGAGGCGAATGCCACACAGGGTGTCTGGCGGGTACACGTCGGCCAAAAGGTCGACCACGACCTCATCACCGTTGAGCACCTGTGCAGACTCGAGCCAGCCCCGACCGAGCACGTTCGCCGAGCTGTAAGGCTCGACATTGAGCTGGATCGCCGGGTAGCCACCGAAGATGCCTACAAGAACGAAGCTGTCGGGCAGCGGATCAGGGAGGTCTCCTTCACCTTCTCCCTCGGCAGCGCCTTCACCTTCGCCTTCGCCCTCACCTTCGGCAGAGCCCTCTCCTTCTCCTTCTCCCTCGGCAGCGCCTTCGCCTTCGCCCTCGCCCTCACCTTCGGCAGAGCCTTCGCCCTCGGCAGAGCCTTCGCCTTCGCCTTCGCCTTCACCTTCGGCAGCGCCTTCGCCTTCGCCCTCGGCAATCCCCTCTCCCTCGCCCTCCCCCACACCGACGCCCACGCCCACAACATCACACACGCCCACAGCGACAACATCCCCCTCGCCCTCACCTTCTCCCTCGCCCTCTCCCTCGGCAGCGCCACCATCCGAACCCATGGCCCCGGCGGAACGAACAGGTTTGATCACCTCGGTACAACCAACCAGGCCGAGGAGAAGAATGGATACTGCAAAGAAATGAACGAATGTACGCACGGTTATTTCCCCTTGCGATATTCACGCATGTTTTCACACACGCAACACGTGGTTAGTATAACGTTTCGTAACGCATTAGAGTATTGCAAATCGAGCTTTTTGTCAATATATTGTACGAGATCGTTGAAATACTCGTAGAACACACATGGAATATTCCCTGAGCCTGTCGAAGGGATGTAATTCCAGTCATTTGTATGCGGCCTTCGACAGGCTCAGGCAATAATGAAGAGTATTTCAACGGTCTCTCTGGTAAAATTTTTCAATTTGAAAACCACCCGAGTAATGGGTGGTTCGCTTGGTCGTGTTCGGCCCGGGCCCGGAAGGACCCATGCCCCCCACCACAGTGAGATGTAAGGCGTCGCCGTTTACCAGCATGAACCG
>CAYNRK010000001.1:0-136835 GCA_964399675.1 uncultured Gammaproteobacteria bacterium | reverse complement strand
ATTTAAAAACCCCCCGGGGGGGGGGGGGTTGGTGGGGGGGGGGGGGGGGGGGGGCCCGCGCCCCCCCCCCCCCCCCACGACAGTGAGATGTCAGGCGTCGCCGTTGACCTGCTTGAGCGGGTTCCCGT
Source organism: uncultured Gammaproteobacteria bacterium (assembly GCA_964399675.1). Lineage (GTDB taxonomy): Bacteria > Patescibacteriota > Patescibacteriia > UBA9934 > GWF2-40-263 > CAYNRK01. The sequence continues at coordinate 136,707 of CAYNRK010000001.1, read as the reverse complement.
TGCGGTCCGTGAACTGGATGAACGGGCACACCCCGCGGTACATGGACGCTGCGAAAGCGGCCACGAGCACAAAGGTGTCTGCCACGAACTTGTACGCAGTTTCGAGACAGAAGTCGATCATGACTACGACTGCCACGATCAGCACGTAGACCGGGTAGCCGGTCCAGCTCCAGACCCACGAAAGATGCTTGAGCTGACTGCGTCCGCGATGCGTGTTCACTTGCGCGAGCCAGGCGTAGCGGAACAGGATGAACAGCCAGCAGAACATCAGGGTCAGGACACACCCACCTGCCACCACCTTGACAGCGGTGAGCAGATTCTCGCGGAACGAGACCTCGGAGCGAACTGCGAGCATGGTCTCATGGATCTCTCGCTCACTCTTCCGGTACCTTGCCCAGCGAGCATGGTTGGCCTCACGCTCTGCCTTGGCTCGACGGACCAGCGCAGCCTCTCCTGGGTTCGCCTTCTCCCAGGCAAGCTGTTCTTCTTCGCGCCGACGCTTTCTCTCTTCGCGCCACCGCTCTTCGGCCTCTTGCTGTCTGGCCCACTCGAGATTGCGTTGCGCATAGAACTTGCGGGTTCGCTCTCGTGCCAGCTCAGCCGACCACTCGCGATCGAGATCTTGCTGACGTTCGATCTCGTAACGCTCCGGAATCTCGACGACCCAGATGGCTGCCGAAGCCACACCAGTGCAGACCGAGGCCGCACCGTTGTAGATCGATCCCAGGTTCACGAGAACCATGATCACTGCCGCGATCACGAACGAAACTCGCAGGGTCTTGAAGATTCCGCTGCGATGCGCGCTCAGGAAGTTCCCGATGTGGCTGAAGACCCAGCCGAAGAAGTTACTGACCGTCTCGCTCGACCAGCCGAACACACGGCTGATGATCGAGAAGGCTGCGCGCTTCATGGGCAGCACCACCCACAGCATGAGCGCTGCGATCCACACCGAATGGAAGTACGGGCACAGGCTGATCTGGCCGGCGTAGAACCGCGTCTTCACGTCCTGGGCGTGTGCCTCGATCGCCTTGGCAATCTCGGCTTCCATCCAAGGACTGTACACTGCGTCGTAGTCCGCCTGCGCCTGCTTGTACGCCAGCTTTGCCTCGCTGGTGTAGTCGCAGTAGCACTTCTGACGAGCTCCTTCCAGTGCCGCGAACAGGGCGTTGTGCTCCTTGTTGAAGCGTGTACCGAGCGCGGTTCGCTCGTCAAAGGACAGACCGCGCCAGGACGCACGGTCTGTCACGTACGCGCGCAGGTACAGCCGCGCATGCCATGACTCACCGTTGATGCTGAGCTTCTTCAGCACCCAGTCCATTGCACGGTCCTTTGCCGCGCGAAAGCGTTCGAACGCCATTGAACCTATCCTCCCTCTTGGGAACCTTTTCACCGACATGGTGAAAGGGCTTGCTATCTATAATAGCAAAGCTGAGTAATATAGCACAAAAATCCGCTTTTGTCAATAAATTTTGGCAAAAATCAACAAAAAAACTGACAAAAATGCCTAAATAAACGTTTTTGTCAGCCCAAAACCCTTGACAAAAGGGGGTTTGTTTTATATTCTTTACTGTTCGAGTTTCACAAATTCGAACGAGCTCTAACCTCCAGAGCGATTGGAAGAGGGGTAGCGACTTTAAACGTAGTGAAAAACGTTTAGCCGCTACCAATGGCACACCCAAGTACCAACCTCATCCACCTTTCACTTCCCTCTGGAGTCTTCATGCCCAGTTTTCAGTCCAGGTTTCTGGCCATCCTCCCCACAAACATTCCGTTTGTGGATTGGTCAGGAGCTTACTACATGTGCTATGGCGATCCGTTCGGTCCCATAGGAGAGTCGGACATAGTACCGATTTCTCGTCTTGACCATCAAGACAACGAACAACCTCTGGGTCAGTTCATCTTGCATCCAATGCACGGCGGGCTCATCTGGAACCACAGCGGCACCTGTGTCGTTAATCCTCCTTGCATCCTCACTGACCGTGGAGATGCAATCGCTCTTGTCAGGCAAGGCCCTTATGGATCTTTCCTGTTCAAACTGGCCGATGATATCTGCATTGGCTTCCAAGGGTTCCGCTACCGGCGTAGTATTGACTGCACTCGTTGCAAGCAATACAACCGGATCATCATCACTGCAGAGCAAGCTTCGTGCTTGCATTGCGGTGCTAGTCTGCCCATCGGTTGGCAGGCATTCCTTAACCATAATGAGTCTCGCCTTCTGGCATGACACATTGACGGCTGCATCTTCGGATGCGGCTCTTTCTTTTGAAAAAATTTAAAGACAAAAAGAAAAACCACCTTTTGAAAAAGACGGTTTTTCTGCCCCACTTCGCTAAAGCTACGGGGGGCACCCCACACAGCTCGATCCAAAATCGAGCGACGTGGGGTGGTGCGGGCGGGAGGATTCGAACCCCCGACCCCCAGTTCCGAAGACTGGTGCTCTATCCAGCTGAGCTACACCCGCACTATTGTCACGACAGAATGCTACTTAAATTATTGACTTTTGTCAATTTATCTGGCAGAATTTGGACGTTCATATAAGCGCCGTTAGCTCAGTTGGTAGAGCAGAAGACTCTTAATCTTTTGGTCGCAGGTTCGAGTCCTGCACGGCGCACCACAAGTACCGCAACATTTGTTGCGGTTTTTGTTTTAATTGAAAAGCCTCACCCTGCTGTTTGGGTGAGACTAGGTGTCGCTCGTGGCGACGGGAACGACGGGCTAGTCGAGCTTGGCACTGCCGAACGGCGGCAGATTGTGGAAAAGGCCGGAGTAGTGCAACTCCTGACGCATTCCCATGGTGTCATTACGAGCAACACAGACAGAGTGCACTCTTCTCCCAAAGCCCCTTGCCTTGATGAAGAAGAACATGGTGTCTACATAGTGCACTGGTGGCTTGCTTTCGCAAAGCTGAAGGAATCTCCTGACTTCGAAGATTCGGACACGCGCTCGCGCAATATCCTCATCTGTGACATCCAGATGACCAGATATTCCCTCAAGCGCAAAATCGATGTTTGGCAGAGTCTTCTGCAACCTGGAACCTTCTCCGATCCATGGACGCGAAAGCCAGCTGCTTTCGAACCCTGTCGGATTCCAGGAACAGTCCACTGGCATGCCATCGTGGAACCACAGCATCTCTGCTGCAAGAAGCTGGATGTAGTTGGGCTTGCCACCAGCGGTCGGAGACGGTCCGGTCGCGCACGCACTCGCAAGAACAAGCGCAACGCTGAGCAAGACCGCGTTCAATCGAGTCATTGTCACCTCCCTATCCGAAAACCAACCTTTGCGGCTGGTTGTTTCAACGGAGAATTACAATACAACAAATTTTCAATTTTGTCAACCGTTTTTGTACAAAATAACTAGTTTGCTTGAAAAAAATAACCTGATCGTCTAAGCTCGCAATAGTCCTTTTCCTTAGCCCAGAGGTGCCCCATGAAACATCTGCCACACGCAGATCGGGAGCTTCTTCAGGGGCTTCGGATTTGTAGACCATACGAGAATGGCGTCAGTCTCATCGATGGAATTGCCAGCAATTCCCCTCGTGTTCTTATACCAACACGCCTCAAGGAGTGGTTTGAAAAAGCCTTCAAGATTGGCGGGCTTTTGATTGAGACAGACTGGCAAACGCTAGTACTCAAAATCGCGCTAAGTAAAGTTGGAGCTGCTTACCGTCGCAGGTCTCATCCTGAAAGCGGACCTAACTACTACAACTGCTCCACGTTCACAATGGCAGTGTTTGCCCAGATCGGTATTGAGCTTCCGCGATTCGCGATTGACCAATCGTACAGCGGCACCACAATAATCAGACTGGCTCCAGCCAGCCTAGCCTTCTTTGAAAACCATTACCCCATTGCTGATCCAGATCGAAAGATCGGTCATGTGGGTATTGTGACAAAGGCCGGAAAACTCATACACGCCTCATACAGCAAAGGCGCTGTTGTTTGCGAGAAACTAACACAGACCCCTCTGGTCATACAGGACGTTATCCCAGAGGAAGCACATACTCTTGTGGTTCTGCCGCTTGACACCAAAGGCGCGCAAACCGCACTTGACTTGCTCAGACGATTCCAAGATCGTCGGGTAACCTAAAACCCACCGTCGCCCTTTGGGCTATGGTGGGCTAACCGCCCCAAACTGGAGCGGCTTTCTTTTTAAACATTTTCTCACCAACCTCCGACGAACAACCAGGACACCATCAACAGGTACGTTGTATATAATTTCGCCAGCACGGAACAAAGTGAGTACTGCCGAAATTATATACAACGTGACTGTCCCCCAAAATTCTCAACGGGGATTGCTTCGTCGGCCGTCGGACGGCCTCCTCGCAATGACACAGGAAAAAGTAGCAAAGACGCAAGAATTACCACCCCTTAAGCTCAATGGCAGCCTGCGCTGCTGCAACTTGGGCTTCGTGCTTTGATGTACCTTTACCAACTGCTATTTTATCTTTTCCTAAAAATACCCCTACCTCAAATTCCTTTTGATGATCTGGTCCTTCTTCAGAGAGGACCTTATATGATGGAGTAACACCTACATGCTCTTGTGCGGCTTCTTGAAAACGACTCTTTGGGTCAATGTAAAGTTGTTCCTCTAAAATTCTTGGAAGTTCAGTTAACACACGCTCATTAATAAACTTCTTTGCTTCTTCCCATCCAACGTCCACGTAAATTGCGCCAATGAGTGCTTCAAATGCATCAGCTAAAATATATTTACGCGCCTTTGAATTTTTATCTTTAGCTTCACCGCGTGATAAGTACAAATATGGTTCTACCTCTAGTCTTTGACATAAGGATGACAACATTTCAGAATTCACCAATGCTGCTCGCCAGTTTGTAAGCTCGCCTTCTGGATTTTCATAATTTTCATACAAGTGCTTTGTAACCACAAGCTCCAAAACAGCATCCCCCAAAAATTCTAATCTTTCATTGTGTCCAAGAGCGAAATCCGGATGCTCATTTAAGTATGAGCGATGAACAAGCGCCTGGCGTAACGTGTCTTTGTCCTGAAACGTCACACCAAGAGTTTGTTCTAATTCTGCAAGGTCTTCTTTTGGCATAATTTTTATTCTTCATTTTTTTTATCCACCTCCTTAATCTCCCCCTTTGCAAGCGCATCTTTATAAATCGCTCCAAGCACCCCATTTACAAATCGACCAGATGCTTGACCACCAAAACTTTTTGCAAGTTCAATAGCTTCATTGATCGCAACCTTTGCAGGAATGTTGTCTGAAAACTTTAATTCATATACACCAACACGCAGAATATTTCGATCAACAATTGCGATTGTATCAAGCGGCCAGTCTGGAGCAAAGCGTGTGATGATCTCATCGATTTCCTCTCTGTTGTCGGCAACACCTTGCACAATATTTTCTGTGAATCCCTCGTCATCAAACTTTGGTGCAAACTCGTTGCGATTAAACTCAATAATCTCTTTGAGCTTACCTTCTGGCATTTCCAAAAAATCCCATTGATACAGGGACTGCATGGCAATCGTTCGCGAAAGATGTCTATTTGACATAAGAAAAGGGCTAAAGAACAAAAAGGACAAACTTTATTTTATAATAACACGAAGGCTATTTTGTTTCCTCTTTCTGTGACTGGGTTGCAGCGGCCTTGGCTGAAGAAAGTGCTCGCTTGGTTTTGCGAGACACATCCAGAATATCGCGATCTTTATAAAAACCGCAATTAGCGCATGCGTGATGAGGTTTCACATCTGCTTTACAACGCTTACAACTTCCGATTTGAGTTGCTTTTAAAGCCATGTGAGAGCGTCGTCGTTTGACTGATGATGTGGATTTCTTTCTGGCAGGAACGGACATAATAATCGTAATTAATTTCGCGAAGAACTTAACAAAAAACCATAAACGTGTCAATCATTAGATGAACGCAACGCTAGCGACTGTATCATCGGCTTTTTTGAATCGCATTACTCGCACACCTTGAGTTGCGCGTCCCAGTGTTGAAATAGATTTGAGTGGTGAGCGCACAACCTGACCTGCTTCAGAGACAACAAACAAATCGCGTTCGTCATCTGCATCAACAATCCGAGCCGATACAATCTGACCTGTCTTTTTTGTAATCTTAGCTGTTTTAATTCCGGTTCCACCACGATGCTGAACTTTATATTCTGTTAAACCACTTCGTTTGCCATATCCATTTTTCATAATAACCATAAGTTCCTGGCCGTTCTTTTTTTCAACCTTACCTTGAGGAACAATTCCCATTCCAACAATCTTATCTTCTAATTTCAATTTAATTCCACGTACACCTGCAGCTGTTCGTCCCATAGCACGCACGTCATTTTCTTTAAAACGAATAGCCTGACCACCAGTACTCACAAGTACAACGTCATCCTTCCCGGTTGTTGGATGCACCCATTGCAAGTTGTCGCCGTCTTTGAGCTTAATGGCAATAAGACCTGAGCGACGAACATTTTCAAACTCATCAATAACTGTCTTTTTTACAGTCCCCAAGCTTGTTGCCATTATTAAATTTTTATACTTGTCCATTTTGTCCATTGCCAATGTTGCTGAAACACCTTCACCTGGAGCAAGCTGTAAAAAGTTCACAAGCGCCTGACCCTTTGCTGTTCTGGAAGTTTCAGGAACATCATAAACTTTAAGTTTGAATACTCGACCTCGTGTTGTAAAAAACAAAAGGTCTTTATGTGTTGTGGTTGAAAAAACTTGCTCAACAACATCTTCTTCTTTTGTGGTCAGACCAGTCACCCCTTTTCCACCACGCTTTTGTGTTTTAAATGTGTCTGGTGCCAAACGCTTGATATACCCAGCGCGTGTGATCATCACAACCGTTGGGGTGTCAGGCACAACGTCTTCGATTGAAAATTCCCTAATGCCATGCTTCATGATTTGTGTTCGACGATCTTCTCCATACTTGTCACGCAACCCTTCAACCTCTTTTGCAATTACACCCATCATTTTGCGAGACGATTTTAAAATAGATTCCAACTCTTTGATTATTTTTTGTTTCTCTTTGTACTCCTGTTCGATTTTTAAAGTCTCAAGGCTGGCAAGTTGTTGCAAGCGCATTTCCAAAATTGCAACAGCTTGTAGTTCAGACAACTTAAACTTCTTCATCAAGTTCACACGAGCTATATCCTTGTCTTTTGATTTTTTGATTGTTGCAATTACTTTGTCAATTTTTAAAATCGCAATTTTCAATCCTTCCAGAATATGAGCACGATCGCGTGCTTTTGCCAAATCAAACTGAGTACGACGACGAACCACTTCTTTTCTGTGTTTTAAGTATTCTTCAAGAATTGTCTTGATGTTTAATATGCGCGGTTGGATTCCATCAATAAGCGCGAGCATGTTGTAATGCATTGTGTCCTGCAGTTGTGTTGTTTGATATAAACGATTGAGCACCTTTTTTGGATAAGCATCTTTTTTTAGCTCAACCACAATTCGAACCCCGTCTTTTGATGATTCATCGCGCAAGTCCCGAATCCCTTCGATTTTTTTATCGCGGACATTTTGCGCAATGCGCATAAGAAGATTTGCCTTGTTCACCTGGTATGGAATCTCAGTCACAATAATCACAAAGTTGCCTTTTTTGTCTTCAATGATTTCTGTTTTTGCGCGCACAACCACACCACCTTTTCCAGTAGCAAAGGCTTGTTTAATATCTTTTTTGTTGTAAGCAATTGCACCGGTTGGAAAATCCGGTCCTTGAATAATCTCTGAAAGTTCGTCAATTGTTAAATTCTTGTTTTTAATAAGTTCCAAAATCCCATTTGCAACCTCTGTGAGGTTGTGTGGCGGAATATTTGACGCCATTCCAACTGCAATACCAAGCGTGCCGTTTATTAAAAGATTCGGAAGTTTGGCTGGAAGAACTTGCGGCTCTTTATGCGTACCATCAAAGTTTGGCATAAAGTCCACTGTTTCTTTTTCAATATCAAGCAACAGCTCTTCTGAAATTTGCTGAAGCTTTGATTCGGTATATCGATATGCTGCAGCCGGATCTCCATCTAAAGACCCAAAGTTTCCCTGGCCTCTAACAAGCGGATAGCGCAAAGAAAAATCTTGTGCCATACGCACAAGCGAATCATACACAGCTGAGTCTCCATGAGGATGGTATTTTCCAAGAACATCACCAACTACGGCTGCACACTTTTTAAACTTTGCGCTTGATCGAAGACCGGTCTGCCACATGGAATATAAAATGCGACGATGAACCGGCTTAAGTCCATCACGAATATCAGGAAGAGCACGTCCAACAATCACACTCATTGCGTAATCAAGATATGCCGTCTTCATTTCAGCAACAATGTTTTGAGACTGAATCCCGGTTCTGGTATGTGGCTGATCCTCTTGTTTGGTTTTAGCTTTATTCTTCTTGGCTGGCGCCTTCTTTTTCTTGGCCATAGTCATTTTCTATTTTTTCTTTGATGCTTGATAAAATTTGATCTTCAATTTCTTTTTGCTGCTTGAGCTCAGCAACTGTTTTGGATGTTTCCATTCCTTCCTTGTAAATTTCAGCAACATTTATTGCAGGATTTTTTAATGGTTGAAAATTATCAGACAAATCTTCAAACGAAGCTTCAATGTTATTTTTTGCCTGCTTGGCTTCTGTCTTAAACACTCCTTTCATTGTTGTTGCCCATCCATAAACTATGATAACCATTGCCACAATAACCAAAGCGGCCATTGCGTGTTTTTGTTTTTTGGGAAGTGGCTTAAGTCGAATCGGTTTTTTAGACATGTGGGTTTAGAACTTACCTATTCAACATTGCAATCAGCATGTCTTCTTCCGGCAAATCTTTTCTGGAAAGTTTTAATTTGTTGCTTTCTTCTTTTCTACACGCCCCAAACTCTTTGCAAAAGTTTTGCACACCTGCCAATTTTTCTTTTACTGACGGAATGTTGTGTGTCATTGGGATCACAACTCTGGGTTCGATTTGCCCAACAACTTCTGAAGCAACTTTTGAATTCATAACTCTTCCACCTCCAACCGGAATCATTAACACATCAACGTTGCCAAGTTTTTGTAACTCATCATCTGTAAGCGGACGATCAAGAGCTCCAAGATGGGCAATTTGCATGCGCTCAACCTCGAGTCTAAAAATTATGTTACTCATTGGCTTGCCTTTTTCTTCTCGTTTGAGCGGAGCTGATATTCCAAACACAAACACACCCTTTACCTCATACTCACCGGGCTGATTGATAAGATAAGGATTTCCATCAAGGGCACTGGTGTTGTTTGCATCATCCTCATCATGACTTTGCAAAACAATTTCAGCCTCAAGAGTTCGCGGAAACCTGAGCCCTGTGCTGTTTTGATAAGGATCTGTGACAATGCGAACCTCGCCGCGAATGTCTGTTTTAGTTTTAATCTCAAAAGCTGATAATCCAAGCCAAGAAATGTTCATAATTTCATCAAAATAATCCCTAAAAATAAGAAGAATCGTTCATAAAGAACGATCCAACTTTACCATGATTTGTCCTGTAAAACAAGGCTATGCGGCTATTTGATCAGGTCGAGATTCTTGTACGCTTTGTGCAGCATCTTTAACAGAATCCCAACAAAATGGAACCTTGTTTTTCATTTCTGGATTGTCTTTCAAAGCCCCTTCTTTTAATGCAGCAAAAACTTCATTTGCTGTTTGATACCTGTCATCCGGATCTTTTTCAAGAAGTTTAAAAACAATATCTTCAAGCCATTTTGGAACCTCTTGTGGCATTCTCAAAACTGAAAAAGGTTTAGGTTTCTCAGAAATTTGCCTCTGAACCAGCGCCCTTTTATTTCCTCCTCTGAATGGCAAATGTCCTGCAAGCATTCGATACATAATAATACCAAGCCCATACAAATCTGCTCGTCCATCTGCTTTTTTTCCATCTGCCATTTCAGGCGCCATGTATTCTGGTGTTCCAAAAACTGTTCCAGCTACTGTTACTGCACGGTCGTCTCTTAATCCACCTTTTCTAAACTTTTCTGCCATAATTTCTTCATTAATTCCAGCAATTCCAAAATCTCCAATTTTTGCAATTTCTTCACCGCCAGCATCTGTAAGAAAAACATTTTCGGGTTTCATATCTCTGTGCACAACTCCTTGATCATGTGCAGCTTGCAAACCAATTGCAATCTCTCCACTTAATTTGGCCGCCCTATCAGGAGTGAAAGATCTTTCATCACGAAGTGTGTCAAAAAGATCTTTACCTTCTATTAAAGACGACAAAACAACTATTTGTGGACCCGAACCTAAGTCAACAGTTAAAACATCGTGAATAGGCAAAACAAAAGGATTGTTGATTCTTGCCATTGTCCTCATCTCTCTATCAAAACGAGCTTTAGCGTGATCAAAACGAGCTAAATCTCTGTGCAAAATTTTCATAACGCTAAACACGCCGGTTCGCACATCTTCCACTTTAAAAACAGCTCCCATGCCCCCCTCACCGATTTTATCAATCACACGATATTTGCCACCAAACTGATCTGGAATCATCATGCCAATCCTAATATCACCACCCAACTTAGGTACTTCAACATCTTTTTTTGGTTGACCTTTGGTTTTTGGTTGAGCTTTGGTTGAGGCTGGGTATTTAAAAAACTCTTCACTACCCACATCTTTACCAGTCGAAGCGTCTTTCAGAGCCCGCATCTGATCTCGCAAAATTTTATAACCCACCTTTAGTGAGGCTTGTTGCTCTTTATTCAATTCCCCTTCTAAAGGAAATCCAAGAATCTCTCTAACATCTCTTTCCTCATCAGCAGACATTTCAATATCAACATCCGGATTTTCTTCCCGATCTTCTTTAGAAGCATCAACTTGAGCCTCATCAGGCTCAGGACTTCCAACCTCTCTTTTTAATGGTTGACCAAACATAATTTTATTCTTCAGGATTAAACGTATCCTCCCAATATTCAATCTCTTTTTTAATTTCTTTAATATCAGGATCTTGCTCTGTTAGCAAAAAACCTTCTTTGTATCGCATTACCTTACCATGTATTTCCTCTTTTTGATTTTCATTTGCTTGGGAAGACATGGCTTCCAGTTCAGAAATCTTAGCTTCAATTTCATCTGCATTCGCTGACCATTTCTCAACAAGTTTTTTATATTCCTCTGAGTGCTCACTCACTTCTGACTGAAGTGCGTCACCCAATTTTTCTTTTGCAACCAAAATTCCATCTTCAATTTGATATCGCTGCTCAGGCGTCATCTTTCCTTCAAACAAATCGCTTTTAACAACATCGTCCAAACCAACACCTGAATCCAAATGAGGTTTAATCATTGCACGAACAGCCTCATCAACATGATCCAAAACCATTTCAACCATTTTTGCTTCAGCACTTGTGTGCGTGAGCTCATCGTATGCTCTTCGATGCGGAAATTCTTTTTTTCCAATATCATGAAAAGCCAGCTTGATTGTCTCAACATCTGCGGTCTCATCAGCAAGTAAATCCTTGTGAATTTTTTGCGCCTCCTCTTTTACCTTCAATGGAACAGTTGGAACAAAATGCTTAATTGCATATTGAAACTCATCTAACATGGACTGGTTTGGATGTGGCATATTATTAACTAAATATTTGTGATTTTGAAAAATTACACAGCACGTTTTTTAACAGATGGCATTGCAGCTTGTGTTTCAGCCGGTGCTTCTTGTTGTGTTTCAGCTTCTTGCTTCATTGCATCTTTTGAACCTAAACTAAAAGGCAATTTAAAAGCAAGTGAGGGGTCAAACTCAATTGCTTTTTCTTGTAGCTCTTCAAAAACTTCAGCAGCTGTTTGATATCTATCATCTGGATTTGCTGCAAGAAGCTTCATAATAATATCCTCTAACCAATCAGGAACATTTTGCGGCATTTGAATTTCGTTAAATGCTTTAATATTTCCTTTCATTGAATTCTTCATAATTTCAAAACCATCACTGCCCTGAACAACATTTTCTCCTGTTACCATTTTATATAGGATTGCACCAAGTGCATACAAATCAGCTCTGTGATCTTCCTGTTCGGATTGTTTAATTCGCTCAGGAGCCATATAAGTAGGTGTCCCAAGAACCACTATGCTGTCAGTAAGTTCTCGATCCCAATCTGCAACACCACTTCCTGTTGCATCCACGCGATCTTTCAATACTTCTTCTGTATATGTTGCCAAACCAAAATCTCCTACCTTAGCGACTTCTTCACCATTAATATTATCAATAAAAATATTGCCGGGTTTTAAATCTCTGTGAACGATTCCTTGCTCGTGCATTGTCTGAAGCGCATGAGCAATCTCAGCACCAAAAATCGCAGCTTCAACAGGCGGTAAAAATCCTTCTAAATAAAGCTGTTTCTCAAGATCCGGACCTTTAATTAAATCCGTAATAAGCGCGTAGCCCTCTCCTCTTCCTCCGCTTATATCAATAAGATCAAATGCCTTAAGCACAAACGGATCTTTTGTTTTTGCAAGTGTATGAACTTCGCGCCTGAATCTTTCAATTGCTATTGGAACCGGAGTCTTTGTTTCTTGAGAAGGGGCTGAAGGATTGTCAAGAATTTCACGCGCTTGAGAAGCACTCATAACAGCTTCCAAATCTGTATCATACGACTGTGTTGCTTGAGAAGGCCCAGTACTATACTCAGGCTGGTTAAGCAAAACCTTCATTGCGCGTTTCTGATCTGTGCGCAAATCTGCAACCTCATACACTGCACCCATTCCGCCTTGTCCCAATTTATCTTCGATCCAATATCTAGGACCAAATCGATCCGGAATAACAGAAGCGCCCTGAACATCTTGAACAACAGGCTCTGGAAATTTCAAAAGATTCGCATCTACCCCAGGATAAACAAAATGCTCATCATCTTCAAGCTCTTCATCCAACTCTTTTTGACGTTCTTTTTGTTGAGCAATTCTTGCTTTGGAAAATTTTTCAACATCAACACCAAGCCGCTTTGCGGTTTCCGCAAGTTCGTCGTCTTGCACAACCGGATAATCAACTGAAACATCCGGCGAAGACGCATGGCCACGGCCACCCATAAATTCTGAAAGTCTTTGTGCTAAACCCATAGTGATTCTATGATACCTTTTTTGTTTTCTTTTTTGAATGGTTTTTCAGATAACTCTGGCCCCCTTGCAAGTGTTTCTAAGGCAGGTCGATATTCTTCAATAAACTCATGGATCCACTTTTTTGTATCTTTGTGTATTTTTCCTTTATTCATATAACTAATCGTATCAATGACAGCGAAACTGAACAATCAAATAATCTTAAACGAGAATTCAGGATTGATGTAAAACTTCCATATGGAAGTTTTACATCAATTGTTTTTTCTTTAACAAAACTAATAAACCTTGACAAAACCAACAATTTTAACTAAACTTCCCAACCATTTGCATATACCGAAATCAATCGGTAGTGTGTGAGTGAGGAGGGTCAAATGGACAATCGCACCTTCAATCTTCGCAACTTCGTGGGCGGAGTTCTGGGCGGAACGCTCGGGATTCTGCTGTTCGCATGGGCTGGCATGTTCGTCGGGCTTCTGGCCTGCACTGCCGGATTCCTGCTCGGCTACTACCACAAGCCAATCTGGGAGCTCGCAGTCAGCTCGGCCAAAACGGCTTGGGCGTGCTCTTCCAAGCGAGCAAGTGCTGCCAGAACCACGCTCTGGAACGGTCGTATCTGGCTGTACCTGTTCGTGGGTGTCACGGCTTTGGTTCCACCAATCGTGGGCCATGGCTGGGAACCTCTTCTTGCAGAAGGTGGCGGTACGCTCAGCGGAGCCCTACTGGCAGCGCTTTGCCCGGCCGCATTCACCATGGTCCTTATCATAGTCGCTCAAGGAATCGCAGTCAGCGCTTTCAAGGACAGATTGCGTGACCAAGGTGTCTCGGATCTGATCTTCAAGTGGTTCACCGATGTGGTTCTGATCGCGTTCTTTCTGTTCGTGTTCGTCCTGCCAGGTGGGATCGTGAACATGTTCAAGCGCTTTGGTCGCTGGTGCAGCGCCAAGGCTGAGAACTTCCGCACGAGTCCGGAGCTGCGTCTCACGTACGCACACGCAATCGCGCGAGTAACGTTCAGCCTGGTCTGGACCAGCTTGCTTATCGAAGTGATATGGACCACTCTTCCAACAAGAGATGCGGGGGTTGGCCTGATCTTCTTCTTGTGCTGGGCCGCAATCATCATGGCTGGAAACATGATCTCAGATGGGCAAGAGCTGAGCGAAGCCGAGCGCGAAGCAGTCCGAGTCGACAAAGTCCCACTCACGGTAATCCAGGAAGCTCACAATCAGGCTTGTCTAGCCCGCCGACTCGACAAGCTCGAAGAGCTTGGGTTCGCACGCTATACGATCGGATTCTGCACGCGCATGTTCACACTCATCTTCGCGGGCTCGCTGATGATGGTCTGGACCTTCTGCGTTCTCATCCCGATCATAGTCTTCTGGGCGCTCGGGATCGGCATGCCAGTCATGTTCGCCTTCCTGTTCGTGAAGAACCTGCCGCGCGTGAGCGACGGAACTCATTGGGCAGGCATGCTCACAACGCTCGCAGTGACCGGAACAACCGCACTACTCCTCGAACCCCATCTCGCGGGAATGATGCTGCTGGGCATTGCGTTCGCAAACGGACTCGCGTGCGGAGTACTCTCGATCGGAGTGTGCAAGCTGGCCGGTCGCAGCCACAAGCTCATCCCAGGATTTGCCTGGCTCTCGGCATACTTCGAAACCGGAACCAAGGCGTTCGAGTTCGCCGTGGATCCGGCAGCCAGCCGCTTCGAACGTGCCATGTTCGCCGGCCCGCTTGGCTACCCCATGCGCCGCTTGCGACGCGAAGACAACTACGGACTCTGAGCCAACCTCGGCTCGTCCACTCAATCTGCCGGCCCCAACCTTCTGGGCCGGCTTTTCAATTTCAAAAAATAAATCCACCTAAACTTAAAGGTGGATTTATTTGGTCCCGGGCCATTGGTTTACCACGTGGCCAGCTTAGCTGGCTTTACGTGGTGGACCCGACCGGATTCGAACCGGCAGCTACTAGCGTCAACTTAGTCGAGGTTACCGATTACCTCCACAGGCCCATGAACCCGGGATAAACGAAATACAAAAAGAACCCCCATAATTTCTAGGGAGCTCTTTTCGGACACTAGTATTGAAGGTAAACCTCAACTAAGTACTTACAGTTAACCATGATTTTGACGTTTTGTCAAATCTTGACCTTTTTTCATCTTTACGCTAAACTCGCCCCGTTAATCTTAATTAATTCTAGCCCCGTTTGGATCCCTGCTTGAGGCCTAACCCCCTCTAGCTCCCCCTTGAAAAGGGGGAGAACAAGCAGCCGTCTAGCGGAATATTTTTATATGACAGATACTCAAACACTAACTGAGTTTCAAAAACTCATTGAGGAGGGATCTTATTTAAACATCCCTAAAGTCGGAGATGTTGTTCAAGGAAAAATCATTGGTTCAGGTAGACGCGAAGTGCGTGTTGACATCGATGGCATTACAACAGGTGTTGTGCGCGGACGCGAACTTTTTGCTGAGTCCTCTGAGTACGGCAATCTAAAACCCGGCGAAGAAGTGGAAGCAACTGTTATTGATCTTGAAAACGAAAACGGTGAAATGGAGCTCTCATTCCGTTTTGCAGGACAACTAAAAGCCTGGGAGACTTTGCGTGAACTCTACACCACTGGTGAAACAGTTGATGTAAAAATCTTGGAGGCAAACAAAGGTGGTCTTATTGTTCGAATCAATCACATCTCTGGATTCTTGCCTGTTTCCCAACTCTCCCCTGAACACTATCCACGTGTGAGTGGTGGTGACAAAAACAAAATTCTTGAAAAGCTAAAATCTTACATTGGTATAAAAATGAACGTGCGTGTTATTGATGTAAATGAAAATGATGAAAAGCTGATTGTTTCTGAAAAAACCGTTTGGGAAGATGCGCAGAAAAATGTTATTTCAAAATTTACTGTGGGAGACGTTATTGAAGGTGAAGTAACTGCTGTTGCCGATTTTGGAGCATTTGTAAAGTTTGATTCACTTGAAGGGCTTGTTCACATCAGTGAGATTGCCTGGCAACGAATTGATCATCCTCGCGATCTACTTAAAATAGGTCAAACCGTTAAAGCTGAAATCATTGGTCTTGAAGGAAGCAAAATTTTCTTATCAATGAAAAAACTCATTGAAGACCCATGGGCAAATGTACAAGAAAAATACAAAACCGGTGACACTGTTAAAGGAACCGTTCTCAAAGTCAATCCATTTGGATTCTTTGTGGAGCTTGATCCTGAAATTCATGGCCTTGCTCATGTTTCAGAACTCTCAGACAAACCGGTTGCTGATGTAACAACAATTGGAAAGCCGGGACAAATAATGGACTTCAAAATTGTCTCAATTGAACCAAAGGACCACCGTCTTGGATTGTCGTTGAAGGGAATTGGGGGAGAAAAGGAGGAAAAGGTAGAAAAGGGAGGAGGGGTTGAAGATGGATCTGATGAGGTAGCCCCAAGGCTTTAGCCTGGGCGAAAAAGTTAAAGAAGAGGAAGAAGAAATCAAAGAGGAAACAAAAACAGAATAATTATGAAACCACTTTCAAAAAACATCATCTTTGCGGTTCTGGGTATTCTTATTATCTCAGCTATCTTTTCGAACTATTCTTTATCTAAAGAAAAACCGGAAGATATAAACATGGCAACACTTGTTGAAGAAATTGAAAACGAAGTTGTTGAGTCTATTGATATTGAAGGTGTTGAGGTGAGCATCACACTCAAAGATGGAACTAAACAAAAAACTCGAAAAGAGTCTGGAGTATCGCTTTCAGAAGTTTTGATTGATTACGGAATTACTGCAGACGAACTCAAATCAGCAGCCATTGCTGTAAAAGACCGAAGCACACGATCATATCTACTTGGTGTGATCTTGCCATCTCTTTTGCCGTTACTGCTTCTCATTCTCATTTTCTGGTTCATGATTAGACAAATGCAGGGAGCAGGCAATAAGGCAATGTCGTTTGGGATGTCAAATGCACGTGAAATAAAAGACACAAAACAAAAAGTTACTTTTGCTGATGTTGCCGGTGCAAAAGAAGCAAAAGAAGAACTTCATGAAGTTGTTGACTTTCTTAAAAATCCAAAAAAATTCTCAGACCTTGGTGCCAAGCTTCCAAAAGGTTTATTGCTCATGGGTAGACCCGGAACTGGAAAAACTCTTCTTGCGCGTGCTGTTGCAGGTGAAGCAGCTGTTCCCTTTTTCCATTTGAGTGGATCTGAATTTGTAGAAATGTTCGTGGGGGTTGGTGCATCTCGTGTGCGAGATCTATTCAATCGCGCAAAAAAAGCTGCCCCTTGTATTATCTTTATTGATGAGATCGATGCTGTTGGTCGTCAGCGCGGAGCAGGACTTGGCGGAAGCCATGATGAACGTGAACAAACACTTAACCAAATTTTGGTTGAGATGGATGGTTTTGATCCAAACATTGGTGTGATTGTTATTGCTGCAACAAATAGACCGGACGTGCTTGACCCAGCGCTACTTCGACCAGGACGTTTTGATCGTCGAGTCATTTTGGACTTACCAGACATTAATGATCGAGAAGCTATCTTAAAAATTTACGCAAAAAACAAACCGCTTGAAAAAGCAGTCAATCTACGACGCATTGCTGAAAGAACCCCAGGATTTTCCGGAGCGGATTTAATGAACCTGCTTAATGAAGCAGCAATTCGTGCGGCCAGACGTGATGACAAAACAATCACACAAGAAGATGTTCTTGATTCAATTGAAAAAGTTCTTCTGGGACCGGAACGCAAAAGTTTTGTAATGAGCAAAGAAGAAAAAAAGATTACTGCCTACCACGAAGCAGGTCATGCACTAGTCGGTCACATGTTGCCAAACTGTGATCCTGTTCACAAAGTCTCAATCATTTCTCGCGGATCAGCAGGTGGATATACAATCAAGCTCCCATCTGAAGATCGTAGACTTCACAAACGAGCTGAATTTATTGATGACATGGCAATGATGCTTGGTGGCTTTATTTCTGAACAAGAAACCTTTGGAGATGTTACAACCGGTGCATCAGATGATCTAAAAAAATGCACCCACCTTGCTTACGAACTTGTCACTCGATATGGAATGAGTGAAGTTCTTGGACCGCGTGTGTTTGGAGAAACGCAAGAAATGGTTTTCCTTGGAAAAGAAATTCATGAACGACGAAACTACTCTGAGAAAACTGCTGAGGCAATTGACAAAGAAGTGGAAAAACTTGTGAATAGCGCAACAGAGCAAGCTCGTGATATAATTCGAAAAGAAAAACAGGCTCTTGATAAAATTGTTAAACACCTGCTTGAAAAAGAAGTAATTGAAAAAGAAGAATTTGAAGCGCTGTTTGAAAAACTTACCGAATAAATAAATATTGTGTCATTGCGAGGCCCGTCAGACGGGCCGCGGCAATCCTCGTGTACGAAGATTGCTTCGTCGGCCCGTCGAACGGGCCTCCTCGCAATGACGCAAGAGGAGGAACATATGTTAAGAAAAAAATCCACAAGACTATATCGAGTTCTATTAAAAGACGCATGGCGTTCAACATGGAACCGAAAACACTTGTGGATTTTTGGTATTTTCGCGGCAATTATCTCAACAGGCGGTGTAGTTGATGTTGCTTTTCATGGCCTTAAACGAATGAAGTCTGGTGGAACTTTTCTTGAAAAATTCATGGACAGTTCGTTTATTGGTTATGATCTATTTGGCTCTTATGTAAGTCAGCTGAATATTTTAGGACAAACGCGTATCACCGCAATCGCAGTTGTGGCAATACTTGTTGTTATACTTCTTATTATAATGTCTGTTGTTTCCCAAGCCGCTCTTCTGTTAGGTGTCCGCTCTAAAAGAAAACATAAACCACACGAGCTTAAACAAAAAGGATGGAAATATTTTTGGGATATCTTTTTTGTGGACTTTTTCACAAAATTCTTCACAGGGCTTCTAACCGTTCTGGTGACACTGCCTTTATTTCTCTTTTATATTCAGACAACGGTTTATAATGAATTATTGTACATGGTCACGTCAGTAATCTTCTTTGCCGGAATCATTGTAATAAACATCATCTCCATACTTGCGATCATTGATATTATCGAGAAAAAAGACGGCGCATCTCAGGCGATTGTGAATGCATGGAGGCTTTTTCGAAAACAATGGGTAGCAACCGTTGAATATGCTGTTTTGCAATTCTTTGTTGTTATGCTTGCCGGATTTGTTTTGATCGCACTGATTGCACTTCTTTCAATTCCATATGCAATCATTTATTCAATTTCACTTTTGTCAGGATCATTCCTTGTGTTCCTAATTGCAAATATTTTATTTGCTTTGTTTATTGCTTTGATCATTCTGGGCTTCTCAGGAGCGGTTGTTACTTTCCAGTATCATGCCTGGTATCTATTTTACAAACGAGCAATGCACAAGGCTCATGGATTAAAAAACATGGCAAAAATTATGAGATGGTTGCGCCGATGAATTCCTCCTAATTGCAAGATGTTATAAAAAGACATAAACTAGTGGAGAAATTCGCTAGTTTTTAGTTTATGTCCAATGACATTCAATCAATAGAAGATCTCCTCAAATACACTGGTGCAAAATCAACTGAACAAGCACCTGCAAAAGCCGGAGACCAAACAACTGTAGAAAAGTTCGATGAGAAAATGCACGAAGTGCGGCTCAAAGAAATGGAACAGGAAGCTGAACAGCTTGCCAAAGCTTCAGGTGTTTCTTATGTGAATCTAAAAGGCTTTCCCATTTCCCCTGAAGCGCTTAGACAGATTCCGGACGAACAGGCAAAAGAACTTAAAACGGTTTGCTTTTTGTATACAGGACCTGAGATTCGGGTTGCCTCAACTCAACCTGAATCCCAAGAAGTCAAAGATCTGCTTCATCAACTTCAAGAACGATTAAAAGCAAATGGAGGGCTTTACAAAATTTCTGATGAGAGTTTGCGCGTTGCGCTCAAAGCATATGAAGCGCTTCCAAAAATTAAAAAGATTATTAAAGGCGTGAAAGTTACGGATGAAGAATTGAAACAATATCAAGACGAACTAAAAGGCTACACAGATGTTCAAAAAATTGTTGATAATGCATCAGTCTCGGATATCATGACTATTGTAATGGCAGCAGCTCTTCAATTTGGAACATCTGATGTTCACATTGAGGCTGAAGAAGAAAAGATTGCAATCCGTTTCCGTGTTGATGGTGTTCTTCAAGAAGTTGCAAAACTTCCGCATGACTTTTGGAAAAAAATCATTGCGCGCATCAAACTTATTAGTGGGCTTAAGATCAATGTTGTAGAACGACCGCAAGATGGACGCTTTACTATCTTTCTCAAAGAAGGAGATACAGACGTGCGTGTTTCAACCATTCCAACCACATGGGGCGAGTCTGTTGTTATGCGTCTTTTAAAGCCAAGTGCTATCAATGTTGAGTTTGAACAGTTGGGATATCGGAAATTGGCAGAGGAAAAACTTTTACGCGAAATACAAAAACCTCATGGAATGATAATGACAACCGGTCCAACAGGTTCTGGTAAAACAACCACACTCTATGCCATTCTTAGAAAACTCAATACACCGGACACCAAAATCATTACACTTGAAGATCCAATTGAGTATAAACTTCAAGGAATAAACCAGTCACAAATTGACCAGTCAAAAAACTACAATTTCGCCGGAGGTTTGCGTTCGATTTTGCGACAAGACCCGGATATTGTAATGGTTGGAGAAATCAGAGACTTAGAAACCGCTGAAGTTGCGATCAATGCAGCGCTCACCGGACACTTGATGCTTTCCACTCTTCACACCAATGATGCCGCAGGTGCACTCCCCCGTTTTATCTCAATGGGTGTAAAGCCGTTTCTTTTAGCACCATCTTTAAATGCAATTATTGGACAAAGGCTTGCCAGAAGAATTCATGAAGATTGCAAAGAAGAGACAACTATTACAGAAGATCAAAAAGCGTTTATTAAAAAAATAGTCTCAGAGATTCCGGAAAGCTCTGGTGAGAAAGTTTTGCCAGAAACAGAATGGAAATTTTATAAAGGAAAAGGATGTGAGGTTTGTAATGGATCCGGGTATAAGGGGCGTGTGGGAATCTATGAGATTTTAATCATGAGTGAAGAAATCAAAAGCGCACTGTCTGAAAAAACTTCCGAACATGAAGTTAGACAACTTGCAAAGCAACAAGGAATGGTCACGATTAAACAAGACGGAGCTTTGAAAGTGCTGGATGGAATGACAACAGTTGAAGAGATTAAGCGAGTGGCTGGTGAGGGAGAATAATATTAATGAGTCTGGGGCCTGGGAACTAGGAATTCAAATCCTAGCACCTAGTCCCCAGTCTTTTTTTATCCACAATAAATTGACATCAACCAAATATGCTCTATAATACTACTTGATCCGATCGCGCCGTTCGAGAACAGATCCACCCCCGAAGTCGAGTCCCTGGAGGGAAAGCCCTATGCTTTGGTCCCACTGCCCGTCGACCCTGCTGCGCGACCCGTCGTTCGCCTGACCGGCTCGTCAAGGCGAGATCCCCGAACCCGAGCTTCGGCTCGGCAAGTGCTCCAGTCGAGCTTCGGCTCGACTCCTCCTCCCTGCCCCGTCTCCTCCTGAGGCGGGGCGTTTCTATTTCAGCTAATTTTTATAGACCTTTCTGAGTCTTTTTTTGTTTCAAATTCAATCTGATGTGTTGGCGATATTTTATTTTCCTCAATTCCTTTTTCTGGCCATTCAATAAAAACAATTGAATCTTTCTGGCCAAGATACTCTTCAAGTCCAAGAGCTTGAATCTCCTGAAATGAAGTAAAGCGATAAAAATCCAAGTGAACGATTTGAAAATTATCTGTTTGATACAAATTCATTATTGTAAAAGTTGGACTTCTAACAGGTTCTTTAAATCCAAA
This sequence comes from uncultured Gammaproteobacteria bacterium, assembly GCA_964399675.1. Classification (GTDB taxonomy): domain Bacteria; phylum Patescibacteriota; class Patescibacteriia; order UBA9934; family GWF2-40-263; genus CAYNRK01. Next base: position 114,835 of record CAYNRK010000001.1, on the reverse strand, counting down.
CGCCTCTGCAACTCCTCTGACAAACGTTGTCTTCCCTGTTCCCAAATCTCCTTTTAAAAACACAACCTCACCGCCTTTGAGTGTTTTTGCAAAGTCAGCTGCAATTTGTTTTGTTTTTTGTTCTGAACTTGTTTTCATAATCTATCTCGTGTCATTGCGAGCGCTAGCGAAGCAATCTTCGTATACGAGGATTGCCGCGTCGGCCCGTCGAACGAGCCTCCTCGCAATGACACCGGGTGGGTTTAAGCTAAACGCATGTTCGGATTTGCAGAAAGAGAAAGCGGATCCACAAAATCTTTTTGTTGTGCACGGAAAGTTCCAGCAATTGCAATCATAACCGCATTATCTCCGGTTAATTTTATATCTGGTGCATGAAACAAAATAGAAGGATTGAATTTTTTAACAGCAAAAGCCAGTGTGTCTCTTAACATTTTGTTTGCTGAGACTCCACCTGTAAGAATAACTGATTTTGGGTTGACTTCTTTTGCAGCTTCAATAGTCTTGTAAACCAAAACATCAACAACAGCTTTTTGAAACGAAGCTGCAACGTCTGGAACTGAATCAGAAGAACTTTCTAAATGATTCTTTACAGCTGTTTTTAATCCAGAAAAACTAAAATCAAAATCGCCACTGTTTATCATTGGGCGTGGAAATTCAATTGAACCTGGATTACCATCAAGTGCTTGCTTTGAAATTTTTGGGCCGCCCGGATATTCAAGCCCTAACAATTTGGCAACTTTATCAAAAGCTTCACCGGCAGCATCGTCACGCGTCATGCCAAGAAGTTCGTACGCACCATAATCTTTCATAAGAATCAATTCTGTGTGCCCACCTGAAACCACAAGACAAAGAGCGGGAAGTACAGGCTTTGGATCATCAAGCCAAACGGAATAAATATGACCCTCCAAATGATTCACACCAACAAGCGGTTTTTTCCAATCCCACGCAAGTGTTTTACCAAGTTCAACTCCAATACGAAGCGCTGGAACAAGCCCAGGCCCTTTGGTTACTGCAATCACATTAATCTCATTTCCTCTTCTTGAAATTCCCAACTGTTCAAGCAAAGGAAAAAGCGTTGCAGCATGCTCACGCGCAGCCACCTCTGGAACAACTCCACCATATTTTGCATGCAAATCTGATTGAGATGCAAGAAGGTTTTTTTCAATTACAAAACGACCATTTTGTTCATTCACAACAGCAACGGCTGTTTCATCACAACTTGTCTCAATGCCCAGAATACGCATAATTTGTCCTTATTGCCTGATTTGGCTCTTTATGTTAAAAAGCAACTCCATCACAATCTTTATATATATTCATTCGTATGAATACCCCGATTCTTCATGCTCCGATCGATTTTGAGCGACTTCCAATGGTTCTTAAGGATTTGTTTGGAATTGATGAAATCACCTCACACAAATTTGTCCACGGAGGATTCATGAGTCAAAATTTTCGTTTGGAAACTCCTCAAGGAGTTTTCTTTTTTAAAGAGTATCGAAATCGTGTTAGTACTGTTGTCTATCAGATAAAACTCGCTGAGGAATATTTCTCCCGCCATGGCCTTCCAATTATTCTTCCAATCAAAGACCGGTTCGGTCGTGAGGTTTTTTGGTTTGATGGTAGATGGTTTAGTTTGTTTCCTTTTATTGAAGGCAGAAGCCCTGAGGCAGAAGAAATTAACGAAACAACTATCACTTCGCTCGCCAGCACTCTAGCTCAATTTCACTATGCTGGTCAACAGTTCAATGAACCAACGTTTCAACATATTCGAATTGGAGATCCAAGAAAACTTTTAATGGAAAGTGCTGAAATTCGTTATCAACTTTCAAAGCGCCCAGCTCTATCTGGTATTGAAAAAGAAATTCTCGAACTTCTCGATAGAAAAGAACAAATATCAAAAAGAATGCACTTTGCAAAAGACAAACTCATTCAACCACACGATTGTCTTTTGCATGGAGATTTTCAATATCTAAATACTTTTATTGATTCATCAGAACAAGTGAGTCATGTCTATGACCTTGAACGTGCAGCACTTGGCCCTAGAAGTCTTGAAGTCACGCGCGCACTGTTTCTCAATTGTTTTGACACAGGTTGGTCAGATAAAAACTTTGAACTTGCCAAGACTTTCCTTTCTGTTTACAAACAAACACAGCCTTTTTCGTTTGAAGATCTTTCATGTGGTGTTTTTCTTTACGCATACAATATTTTGCATACAACATGGATTGGCGCGCGTTACGTCATTTTTGATGTTGAGATGCAAATGGAAATGTTTGAGCGTCATGCCCGCCGCGTAGAATTTGTAAGCAAGCCAAAAAATTTAAGAACATTTTGCGAAAGGATCTTTTCGTAAATAGGGATTCCAACTACAAATAGAAAAGTCGGTGGTTAGCCGACTAGTAGACCCTTACGGGGTTGTGGAGAAGACCTGCGTCGGTATTGCGGTACCAATCCAGGCTTGAGGTTGTGTGGTTGGCGATGAGTGCATCGCGCTCGGCAGCAAAGCGACCCAAGGTCACGTATTGCGCCAGCGTTTCAGCTGAACGATCGAAACGGATATCCTTTGGGTATCCGATCAGGTCGTAAAGACGCTCGCGAGCGAGCACGTCACGCCGAATTCGCGTTCGCGTCGACTCGTCAGCAAGCAGTTCGCGCCTGACAGCTTCGACCCGGGCACTGAAGTCCGGGACAACATCTGTCATGGCTTCAACCTGCCAGCCAAACCCCCTAACAGCGCGGCGACTTGCCGTGATCGAGCACTGAACCCTTCGCCTGAACTCAGTCTCGTCGATGCCAATACGCTCTGCGAGCGGACCAACACTTGCCTCTTGATCAGCAAGCAGGATCCTCACACAAACCTGATCTTCCAGAAGTCGCGAGATCCCTTGAAGAAACGGAATGTGCAGCTTGACGAGCAGCGGAACTCCTTGGCCCAGCCCTTTGTACGTGTACTTGCCGTCTCGGTGCGAGAAAGCAGGACAGGTTGGCACCAGAAGTTCTGTGTTGCCGTTTCCTGCAATCAACGTCCTTCCGACTCGTAGCGCAACCTTTCTGGATCGCGAGTACGAACCGCAAAAGGTGATGAGGCCAGGCAGTATCCTGAGCACACTAGCAACCCGATCCGAAGACAGAGCTCTGCTTCGTGCGAACTGCCAAAGAGCGGTTCCGACTCGCTTCCAGTTGACCGCGTGATTCATGACACACCCCCATTACAGCAGGGGCATGTATTCTGGAAAGAAGATCTATTGCCTGAGGCCGCAGCAACGCAAGTACGTCTTCCAAGGGCCTCCATGACGAGCGCGTTTTTCAGCGCTCTTCGATCCTGGGCAGTGCCGGCGCGGGCGCGCGCAGCCTCCCAGATTCGCAGGAAGCCCATGGCCTCTCCGGGGCATTCCTTCTACCTCCTCAGAACCGGAACAAGAGCCAGTATCGGACAATTTTACCCTAGCGCATTTATCTAATTTTTGCAAGGCATAAAGCCTTTTTTTGGTAAAAGAAAAACGGGCACGAGAACCATGCCCGTCTAGTAGAGGGTGGGACGGAATTCCACCACAGCTTCGATTCATTGTTCGCCACCTCAGCCCCATGGTTACCTCCTGGACAGATCGAACGGATGAACGATTGGTAGCGGCACTTTGCGCAAACGTTGATACATGCGATCCTTCCGCTCTGGGGGTCGCTCAGACTGGAGCAGGATCACACTTGAAAGCTGCTCCTCAAGAACTCGTCCTTCGTGTGCATAGCTGGCCACCTGTCGTGTTGCAGCTTCTTCGTATGTGCCAACAAGCTGAATCTCAGGAAACGATCTCAAGAGTTCAGCTTCCTGATGAACAAGCAATGGAGCTTTATCCCCGATCAGCTCTTGTGCTTGCAAAAATCCAACCTGATTGAATTCTTCGACTTGTGACCACGGCTTGACAACTACACCTTGATTGCGAAACCCCTCTGCCTCTTCGGCCATCAACTCACAAGCCAAGGTGATTTCGTCTTGGCCGAGTTGCCATCCCCAGGTTCGCCTAGGCTCAAGGTCGGGAAGAAAGACTGTGAGGTTTGTGCTAACCCCCAACTCATTGAGTGCTTCGCATAGAGTGCACCACTGCTTTAGAAAACGACTTGAGCGGAAGAAGAACGTCTTGCTCAGCTCAAGGATGATCTGCTCGCTACCGCGTTTTGTTGCCAAGCACGAGAAAGCTATGAACGAAAGCGTGTTGTTGCTTGCAAGTTGAAAGAGCTGGATTGGATCAACAAACTCCATGGTCTCGAACTGCTCGAGCACTCGCACTACTTGCTCGGCGTGAGTTGAAAGCGCTCTACGCGCTTTTCGAATCGCGCGTGCTGGGATCTGAACACTTCCATCATGACCGATCATGAGTCCCTCCTTTTCTCAAAATCAATACTAAATTGATTCTGAAAAAGGAGGTCTCACTTAGCTGTAACCTTTATCATCAGAAAATAGTTGTAGAACTTCAAACGGCTCAGAATATTTCTCTTGCACAAGAGGTTGGTACATTTGCGTTCTAAGTTGGCGAGGCTTTTCGTTTTGTAAAAACTTCACTTCTGGCATTAGTTCCTTAATCCACAATGCCTGCAGCGTGTATTCAGCAAATTTTCTGCGAATCCAATCTTTTAACAATGACTGATCCGGTCTTTCAAGTCCTTCAAAATATTTCCCTAAACCAAACTGTTGTTCCAATGCTTCAAACTCTTGATCCATATCTTTCTTTTGAGCAAGATCATCAATACGAATAAGCACTTCGTCAAATTCTTTTTCAAAAGACCGACCTGTGCTCGCTTCTATCTCCCTTTCAAACGAGAACCAGCTGGCCACCTCTGCATTCAAGTCGGGCGCCTTTTCATCAATCCAGGATTGCAAACGATCCCTATATATCTCCCAACGCTTAGCGAATTGTTCTAATACAAACGAACGTTGAGATGCGGGAATATTTTTGAATTGTTGGAGATAGATGTAGTAGGGGTCGGTGTTTCCAATCATCACAACAAAACGAGCGGCTGGTTCAAACAACCTGATCGTTCGCATTATCAAACGCAAAGAATCAAGATCTGATTCAAGATTATTTCCAGAAGGATCAAGCTTTACGTATTCCCATGGAGTGCTACTGAACATTTGATCTGCTTGTATTGTTGAACAAGTAAAAGTTAATAAGGTGAACATATTTTTGACTATAAATAAAAAACCTCTCCGCAGAGAGATGGCAGACAACAAAAAACAGGGCCATCTCACATTAGAGAATGATGATGAAGCATTGATTGATAACCACCCATTCCAGACTTAAGCCACTTAGCAATACGCGCAATAGTGGTTGAACTCATACCGGTCTGCTTTTCGATTTCTACATAGGAAACCCCTTGATCAAGAAGCTTTGCCACTTTCCAGCGTCTTCCAAACTCAACAAGCTCCTGTTCAGTCAGAAGATCGCGAAAAAAGCATTTTGCTTGTTCTTTGGTTTCCAGAGCGACAATGACTTTTAAAAGGTCATTAACCTCTTTTGTTTCCCACTTTTTATTCATACAAAGAGCACTTTATCAAACTAAAGTATTTTTGTCAAGAGTTTTGAAAGATATACAACAATAAAGCCTTGATTGACAATCAGATTGTCTTTGTCTATACTCACGTCGGACTTAACCGGGAGGATCTATGGCACTCACCCTTCTCCAACACCCAGTTGCCGCTGACACCATCACCATGCTGCGCGACAAGACCACGCAGCCACCAGAGATGCGCGTGCAGCTTCATCGCCTGGCTGTCGTTCTGGCAACCACGGCGACAACCACGCTTCAGACAGAGCGTGTCGAAGTTGCAACTCCGATGCAGGAGGATGGCTACGGCGACGTGCTGACTGGGCAGCACGCACTGGTTCCGATCATGCGCGCAGGTGCGGGCATGCTCGATGCGTTCCAGCTCCTCTTGCCCAAGGCGCTGATCTGGCACGTCTTCATGCACAGGGACCACGACACGCACGAACCAATCTGGGAAGGCAGCAAGGTGCCCGAACCGGCGCCCGAAGTCGAGGTCTGCTTTGCCCTGGATCCCATGCTGGCCACCGGAGGCAGTGCGAGCGCAACACTCACACACCTGAAGGAGCGAGGGGTCAAGAAGATCATCTTCGTGGGTGTGGTCGGCTGTCCCGAAGGCGCAGCACGGCTCGAAGCGGATCACCCGGATGTACCGGTGATCATGGGCGTCATGGATGGCGGTCTCAACGACGACGCCTACATCCTCGGCAAGGGCGGTGGTATGGGCGACATGGGCGATCGGGTCTACCCGGACGTGCCAGCCTAGCAACAAGCAACCAAGCGTACACTCCTCAACCGCTTCGGCGGTTTTCTGTTTATTTTTTTAAAAAAATACAAACGAAAAAAGCCACCAGAGCTTCCCAGAAGAGGAAGATAGCAGCTTGAGGTCTAGTCGTCGATGAAGATCCCGTAGTCAACGACGACTACAAGGACACGCCAGCTTCCCAGCCTATCCCATCGCGATGCGAGGTGGTCAGCCTCCGCTTTGTTTGTCACACCGCAGCCGGTCTTTTCCATACCTCTGTGGGTATGGGATGTACTGCATGCAGCTACCACGCCTACAGACCCCCTGGCACGGCTTATACGTCTCAGTGTGGGTAACGGGTGTTGCGTGACCTGTGGCTACGTCGACGACGCGATCGTACGTAGACTTCTTTCCCGATTTTTCGTCGAGGCTGTGCAGACTGGTGACGATTGCCTCGGGAATTCCATTCTTCCACATGCCCTGACCCTCGGCCTGCGCCTTCTTTTGCAAGTCCAGCAGTGCCGGATCAGAAGGTCCATCCATCGAATACGCGTGAGCGAGCCCCCTCTTGATCATCTCTCGAGGCAAGTCTGGGCAACGGATACCTTCTCGCCCGTAACCGCCGCTGCGCCCCGTCTTCCTACAGTTCCAGCCACGAGAGGCAGCAAAACGACCGGCTTCCTTGGCGATGTCGTACAACTCCTCAGCTGTCCAGGAACCCCACCGGTGGACGGGCCCGTAGTCCTCGAGCGTGTTGAACCCCATCAAGCGAGACCCGCGCTTTTTCTTCTCTCCTGGCACCTTCCACGAGAAGCTGTCTCCGTCCGACCAGTCGACATCGAACAGTTGGCCATCAAGGGTCACTTGACCCGGACCAGGCTCTGCCGGATCACTGTCGCAGCGACAACCCGAAAGCGTGGCAAAGGACAAGGCCAAGGCAACGAGCATCCAACCGAAACCACAAAAGTTCTTGCTTTGCATTGTCTCTCTCCCTCTGAAGTTGCGCACTATTAGTAGCATAAGACAGGGTGTTTGACAATTTTAATTACAAATGTAAAAATCCCGCAATTAATGAGACAGATCTCATCGAGGCGCTGCTTGAGATGATCGACACATTAAAACTAGATCAAGTAAAGCTTACCGCTAAACTCAACCTAGAAATACAGAAGTTTAAAAAGTTACAAGCAATGTTCTTAGGAATAAGAAAGGCCGATTCAATTGAACCTATCGATTTAAAAGATTATGCCAAGTTTGTTTTGAAAGAAGGGACTGTGCTGGAACAGAGGTCGGTGCTTGAGTGCATTATCAATGGGTTGGTTTTGCAGAACAAAAGAATCAAACTACCACCGGCCCTGTCGGTGGTAGTTTGAAGTGCAAAGTAATAATAAATTAGTCCTCAGATTCAATTCTACGACGTCTCTCATCAAGAGTCTCACCTTCATACATCCAGTAAATTGTTCCTTGAACCTGATATGAATATCCCAATAATTTTTGAGCAGAAGCAGAAGGGCTTGTGACTTCCCCATTTATTTCAATTAAACGATTGTCAATAACCTTTGCTTTTATATTTTCATCATTTACGAAAACAAGTTCTGCACCAACAGGAATCTGCGCCATTTTAAAATTAAAAACAGCGCGCCTCTTTCTGGCTTGATTCAATGCTTGTTGATCTTCTTCTGATTCAACATAATCCTTTCCTGGAGTAACATCTTCCAGCTCAGCAATCTTTAAAGCTGACACAACGCGCTCTGGTGATATTTCAAAAAATTCTCTACTTGAACGAATTCGATGGTCTAAAAATGCATCATGAAGTTGCTTTTCAACAAAATCTGCATCTTGCACAGTGCAAGCATAAAAACATTCAAAAGGAAGTGGAACACTTGTTGTGTCTAGTGAACGAATTCTTTGCTCTAAATTTGTTGTCCTCCCAATTTTCACATACCCAGGCATTGATTCGTTAATGAGAATATAAATTATTTCGTTCATAAATAGTTATCTCATTGGTTTAATCATACTTTCAATAAAGTCTATTTCTTTTTTGGTTAATTTGTATTTTTTATATAGTTGTTGGTCAATTTCATTAATTGATTTTTTCCAGTCTATATCTGATTTTGAGGTAAAGTCTTGTAGGGGTACAAATTTGTAGGTCTTTGATGTGGCATCTTGACTAGCTTTTCTTATGTTATGTTGAAACCTAGCAAACTTTGTTTTGAAATATTTACGAATATTTTGAGCAGATGTTTTATTTAATTCTAAATCAACACCAACAACGATATAAGATTCTGTACAAATTGTTTTTGGGTTTCCTATGAAAGCATTCAAATTATCATCATTCAATTCCGTTCCAATGTTGTTAGCTCTCGGCGTATACACTTTATATTTATCAATCCATTCATCATTTTTTTTAACTTCTGATCTTTCTAAATAACCAACTTTCCTCCCTTTCCCATAACAGATAATGGGATTTTTTAATTTGTTGGCTGTTGGTCTAAAGAGTTTCACTTTTTTAATTATGTTGGCTTCAAATCCAAAGGGTTTTCTGGATGAGATAAAATCTTCAAGTGATTTGAATTTTGAATAATTTTTTACTTTCTTTAATATGTTTATGGCTACATTGTGTCGAATAAAGATTTCGGAATCTTCTGTTTTTAGATTTCGGGTGTGTGACTCAGGTTTTAAACTATTTCTGTATGTGAAAACTTTTGTAAGTCTTTTTGTGTTATCGTATGATTTGCTCCAAAGAAAATAGCAAACACCACCTCTTAGATTGATGTCTCTAAAAAGCAAATCTGGTCTAAGAAAATCATGCAGTTCGGCTATGTGTTTATCATTGATCATTGCATCTCTGAAAGAATCTAAACCTTTGCCACCAGCATACCAACGTGTTGGCATAATTATTGAAACGTATTCCGGATTTAGTTTTTTTGCAATATTGACAAAATCATTGTAAATGGGTTTAGCACTCGCTTGTGCTCCACCATCGCTTTTTTGATATGGAGGATTCCCCACAATTACATCGAATTTCATATTTTTATTGTTAATTTGTAAATTATTTCCTGCGATCAAATCATTTTTCTCAAGTAAATCGTAGGAAGTATAGTTTTTTTCAATGTTATTTACATCTAATTCAAGCAACTTATACACTTTTCTAGTGAACTCGTACGCGATCTTAGATGTTGGGATTGAAAAGAAATTATTTGCTATTCTTTTGCCAAATTTTTTGTAAACAGCATACACAAATTCACCCTGTTTCGACGCTATATCAAGAATGTTTGTTGAATTGGTAATTGCATTTTTGGGGAACAAATCAATAATTTTTTCAGTGACAAATTCAGGTGTTACAATTTCGGAATCGGATAGGCGACTAAACTTTTTCAACGCATTGCTTGCCCGCCCTACCGGTTCTAAAGATAAATCATTTGCTAGTGAATTTATGTTGTGGATTTTGTAGTCTAATTCACTGAGTACGAAAGGGTTAATATGCTCTTGGAATAATGAAAGTATATTTTTTTCTAGGCTTAGATTTGCTGCTATTCGTAGGTTATTTTCATTGCTGTCAATATGCGTGATTATCTCGTGAAGGGATTTTATTTTTGAGTCTGTAAGGAATGTAAAAAATAGAATTCTTGCATAATACATTGCAAATTTTCCTCTATAATCTGCTTCCACTTCATTTTCTGTACTGTCAGTAGCCTCGTCCTTTTCTTTATCTTTGCCGTCATCAAGCTGTTCGTTGCCTGTATCAAGCTCATCTCCTTCACCATCGGCAGGTTTGATCTCTATTCCTTGTCGTGATCCTATTTTACCTTGCTTTTCAATTTCAGCCTTGATTATGTCTATATCCAAGAGTGAATAATCTACTGAAATGGAAGTAGCCTCGTCTAGTACACTCCTGCTGCTAAAATATTCTCTAATAGCATCTAAAATGTCAGCAGGTGAAATTTGAGTTACTTTTTTGTTGTTTAGAACGACGATAGGAGATATTTCCAGTTCCCTTTTTAGCCTTTCTTCTAGTTTACTATTTCCGTTTGATTCTGTATTTACATTGTATATTTGAGATTTGTGCTCCTGCATCTCAAACATTCGATTTGGACTAAAATCAACTAAAAGAGTTTGTGGCTTCATGTTGTATTTCATAACATCACCATTTGGCTCAGTGTATGTTTTGACATATTGATTCTGTAGACGAAATGTAGCTTGATCGTATTCTTGCGGGGATGCTGTGTCCTTAAAATAGAGCATGGTATCCCACTCAGGTACTGTGCTACCTGTGAGCATTCTGTTAACTGTCAGCGTAATTGTTTTTTTGTCCTTACTTTCGCATTTTTTGATTTTTGCTTGAACAGATTGTGTGTCTTTGTATTTATTTTCATTATCAACACCAGAAATATTAATAATTTCGTAATCACTCAGATTTTTAAATTTATTACTTTTGATAAGCTTCTCTAAAGCATCACATGAAGCACGATAAGGCAAAACACATACCATGTGCCTGCACATTTTTCCTTCTTTTATCTTATCGTAATCAAGAAAGCTTAATAAATTTTCATCTTCTTGTGAGCCATCAATTACATGTAGTAAATCTACAATTTCTTTTTCATGAGTGAATTTTTTATGTAGGCTGTTTGCTGTATCTTTTGTTATCGATTTTGGTTTGAATAATGCTGAAAAAGTATATGTGACCCCGTTTTTTTTCATCTCTTCCATCTTTTTACGAGACGATTCGTTTGGGTTAAAAGCAAAGCGAATCATTTGTGGAAACCCATAGTATGGATTGTCCCATTCTTTCGCTTCATCCTTGTTGAGGTTTTTTTCGTCCCAGTTCTCTTGATCATCGGCAATGTCAGAAAATTGGTAAAAGGCAATTATATTGTCGTCTGTAAATTCACTATTCATCAAAATTCTGTACGGTGTTCCAGATAGGTGAATACGCACTTTTGCATTAAGATTTTTCGTCGTTTCCTCTAAATCGTCTAAAGAACTATCATTTAGTTTTAACTCATTGATTATCTCTTTTTTACTAAATTCTTGTTTTTTTAAAACTTTTCCATATTCAGCAGCTCTTGCGCCAAAATGTGTTTCATCAACTAATAATAGATCAATCTGCTTAGCAAAAACTTCTTTATGTTTTGATTTAATCGCATCACCTTGTAGATCTTGTAATGTAAGAAATAAAACTACTTTTTTATTACTTGATAGATTGTCAGAAATTATACTCTTGTTTTGTAAAAGTGAATTGCTATCTAAAAAACTGTAACCATCAAATTTAATGTGGCTTTCAACTGTTTTTTTCCATTCTTCCTTTACATCAGCCTTCGCTGAGACTACCAATACAAATTTTGCGCCCATATTGACGGCACAACACATTGACGTAAATGATTTTCCAAAGCGCATTACTGCATACATCAAAAGATTTGTATGCCCATTTTTAACTGCTTTCTTAAAGCTATCTATTGTTTTTTGTTGATTGGGTCTAGGGTTGTAATTTTCAGTTCTGCTGTAGTGGTGAGTAAGAGGGATCCGACTTTCTTCAAAACTATAATATTGATATTTATAGTCATTGTTTTTATAAGACTTTATTATGTCTGCAATAGCTTTTTTTAGATCTTCTGTACTAGCATTTTTGAAAAACTCATTTGAGTAGTATGGTAGATTTTTTATCTGATTTTGCTCTAATCTTTCTTTGTTGACTTCATTTTCCAAAAAATAATGAACAGCATGGTCTCTAAAAAATGTTTTGTCATCAACTTTTGCAATTCTTTCGAATCTCTTTTCTAAATTTGGAAAATGTTTACGCCACTCATCTAATCTCATCTCTAATGGACGATATGTATCGCCAACCTTTAAGTAGTTAGGGACAGTCTCCGTAGAAAAAGCATAGATGTGTGGTTCAACACGACCAAAAATAAGTTCATCTAGAGCGGAGGTATTAATTATTTCCGGTTTTGCCATATGTTGCTATTTTAATAAATCAATAAAGCGCACCTGTGTATTATTTCTCCAATCCTTAATGAGACAGTATGCACCACTGTGTGCTTTTATCTCATTTTCTTTACAACCTACACATTTCAATTTTGTAATCTCAGTTTCACCAAATAAGTTAGTGGATGTTTGCTTTTGTTCATTACAACTGTTAGGGATAGTGCCTGTTAGTCCATCCATCTGCCAAACGTTCCAAGATATTATTTCAGCAAATTTTTTAATTGAATTTGATTGGGGGTTTTTACCAAATTTGACCAAGTAATTTTCAATAAAGGTGAATAACATTGACTCTCTCGCAAGGAGCAGGCTGTCTCCCTGCCATTCATAAGCGTACGTATTTTTGAAAGCTTCTTGTGAAGCCTTTAGCCAATCTTTAGAAGTTTTCGTATGTTCATTGACAATACGAAGTTTTCTGTCGAGTATTCCAATACGATTTTTTACAGGAATAAAATTGCCTGTAGTTGTGTCGTAACGACTAGTGATATAAGGAGCTTCTCCGCATGCAATTTCAAGACGAGTATCTTGTATGTATTCTTTCCAAGTTTTACCTTTTGGAAAACTTATTTTTTTTGTATTCGTTTTCCAAAAATTTTCTCCATGTTTGTTGGTAATTTCTGTATTAAATAGATTATCAGTATCAAACCAATAATTATCAATAATGTTGTTTTGAGCATTGCAAACCCACGATGGAGTAAATACTTCAGCCATACCACGAACACGCATTTGTTGAAGTGACTTTGCTTTTTCTGCTCGAGGCATTATGACGTGACCGTTTCCGTTGGTAATTAATTTGGGAGATATTGGAGAGCTATATTCATAACCCTTTCCAAGGTGTTGATAGTCATTTGTAGCCCAAAATATATTCTTTTTGGTTGTCTGATCAGTCAAAAGTAAATCCAAAACAACGGGATACTTTTCCCGTAGGTCATTTTCTAGAATATCTGCTTTGTTAAGCATCGTAGACATTAGATTCAGGATTTATTTCAATAACTCACTAGTCGTAACCCCTAGTGACTTGGCAAGATTTGTAATAGTAGAAAGAGTAGGATTAGTTTTCCCATTTTCGATATTACTCACAAAAGATCGATCAACTCCAAGATTTCTTGCAATACTCGATTGAGTAATATCTTTCTCCATTCGAATCTTCTTTAGATTCTCGCCAAGTTTTTTTGCATCGTTGATCATATAAGCTTAGCCTAATTATATCACATTTGTTGTATTTTACCACAACAAAAAGAAACTACTTTCGTAGTTCTTCTTGAAATTCGATGCGACCCTTCTCGAGTACTCGAACTAGTTTCTTTTTGGTGACCCCACGGGGAGTCGAACCCCGCTTTCCAGGATGAAAACCTGGCGTCCTAACCGATAGACGATGGGGCCTTGGTTAGCGGCGGTATCATATGACAAAAATTTTGATTCGTCAAGACTTATTATCTTAAGCCGAACTCAAAACACATTGCCCCACCTCCACACCAACCTTACAAAAACAACCTTACCAAACGCAATTCATCATACTCGTATTTTTCTTCTAAATGTTTGTACACAGGTGACAGCGTAGAACATCCTTTGGCATCAAAGGCTTTTTTAATTGTTTGGAATCGTTCCTTGTTTGGTTTGAGGTGATCGATGTTCAGTGTCTCGCTCGCGTGCACAAGTTTTTCAATGTGCTGCACAATTGTTCCCTGACTTAATCCACGATGCTTTGCAATCTCTTTAACTGAAAATTTTTGTGCCAGAAGCGTTTTAGTTTCTTCAAGAGTTGTGCTTATTGAACTTGATATATCATTAAGGCAACGTGACGTTTTCTCTGGCACTGACTTCTCCTCAAGCCCATGTTCGGCCACATGCGCTGCAATACATTCAAGGAATTCTTTACCAAATGCCTCAAGTTTTTGTTTTCCAACGCCAAAGAGATTTGAAAACGCTTCCAGGCTCGAAGGAAAATAATATGCCATCTGATGCAATGTTCGATCACCAAAAATAACAAACGGAGGAACATTCTGCTCGTCTGCAATTCGCTTGCGGAGAATGCGGAGTTTTTCAAAGACCTCGGTGTCATAGTCAAGATTCGATTCGGACTTACGCGTACGTGTTGGCGACTTTTCTGGGACGTTTAATACTGGCAACAAAATTGATTCTTTATTCAAGAGCGCTTGTTTTCCTTTCGGACTTACCCTAAGCGTTGGATACTCCCCCTCATTCTGTTCCAGATGCCCACGCTTTTTCAACGCGTGAACATGCTCACGCAAAGCACCTACAGATACATCCTGTGCGATTCCGTGCACTGAAAGCTGGTCGTGACCCAATTCTAAAATCCGTTTCTTTTTTGAACCATGCAACACATCACAAATATGTGCCGCACCAAAACGCTCGCCTGTTCGTAATACTGCAGAAAGAATTTTTTGTGAAATCTCGGTAGTATCAATTTGCTCAGCAGGAGGTTCAATGCAGTTATCACACGCATCACACAAGGTGGCAGCAGAATTTTCTCCAAAATAAATAAGTAAAAAGAAACGTCGACACACCTCGTTCTGACAATACTCAACAACGTCATCGAGTTTGCGCAATGCTAGTCTACGTTCATTAGAATCTTCAATTTGATTGATAAAATATTCCTGCTTTCGCCGATCTGCATACGAATAGAAAAGAACACACTCGCTGGGCAGACCATCACGACCTGCACGGCCGGTTTCTTGATAGTAACTTTCAATTGTTTTTGGAAGGTCCATATGCACAACCAAACGAACGTCTGGTTTATCAATCCCCATTCCAAAAGCAATGGTGGCAACAATGATCGAAACTTCATCACGAATGAATTTCTCTTGTGTTCTCATGCGCACCTTTTTTTGAAGCCCGGCATGATACGGCACAGCTTGCAGCCCGGCGCGTGAAAGGTTCCTTGCAATCTCTTCGGTATTCTTTCGCGAAAAACAATACACAATAGCCGACTCTCCTTTGTTGGATTTCAAAAGTTTAACAAGTTCTGAAAACGTGTTGTATTTCTGGCGCACGCTGTAATTAAGATTTGCTCGATTAAAACTTGAAACAAATACAGCCCCTTGTTTCATGCCCAATTGACTCAAAATATCCTCACGAACGCGCGGAGTGGCTGTTGCTGTAAGTGCTATGACTGGAATATTTGCAACCTTTTGTCGGAGAAATTGTAAGTTGCGATAATCAGGACGAAAGTCGTGACCCCATTCTGAAATACAATGTGCCTCGTCAATAGCGAGAAGACTCACAGTAAGAGACTCTAGAAATTCTGAAAATCCATATGACCCAACACGCTCTGGAGCAAGATAGAGAATCTTAAGATCCCCTGAACTCGCACGTTCCATTACAGCCGTCTGCTCCTTTGGTGTGAGCGAACTATTTATAAATGCCGCTGAGATACCGTTAGCGCACAATGCATCCACCTGATCTTTCATAAGCGCAATCAACGGAGAAACAACAAGCGTGATCCCAGGCAATGCAAGTGCCGGAAGTTGGTAGCACAAAGACTTACCTCCTCCGGTTGGCATTAAAACAAGTGTGTCTTTTCCGGATAGAATCGTGTCAATAATCTCCTTTTGCAACGGACGGAACGAATCATAACCAAAATGAGTTTTTAAAAGAGTGCGCATAGTAACAATAATGAACAAACAAAAAAACGGCCTGTGGCCGCGTTCTTCGTACGCAATTTATAAATTGAGTATATACATTTTTTCCTGTTTTGTCAAACGCCAAATAAAGTTGCTTGAGGATAACCAATACGAACAATCGCCGAAAGATCGCTGTTCGTGTTGATTTAAACGCTTTCTCTAAACAGGTGTTGCCCCAATGCTAATCGGCAGCTCATTCCTTTTGAGTGAAGTCCGAACAGATGCTGTGAGTTTTTTGGAGGCGTCGAGTATTTCAATACCGACTAACTTTTTCTTAGCATCGTAATCAAATACAATACCATCTTCGACCTCGTCACTCTCTTCATAAGTGCTTTCGTCGAAACGAATATAGAGTGCGTCCTTTTTTTTGTCGTAATGGAATCTCATAAGTATTTTTTTATCTTTGATGAAACAAAAGCTGTTACAATTTCCTTTTTACCATTTCCAACTATGTCGTAAACGACAATGAGAACATAACGCTTTTGTTTTCGCGAAATGATCCCCATTGCACGAAAGCGATTGCGAGACTGGTTGGTAAGAATTTGAGGATTTTCGACAACACGACTAATTTGCGATTTTGACAAATTTCGTTCTTGTATTTGATGCAGAGCATGATCTGAAAAAACAATCCTCATATAGCTGATCGTATCAAAATCGCGTACATTGTCAATAAAAAATACTCAGCACAAATTGGATATTTCTATTGATCTATAAAGATGAGAACAAACCACGACTTAACACTCTTACGATTGCATATCTCAACTTTATTACGTAGACTCATCCTGATTATTAACGAAAAGAGCATTGAAAAATACAATGAAAATGTTAATACTTATTAATCCACTTATGCTTCGCAAAACAAATATAGTTTCAATTTCATTACCAATGAACTTGACCAAGGCAGTGGATACGCTCTCAAAGCAAACAAATCAAACTCGTAGTGAACTTGTGTGCAATGCGTTGCGGGAATATTTAACTGATCTTGAAAATGATCGAAAGCGTTTCATTAAAGTACTCAAGTCAACACGAAATGAAAAAACAATTAGCATGGACGCGTTAAGAAAAAAATACAATCTCGTATAATATGTACGAGATTATTTTTCGAACAAAAAAAGAAGAAACCCCCCTGCCGAGCTTGCGCAAGGCAGGGGGTTTGTTGTTCTGCAAGCAGGATTCAGAGGAAGAATCCCAGGGACACCGAGCTGAACAGGCACCAGAACGCATCGCCATCTTGCAAAGTCACTGAACCGCCAGTTGGAAATCTCAACTCGAACTTTTCCGAGATGCCAATGGCAGGCACAACCCCAACACCGACAAGATGACTTGGCAAATCTCCGTACCGATTCATCTGATAGATACCAATGGCGGAAAGTGACCAGGTATCGAATATGGCTAGACTGTGCCCAAAGATGAGTTGCGGCACGGGCGCTACGCTCACGAATGAGGTGCTCGCACCAATGGACACGATGAAGAAGCCGTGTTCATGCTGAGGATAGATGTCAAAGGTGACATCAAAGAACATTGGCAGAGCTTCCTCGTATGGAATCGGAATCGGCGCCGTTGTCGTGACAGTTGCCCCCTTTATCACCGTGAACTCGGAACGAGCAGTCCCTGGAATGAAGATGGAAAGTGCAAGGCAAAGAAGAAGCGTAACGTTTCGCATGAGATCTCCTTTTTCGTGTGTGGTGAAATATTATAGAAATCATAAACTGTGTCAATACCATGGACAGTATTGACTCAAATATTAGGATAAATTAGCGAAATTGTTATACAATACTCGTTGCTGACGACCAAAATATTGACAGTAAATGGAATTTGCACTAAGCTACTTTAATATGAATCTACAAAAAACCCTGGAAAACATAGGCTTAAATGCAAAAGAAGCTAAGATCTATTTGGTAAATCTTGAGATGGGACAAGATACAGCCTACAACATCGCGAACGCGTGCAAGCTTAAACGATCAACTGTGTATTTTGTATTGAATCAACTTCAAGAAAAAGGACTCGTCTCCATAAAAAAAACAAAGAAGGCTACGTTTTTCACTGCGGTTTCTCCACATAAATTTTCTAAATACTTACAGCGCCGCCAGCTTCTATTTGAAAAAGTCTATCCTCTACTAGAAGAAAAATATGAGCAACAGCCCCACAAACCTTTAATCAAAGTTTTTGAAGGAAAAGAAGGGGTCTTACAAATATACAAAGAAGCGAACGAATATCTAAAAAAAGCAAAAGAAGTTCTGTACTTTGGATCAACACTTCATTGGGACAGAGAAGGATATCAAGACATTTTAAACGAGTGGACCAAGGCACTAAAAAATAAAAAGTTCAAAGTTAGAGAACTTTTATCTGGGACAGAAACAGGAAAAATGAGCGGAAGAAATTATGAAAAGATGGTGAGAGCAAATCAAAATCCAAATCATAAAATTCGATTTCTCCCTGACGATCTGCGTTTTCATGAAAATGACAATATGATCTATGGAAATAAACTGACTATTTTTTCCATTGGTAAAAATACGTTTGTCACTGTGATTGAAAGCAAAAACATCGCTGATTCTTATCGATCACTTTTTGAAAGCGCGTGGAAAAACGCAAGACTTCCATAAATAAAAAAATCCCTTAAAAGGAAATCCCGCCGAAACGGGAGAAGAGGCTGGAGTGCTGTCATGCAGCAACCCCCAGAAGAGAGAGTGTGGCCCAGGCGTCATTCACCCATCTATGAGCCTCAGCCTTTGTGGGAAACGCCTTGGTGCTCGCACGGCCGCACGTTGTATGCAGCTCAATACAGTTGTCTCTGAGACAGAAGCGCACGGCAACACCGCAGGATTCTACATCTCCCATCGGCGATGCTGGAAGAACGTCTGTCTCAAGTGTGAGAAGGTCCACAACCCCCACCCATGCTCGGGCAGTTTGACAAGCACGAGCTCGGTGATTGCGCTTGCAGACCCAAAGCGCGAACGTGAAATCCAGAAAGGCCCCCACCAATCGAGATCCGCCTTGAGTGCTCATGACAACCTCCAGGGTTATATTTATAGTTTTTCAAAATTAAACAAAATCGACAAGACTATTTGTCGATTTTTTGGACAACAATCCAATACACCATGTTTTCTTTTTCTCAAACCTAATTTCTGCTAAACTATATCCATATGGCAGGAGGCACCAACTTACATCAACACATGACTATTGAGAAATGGTTTTTTATTTTGATCACAGCCTTGGTGATCTATTTGTTCTGGTCAATCATTCAACCGTTTGCTCTGGTTCTTTTAACAGCTGCTGTTGTTGCGGTTGTTATCTCCCCTGTTGAAAGAAGGTTGAACAAACACTTAAAGCATGACAAAATCTCAGCTGCGATAATTTCCGTTGGTGCGATCTTTTTTGTTTTTGTTCCACTTCTTGCCATCTTGCTGGTAATGATTAACCAGGCAAGCGACATTGTTCAAAATTCCATAAATGATCCGGCTTGGATGAAAAATCTTGAAGCTTCATTTTTGCCACTTCTTGATCTATTCCCTGGGTTGTTTGAATCTTACAACTTCAATCAAATTGGAACCACAATTGCATCATGGGCGGTTGAAAATGCCGGATCGGTTTTTGCAAGCACAACAAAACTCTTACTTAACACCTTCTTCTTTTTCATTGCTCTTTATTATATTTTGGTTGACCGTGACAAGCTCTATCATGAAATTGTAGTACTTAGCCCTCTTCGAGACTCAATTGATAAACGCCTGTTAAAGCGTGTTATCAAAACTGTTCGTTCTGTTGTGTTTGGAGTACTCATGCTTGCAATCGTACAAGGAATTTTTGCTGGAATTGGACTTACAATCTTTGGTGTTCCAGGTTCTCTTATTTGGGGAGCAGTAACCATTCTGGCCGCCCTGGTTCCGCTTGTTGGATCCGCTCTTGTGATGATCCCAGCCGTTCTATATCTCTTTTTCACCGGATCAACCGCGGCTGCACTTGGACTTCTAATTTGGTCTGTTGTCTTTGTAGGAATGATTGATAATTTATTGGGCCCATACCTAATTAAGGGAACAACAAACATGCACACCTTTTTAGTTCTACTGGCTGTGCTTGGAGGTATTCAAACATTTGGTTATGTTGGGATTATTGCAGGGCCGACGATTCTTGCATCATTTCTTGCCTTACTTGAAATTTACAAATCGGGAATTCTTTCAGAAGAAACCAAAAAAAGAAAAAAGGTCTGAGAATTTCTCAGACCTTTTTCATTTGAGCATTTTTTCTGTTGCCACCACTGCTGCTTTTGCGTAGTCAACTAATCTTGGTTCAATTTGATCTGGCAAAATTCCTGGTCCCAAAATCCCCAAACCGATCGGCTTCATAAATTCAAGTTGCAATTTAATAATTGCATCATAGACAACTTGTCCCATAACAAACCCGTGTTTTGTTGCTCCTCGTTCAATGATTCCAAGTGCTACTGCTCCATTAATATCATCGCGTTGTAAGAGCCGCTTAAGTGCAAGTGGTTTTTCAATTGAACCCGGAACCCAAACTTCCTCAACGATTTCTAAATCAAGTTCCTTGGCAGTCGCTCTTGCAGCCTCAAGCATTTGCGTTACTTCCTTTTTATGAAAGCTCCCGAGCACAATGGCGATTTGTTTTGGCATACTTTTTCTGTGTCATCCCGAGCGAAGCCGAGGGATCTCGAATATGCGAGATCTCTCCGCTCGGCTAACGCCTCGGTCGAGATGACATTGTGTTAGTTTCTTTTAAATAATTCTCAACTGTCTCCACAATAGTTTGTGTTGACGTGTCAATTTCTAAATTAACCTTATCACCAACTTTTTTATCTCCAAACCGAGTCAAGCGAAGTGTCTCAGGAATAAACCAAATTTTGAATGTTCCCTTTTCTTTATCAGCATCCACAACAGTCATACTTGCTCCATCAAGCCCAATAAATCCTTTGGAAAAAATATAACGCATCCATTCGGGAAAAACCTGAAACGTCACGACTTTATTATTTTCAGATTCTTCAACATCAACAATATCTGCCATTGTTGAAACATGCCCGGACATAATGTGCCCACCAATCTCATCGCCCATTTGCGCAGAACGTTCAACATTCACCTCTTGACCTTGCTTAAGTAAACCGATCGTTGTTTTATCAAGAGTCTCCTGCATTGCATCAAATGAAATTCTATTTTCATTGATCGAAGTTACAGTTAAGCACACACCATTAATCGCAACACTTGCCCCAGTCTTGATTCCCTTTACATAATCTGGCGACAACTCAACTTCAAATATTTTAAGCCCGGGCTTTTCCTCAAGACTTACAACTGAAAATTTTCCTTTTATAATTCCTGTAAACATATCTCAAATAGCTTGCACTAAATTCTCAGAGTTGTAAATAAATGTTAGAATTAAACATATGAATTCTTTTCTTTTATCTTCTCTTGTTCTCTTTTTTGTCTGGCTGCTTTTAATTATGTTTTCCGAGAAAACACGGCGCGAGCAAATCATCATGAGTATTGTTGGTCTTGTTCTTTCACCAGGGGTTCTGTTAATTGCAGCAACTGACTACAGAAACATTATAACTGACAGTGCACAAATAATCGGAGTTGAAGATTTGTTGTTTGCGTTTTCCTTGTTTGGAATTGCTGCAGTGATCTATCACGTTCTTCTTGGTAAACATACTCATAAAATCCAAGGTAAAAAAATTAAAATAAATCACAAAGCAACTCATTGGGTGGCGCATTTGATTCTTGTTATTGGAATCTGGGCTGTTGCTTCTTTGTTGCTCCTTGAGGTTTTTGCATTGACTTCTGTACAAGCTGGAATTGTTGCCGGTCTTCTTGTGGCAACATATATAATTGCTGAGCGACAAGATTTGTTGCTTGATGCTCTTTTGTCCGGACTGATGGTTGCAGTATTAATCTTTTTGATTGAGCATTTATTCTTTGCCCGCATGTTCCCTGAAGCAGCAACAAGCTATTGGCAGTTTGAAAATCTCTCTACGTTTGTGATTGGAGGCATACCACTTGAAGAACTAATGTGGGCGGCTGTAGTTGGATTCACAATCGGGCCAATGTACGAATGGTTGAGACGATATGCGTTGAAATAAATTTGACAAAATCGACAAAAACTGATTTAATGTAAATACTCAGTTGAGATATTGTCTCTACTTACTGATGTCATAAAAAGCCTCCCAAAATTTTGGGAGGCTTTTTATTCCCCAGGCTCAGGGGCCCGTAGAGATAATGGTAATCTCGACTGAGTTGACATCAGTAGAAGCGGGTTCGATTCCCGCCGGGTCCACCATAGCCTGGGATCGAACAAATCCACCTGTTAGTAGGTGGATTTGTTTTTGGAAAAAATGAAAAGATCCGCGAGTGCGGATCAGTGTGGAGGTGAGTTGCCAAAACGTCAGCTTGTGGTAGACGTTGGGAAGGTGACACTGACTCTCCTGGCACTGTTACTAGGATCGCTGCGAACAGCTTGCCTAAGCTGGCGGGCAAGCTCGTCACGCCTTGTCCTGTTGATCCTGGTTGAGTCACCAGAACAGATTACCTCGATTTCGAGCCCAGCACCGTTCGTCGAGTCATGACTAGAGCTGAACGAAATCTCGACGTCATCTGCCGAGCTAACATTGGGCACGTCTGCTGCAACAACAGTGCTGCGCAGCGTACTCCCTACCCTGTGGCGGTAAGAGCTGTCCTGAACGATTGCAGAAGCAGTGTCCTCGACCTCATCTCCTGCATGTGTGCGAAACCTGCTCGGCCAGTTCTTGACCACTATGGTAAGCACGGACTATCTCCTCAAAAAGACCTGAATCCTGTTGACCAAACCGGCCAAAACAGACACTGAATAATAATTGTTTTTTGGTTGATTGTCAAGTGTAAAAAGAAAAGACCCGCAGTGCGGATCTGTTGTAGAGCGTCAGTGGAGATCAGATCTCCTTGAAGTCATCTGCGCTGAGCTCGCCCAGCGCGATGAGCTGGAACAGCCGTGTGTGACCGCGCCACTCCTCCAGGCGGATCTCGAGACACTGCTGTTCGCGTAGCGCTTCCCGAGCCTCCCAACCCTCCAGCGCCCCGTCGCCGTGAAGACTTGCCTTGAGCCCTTCGATCTCGGCTTGTGCAGCATCGAACCGTGTCCCATCCCAGACAGGGATCGGAGAGACCAGCTCGAGTGGACCGAACTGAGTGACGTTGTCCCTGAGGAAGGCCCGAAGGCCCGTGGGCATGAGCACATCCGAATCCGTCGCGTACTGCAACGCAGCTCGGTTTGTGAACCCTGCACCCTCGGTGAGAGCACTCGAGAGGCCATGGATGTCAAACCCTTGTGGATTGTCGTGTTTGGGATTGAACCACCCGGAATCGGAATGGTGCGAACGGAACGCGTGCCAGACATCCAGGAACAACATCAGTCGATCGCCACGAATGGCGGTTGGGCTCTGAGACATGAGCATCCTCCCTGTGTGTCTTCCAGACTGTCTTAGCCAGGAAGTAGAGATTAAAACAAATCTGAAAGACTTCGTCAACATATATAGAAATTCTTTGCAAAAAAAGGTAAAATAATTGCATGAAAAAAGCACAACACGAAATTGAAGATTTTATTGATGATCGCTGGATGACTCATTCAGAAGGTCAGCTTTCGGTTGATGTTTCTGAAACTCCAACACACATTATTGTCCGCTCTGCAATCGCTGGAATTACGGCTGAAAATTTGGACATCGCGCTTTCAGAAGACGCACTCACAATTCGCGGAGAACGACACCACGTATCAGAACAAAAAAATGAGCACACCCACATTCAAGAATGCCACTGGGGCACGTTTTCGCGCTCGATTATTTTGCCCACGCACGTTGATCCAAACAGTGTAGAAGCCACTTTGAAAAAAGGTATCCTAACAATCACAATAAAAAAGGCTGAAATGGATCAAAAGGTTTCTGTACTTGATTTAGATGATCTTGAGTAAATATGCCAACAGATTCACTTACAACAACGGTTGTGGAAATAAAAAACGGAAGTGTTGGTTTGAAAACGGCAAACGGTCAAATAATCAACTGGCCAAAAACAAAAATGGAAGAGGTGAAACTTGGACAGACCGTTTACTTATCAGCAAACACATCAGACAATAAACCGTCCGATCAACACTCAAACGCCCGGGACATGCTCAATCAGTTGCTCGGCAAAACCTCTTGATTTTATGCATTCACACCTGACAAAAAAATCAGCCGGGATGATCTTGGTCATCCTTGTTTTGTTTATTCTTTCCGGTTTGTATGTGTGGACTCGTGGATATGAAAATCGTATTGGACCAAATGTATTTTTGGGTGACATTGAACTCAGCGGCATGCATCCGGAAATTGCCAAACAGCTCTTGCAAGAACACGTTGATGAAATCATTACAACAGGCCTGCCTGTCCGCATTAAGAATGAAGAAAAAAATCTTCCACTTGCCACACTTATTGGCACAGACCTTATTGAAGACGTTGAGTATGATCTTGAAAACACACTTCACTTAGCAATGAACCAAAGTCATAACACAAACATTTTTTCCAATACATGGGCTCTTGTTAAGCGATTCAAATATCCGCTTCACATAGAAGCAGATATATCTCTTAATCAAAACAATGTCCAAGAGAGTCTTGTGAGTTTATATGGTGACCAGGAAAAACAAATTATTGAGCCAAGATTTATATTTACATCCACCCTTTCTGGCTGGTCGGCTTTAATAAGCCCTGGAGTTTCCGGTGTTGGTTTTTCAAAAACAAGCTTTTTAGAAACACTTGAAAACCAGCTTAAGAACCTTAATACAACACCCATTGAGCTTAGCTTATATTCACAACTTCCAACCACAAGCGATGAAATGGCAGAAGAATTAATTGATGAAGCCGTGGCTATTGTGAACTCTGCGCCGTTCACGCTTACGCACGAAACAACAAACAAAAGACGCCAAACCTGGTTTATAACTCAGCGCGAAATTTCAGAATCTCTTGTTCCAACACGAAAAGGTGTTGGAATAGACAAAACTGTTTTTGAAAGTTACATGGCCCCAATTGCCGCTAACATCGACCAGCCAATGCAAAACGCCAGGCTTGAAATCGAGAATGGAAGGGTTGTTGATTTTGTAGAAAGTAAAGAAGGAATCGAAATAAATCTTGAAACCACATACCAATCGCTTTTAACATTTATTAAAGACCCCAAGCCCGAAGGGCTTATAATTGCAACAGACATTGAAGCACCTGATGTTAAAACAGAAGATGTAAATGATTTAGGAATCCGAGAAATTTTAGGAACAGGAACATCCAGCTATCGTGGCAGTCCAACCAATCGACGCGCTAATATCCAAAACGGCGTTGACTTGCTAAACGGACTTCTTATCCCGCCAGAAGAAACGTTTTCACTGATTAAGGCATTATCGCCCTTTGAGCTAGAGAATGGTTATCTTTCAGAACTTGTAATTAAGGGCGATGAAATTAAACCGGAAATTGGTGGAGGTCTTTGTCAAATTGGTACCACAACTTTTCGGGCAACAATGAACTCTGGACTGCCGGTCGTTGAAAGACACAACCATTCCCTTGTGGTGAGCTACTACAATGATCTTTCAAATGGAAACCCTGGAACAGACGCAACTATTTATGAACCAGCGCCGGATTTTAAATTCTCTAATGACACAAATAGCCATGTTCTGTTTCAAGCTGAGAACTTAACAGAAACACAAGAACTAAGATTTACTTTTTGGGGCACAAGCGATGGCCGCAAAGGTTCCTATTCACCACCTGTTGTTGAAAGGTGGATTCCTGTTGGTGAAACTCGGTACGTTGATACAGAGGATTTAGAAATTGATGAAGAAAAATGCCAAGAAGCACACATTGGTGCTGATGCATCTTTTGATTACACAATTGTGCGTCCAGACGGTCAAAATGAAACACAGACTTTTGAGTCTCACTATAGACCGCTTCCAAAAATTTGCTTGGTTGGTGTTGAAAAAAAGAAAGATGAGGTAGCCCCAGGCTTTAGCCTGGGCGAGGATGCTACTTTTCCACAAGAGTAACTTGCAGAGTTTTCAAAACAACGTAAGATCAATCTGTTAATGTCATCTCGAGCGAAGGCCCGTCCGACGGGCCGAAGCCGAGAGATCTCTCCGCTCGCTAGCGCTCGGTCGAGATGACAGAAAATAAAAAATCGGCGATCCCATCCAATGACCTGCAGGCAAGAAATTTCATAAATGGAGAGATCAAGTCCGGAGACCCGAAACGTCCATCAAATGAAATCCCATGCTTGTCGTGCCTGCAGATCACTGTGTGTGATCACCGAGATTTGTATGCAAGAGAAAACCTCAGACTCTAGGATAACACCTCAGTCTAAAGGTTTTCAAAAAAGTTGTCAAGCGTTGTCATCAATCTAATGTTACACGATTTTGACACGAAAAGCAATGTTGCGATGAAATGGGAAGAAACTATATAAAAAGTGTCAAAAAAGACAAGAAAATACTAAAAAACCAGGCAAAACGCCTGATTTTTATTTTTCGACTTTTTCAAAAGTTATTTGTTTTTTGCGTTTTCATCCCCGATCTATCCAAAGCTTATCTACTGCTTAATTACCTTATCAATCAGCCCATATTTCAGTGCTTCGTTTGGATCCAGAAAATTATCACGCTCTGTATCCTTTTCAACCTGAGTCTTTTTCTGGCCAGTGTGTTTGGACACTATGTTGTTAAGCCGATCTTTAATAACAAGGATCCGTTCTGCATGAATCTTAATATCTGTTGCTTGTCCTGATACCCCACCTAATACTTGGTGAATCATAATTTCAGAATTTGGAAGGCAGAACCTTTTATTCTTTGCACCGGCGGCAAGAAGCAAAGCACCCATTGATGCTGCCAAACCAACACAAATCGTTGACACATCCGGTTTCACATATTGCATTGCGTCATAAATAGCAAGTCCGGATGTAACAGAACCGCCCGGTGAATTGATATACAGCTTAATATCTTTGGTTTTATCTTGGCTTTCTAAAAAAAGCATCTGAGCAATAATCAAATTGGCAACAGTGTTATCGATTTCTGTTCCCAAAAAAATTATCCTGTCTTTGAGCAAACGTGAATAAACATCATAAGCTCGTTCGCCCATGTGAGTTTTTTCAATCACGGTTGGGACAAGAATTTGGTTTGTTTTTTCTTTCATATTTTTTCTGCGTCTTTGCGAGCGAGAAGGTTTTATTAAGCGAAGCAATCTCGTTTACGAATTCGTTTTTACAGGATTGCTTCGGTCGCTATCGCTCCCTCGCAATGACGCAATTAGCTTATCAT
Source organism: uncultured Gammaproteobacteria bacterium (assembly GCA_964399675.1). Taxonomy (GTDB): domain Bacteria; phylum Patescibacteriota; class Patescibacteriia; order UBA9934; family GWF2-40-263; genus CAYNRK01. The sequence continues at coordinate 87,664 of CAYNRK010000001.1, read as the reverse complement.
TTTTTATTAAACTTCTCTACCCTCCATTGGCCTTTTTCATCACAAACTAATTTTGATTTTGGTACTGTAAATCCTGCCGCCTTTTTATGCCCTCCCCCACCAAAAGTTTTAGCAATCTTACCAACGTCTCTGTTTTGTGCACGCATACTTACTTTTACATCACCATCCACTGTTTCACGCATTACAAACAAAGTATCAGTATCTGTTACAAGACTTAAAAAATTTGAAAGTCCGTCGATTTCATCCTCTGTCACATCATGAGCGCGAATATCTTCTTGTGTAAGACATGTTGATACAAAATCCTTTTCAGTGTCATGATACAAACGCTCAAGTGCCAAGCCCCATACTCGAAGCGCCCCGATCGACCGGTTTTGAAACATTGTTTTAATCACCTCTTGTACTCGTGCGCCACTTAAAATTAAATCAGAAGCTGCATCAAAAGCAGATTCAGTTGTTGCAGAGTTAGTAAAGGCGGATGTGTCAAAACAAAGACCGGTTAAAAGACAAGTTGCTGCTTTACGAGATGGGACAATCTTGTTTACCTTAAAAAAATTATAAATCACCTCAGCGGTTGCAGCAGTGTGAACAACCACTTGATTGATGTGACCGTAAAGAGGATTGGTGTTGTGATGATCAATATTGATCACCTTTGGATCTGCTGGAATAAGGTCAACCAGCCCACCAATAAACTTTCCGTCTGAGCAATCAAAAGTGACAACAAGGTCAATTGTTTCATCATCAAAGACGTGCTTGTCGCTTGTACAACGATCAATGCGCGGAAGAAATTGATACTGCAACGGCACATTGCCGGTTATATAAACAGGCACTCGTTTTCCAAGCCCATGCATATAATCAACCATTGCAAGCGCTGCCCCAAGACTATCCCCATCAATTCGTTCATCAGAAATAAACACCGGATTCTCGGCCTTTAATAGTTCCTCATGGATCTGCTTGTGAATATAGGATTCCATAGCTGAGTATCCTACCCAATCTTAATAATCACGTCAATCGTGCTATAATATTCCCGTTATGCATCTGAAAGCACTTGAAGTTCAGGGTTTTAAAACCTTTGCAAAAAAGACCGGCCTGTCCTTTTTGCCACCACAAAAACATCGCTATCCAATCACAGCGATTGTGGGGCCAAATGGATCTGGAAAATCTAATTTGTCCGATGCAATTAGATGGGTTTTGGGAGAACAAAGTTTAAAACTTCTTCGTGGAAAAAAATCCGAAGATGTTATTTTTTCCGGTTCTCAAGGAAAATCACAAGCCGGGTTTGCTGATGTTTCAATCACTTTGGACAATTCGGACAATGCAATGCCAATCGATTACAAAGAGGTTTTGATCACCCGCCGATTGTTTCGTGATGGGAGCTCTGAGTATCTTCTTAATCAAAGCAAGGTTCGTTTGGCCGATATTCACCTCTTACTTGCTCAGGCAAATGTTGGTCAAAAATCATACTCAGTGATTGGCCAAGGCATGATCGACCACATTTTGGTTGCAAGCCCTGAAGAAAGAAAGACGTTTTTTGACGATGCAACAGGAGTTAAACAATTTCAATTAAAACGTCATCGCTCTGTATTAAAACTCAAGCGAACGCTTGAAAATCTGTCAGACGTTGAAATGCTTATTAAAGAAATTGAACCACGACTCAGATCTTTGAAACGACAAGCATCCAGACTTGAAAAACGAGAGCAGGTAGAAACTGAGCTTAAAAATTTGGAAACAAAATATTACGGAACTCTGTATTGGAATGTTGTTGATGAGCTGGAAGGTTTTGAATCTCAATCAAAAAAAATCAACAAAGAGATTGCGGAAAAACAAAAAACCCTTAAAGGGCTTGAACAAAAAACAGAAAAAGTCGAGGACATTGCAACAGATGCTGGCATGCAAAAAATGCAGGCACAATATCGTGAAGTTCAAAAAAGGCGAAACAGCAATCGAGACAAACAGTTTGAGACTCAAAAAGAAATCGAACTTTCAAAAGTACGAGCACAATCCAATTGGGCACCGTTACCTTTAATAAGAATCGTCGCTGAGGTAAAAGAGGTTATCAAAGGACTTAAGATTCTAAAAAATCTAAAAACCTCAGAGGAAATAATAAAAAACTTACCGCAGATTCTAAAACGATCAGAATCGCTTGCATCAAAACTGGAACGACCAAACCCTGAAGATATAAAGCCGGATAAAAAACTTGTTAATGAATTAAAACACGCAAAAGAAGAGGGAAAGAAAATTGAGGAAGAAATGAAAAAGCTGGAAAAAGAAATGGATTTGTATGTAAAAGAAGAGCGCAAGAGTAGAACGGATTTGATTGAAATGCAAAAAGAACTACGAGTGGCTGAACAAATGCTTCACAAACTTGAAAATGACAGGAACCAGCTTGAGATTGAAATGGCCAGGCTTAATGAGCGAAAGCAGAATTTGATCCGAGAAATGGATGAGTTTATGAAGAGCGGAAGTGAAAAAATTCGAAAAAATTCCCCCCCTGCCCGAGGGGGGGTTAGGGGGGGTGGGAGCGCAGAGAAGCTCTATCCGGATATCCAACGTCTTCGTTATAAGCTCGAACTTATCGGTGGGATTGATCCGGAAATTGTCCAAGAGTTTAGTGAAACAAAAGAGCGTTTTAACTTTTTGGACACTCAGGTAAAAGATCTTCATCAAGCCATTAAAGCAACGGAAAAGATAGTAAAAGAACTTGATGAAAAAATTGAAGCTCAATCTAAAAAAGCTTTTCAAAAAATTAATAAAAAGTTTGAGGAGTATTTCAAAATTCTCTTTGATGGTGGATCCTGCTCGCTTGTAAAACTTACCTCTGTTGTTGATGATTCTGCTGCTACCGCGTCGTTGCGAGGAGCCGAAGGCGACGAAGCAATCCCCGTTAACGAAGTCGATCAAAAACTTGAAAAGCATAAAGATCCAGTGGTTGGAATTGAAATACAAGCAACACCTCCCGGTAAAAAGCTTAAAGCTCTGAATCTGCTTTCAGGTGGCGAAAGGGCACTAACATCTATTGCGCTGGTTTCAGCAATCATGGCTGTAAACCCTTCCCCGTTTGTAATCCTGGATGAGGTTGATGCCGCGCTTGATGAAACAAATACTTTACGATTTGCATCAATCCTGGAAGACCTTTCAAAAAAATCTCAGTTTGTTATTATCACACACAACCGCGCAACAATGGAGAAAGCAGATGTGCTATATGGAGTAACAATGGGCGATGATGGTGTGTCGAATTTGTTAAGTATACAAATGGAAGAGGTGCAAAGTGCAAAACAGGTGTAGCGGAAGGCTTTAAAAAACCATCGCATCCTGTGTCATTGCGAGGCCCGTCAGACGGGCCGAAGCAATCCTCGTATTCAAAGAACGCTTTGGCCTTTCAAGCTCCACAACGACATGGGTGTGAGGAAACAATTATTAAATAAAAAAACAACCCCCATCGATGTGGGGGTTGTTTTTTTATTTAAGGAACGAGCTCCCCTCAGCTTAGTCGCCACAGAGAGGTAACGACTTAGGTGAGGGCCCCCGTTGCTCCTTCGGAGCTATGGGGGCGCTGCAGGATGTCGTGTCCTGCCTCGCTGCCAACTGTCAGAGAACGCACACCATGCGCCCGAGCTTACGGCTCAGATGCAAAGCGATCAGCGTTGCTCTGCGCTCAGTGGGAATGAACCAGACCGTGAAAGGCCCGAGTTCGTTTTTGCCCCAGCGGAGTCTTACGTGCTGACCCTCCACGTCAGCACCCAGACCAGTGTCGTCAGCGATCACACTGATCTTCCCTTTTGGGGATGCGAGTTCGATCTCATCTCCGAACGTCATGGAAAACAGGTCTGCGCCGCTGTCGTTCTTGACAACAACCCAGCCGGTCACCATGATGTTCAGAACGAGTGAACTCAACTGTTCTACGGTGGTACTACCGTGCACCATGACTTCCCCCTATTTTTTCCTCAGATAAATTTTCTTTGATAAAAAACTTATCTGAGGATCCCACATAGCTTAGAGCTTTGTGGGACAGATTGTTGCTAGGCAACAATGCCGGAGAGGAGAACTCACGCCCGCTCCTCCGGTTTGACTCGGCTTGAGTTCAGCGCTTGGTGTAAGCGCAAAAGCTCAACGAGCCGAAGAGCAGGAACGCGGTGCCCAAGCCGAAATTCGTGTTGAACAACGGCTTTCCCGGCTCACATTGCTCTCCGCAGTTGACGATCGTCTCCGGGAAAAGCTTGGCCATGTCAATGACCATGAAGATCTCGACAGCGTAACTCCCGATCGCCAGGGCGACCAGAATGATGAACAGCATCCTTCTCACAAGGACCTCCTTATCGCACGTCCCAAAGCCTGTTGTGCTTCTCGGACCTACGGTTGATCCTGATAACCAGGTAGGACTCCAGAGCTGCCAGCAAGAATGTGAGCAGACTCGCCCCGATAACCCAGTAGAAGTCTGGGTTGATTTGAGTTTTGTTGCCCGCGAAGGACAGTTCTGAGAGCATGATCCCGACGACCGCGAGAAAGACCAGTCCAGCTCCAGCCCCCTTCAAGAAGACCGAGTAGATGATCAGAAAGGCACTGATCAGGTGCGGCCAGAGCCGGTAGAGCAAGAACAGCAACAGGCTTCCGCCCCAGACGAAAAGCGTTGTGAGCACGATCTCGTATTTCGGTTCCATTTCTCTTTTCCCCTCCGTGTTGTCTGGGCAGAATTACCCTCAGATGAATACTTGACTAATCAAGAACTCGTCTGAGGATCCCACATAGCTTAGAGCTTTGTGGGATAAGAGTGACGACGTCTTCGTCACTGTTCGTACCGGAGAGGAGGCTTTTGCTCGCACACTCCGGTTCGATGTTGTTGTTGCTCTCCTACCGCTCGGTGATTACCGTCCAGGTCAGACCTTGCGGCCAAACCGGCTTGAAGCGGTAGAGGCAGTAGGACAGACCCAGTGTGATCAGGACGCCCCACACCGCGAACTGTTCCACGAACACGTTCGTGGTGTTCAGCCGGTGGAACTGGGTCAGCCAACACAACAGACCAGAGCCGAACGCCATGGTAGCGAACACCAGCCACGTGCTCAGCCCCTGAGCCAGGTAGAGTCGGTCTCGTGCCCTGTACCCGAACTTCTCCTTGTCGGCACGCCCGACGATGGTGAGGAGAATCATCAGCACGAGCCCCATCGACGGGTTCGACAGGCTCCGGTAGATGCTGCCGTCCTCCACGAAGAAGAACTCTCCGGTGTAGATGAGGTTCAGCATGCTCCACGCGAAGCAGAGGCTGACGATGACGAGAGTGCTCATTGCGAGCACGATAAGACGCTTGTTCACGTATCTCTCCTTTCCTCTTTTTGTGGTGTACAAACCGACAGGCAGAGGATGCCCAATTTATGGAACAAGATGTTCCCCTTGGGACGTGGTGCCGCCAGGCACTTTACGTCCTCACCTGATGCCTCGAGTCTTGCTCAAGATCTCAGGTGAGAGCCGGGTGGGAAGTCCGGCGAGTTGTTGTGAGTAGTACGTTCCCGTTGTACTACAGATCCAGAACGCGAACCGCGGAGCTGGCTACTCCTCGAGGCACTCGAACAGGTCGAGCACGACCGCACAGGGTTCTGCCAGGCTGATCCTTGGCTTGATCGTGGCCAGAAGGGCCGCGAAGCCAAGGATCAAACTTGCCCAGCCCATGAAAAGCTGCCTGAAGATGTTCATCCTGGTCGCGAAGGAGCTCAGCGGATACGGAATCCACTGCTCTGCCGCGATCACGAACTGTCCAGTGTTGACCGCAAACGCGACCAGGTTTGTCCAGAACACGACCTTGAAGAAGATCCTGTAGCTTCGAGGCATGTTGTGGAAGTACTCTTCCTGGCCCGTGATCAGGATCGAACCCAGGATCAGGGCAGCCATCGAACCCCACCACCAGAACACGAAGTGGAATGTGTTGGGCACGTCGACCACGATGTCGTAGGAGGCGTACATCGCGATCGTTCCCGGCACACTCACAGAGTGCACAAGGTGCAGGAACGAAACTACTCCGATCGCGACCAAGATCATGACACGAATCATCAGCTTGAGGGTCTCCATTTTACGCTGCTCCTTGACGTGATCCACTAATCTTACCTCACCTGATATCTCGAGATTGCTCAAGAAATCATTTGAAGATCCCACACAGCTTAGAGCTTTGTGGGATAATGGTAACAACGTCTTCGTCACCATTAGTACCGGAGAGGAGAACTCTTGCTCGCACACTCCGGCTTGGTTGTCTTCTTGTTGGAGGGCATCAGGTGTCGGGGTGGATCAGCCAGCTCAGGAAGCCGGACAGGCCCATTCCACCAAGAAGACCGAAGAGGATCCCCCACTGGAGAAGACCAGGCTCGCCTGGCCCGACCGCAGCGTCTGCTGCTGGCCCGTAGGCGATGCACATCCCCCAGAGGAAAACTCCTCCGAAGACCATGCATGCTATCGCCAGAAGAGCAAAAAACCCACTAATGACTCGTCTCACGTAGACCTCCTTGTCGGATTGCCTCACCTGAATACTCGAGCAAGCTCGAGAACTCGGGTGAATGGCGGCGAGGATCTGAGTTGGATCCCCGCCGCCGAGCACGTCGCTCGCGAGCGACGTGCCGAGTTGCCTATTGACCTCCACGGCAGGAGTGTTCTTTATATCCCTTGCGGGCCGAGGGAATCCACAAAAACCCCGGTTGTTCGTATTGGATCGCTGCACTCTTTGATCTCAATTCGGAGTGCTTCGATCCTCAAAGGATTCAACGAACTTTGGCCTTGCATGCTCTAGCGCGACCCTTACGATGTCTTGAAATGCTCAGAATGGGTACTGATACACTTCAATGAGCTTGATACGGACCCTCATCGGACCCGCGGTCTCCGTGACCTTGCAGCCTTGCTTCGTACTAAGGCAAGCCCTTTCCTAACTCTCTGCACTCAAGCTCGCATGCTACACCGACCACCTTGGTATGATCCACGCACGATCAAGTGATTTTTCCGTGCGCTTCCCCTAAAACGACATCCCCACTGTTCTCCAGTGCATTACCAGCTCACCACTCCCGCGAACGCGGGTTTGAGACGTTGGCGATTCATTGTCTCCCATGCTTTACGTCCTTATCACGCGTTTCCGGGCGACCACATCAGAAGGCCGCCGGGACGTGATGAAAAGGGAGATAGGTTGCAGCCTCGCTTCGTACTTGTTCCACCGCCGTAGAGCTTCTGCTCAGTCATGACGATTTTCCGTTCCCCACTCTCTGCTACCTACCTACGCATGGTACGTTTATCATCCCTACCCTTTTTACAGGTCAGATCCACGCTAGACGGATAATAAGTTTCTAGCGCTTCCTTTTTCTGCCTCGCATCAAACTTCTCCCTTTGCAGTTGTACAGCCGCCTCCGTCGTGTTGCGGGACGTGGCCGGCTGTGGTTGATTCCTCACCTGAAAGTTCAACTTGTTGGTAGCCCGACACTTTAGTGTCGGTTTTCGCCAAGGCTAAAGCCTTGGGCTACCTGATTTAAACTCTCAGGTGAAAGCCGGATGGGAAGTCCGGCAGGTTGTTGTGAGTAGTACGTTCCCATTGTACTACCAGTTGAGGAGACGCGCGGCGGCGAGGGTGCAGAACACCACCACAGCCGACGCACCCAGAACCGTGAACACGAGCTCGATCGGCACTACTTCCTCCTCTTCGGAACCGGCAGCCAGATGAGCCGGTCGTCGTTGGTGGTGGTCTCGAACGGCAGCAATGCCACCGAGATCGTCCGAACCTCGCCGGTGCAGAATGCACGGATCGAATCGAACAGGTTCTTGAAAAAGGTCATCTGACCTCCTACTGCTTGGGTGTGAAGACCGCGTTTCCATCCGTATCGAACGAAACCGTGACCTCGGGGTGGATGGGATGTCGATGCTCAGGTTTGATCAGCCGAAGACCGAGGGCACAGGCCAGACTCGACACTGCGAGGATTACGATGAATTCCATCTTCTCGCTCTTATGGTTGCCTCACCTGATGCTTCGAACTTTGTTCAAAGTCTCAGGTGGGGTGGCCAAGAAGCATAACTTGACCTGAGGTGGGTTCGAGCACGGCTCGATTACCGCGCTCGAACGCGGTTGCTTTTTTAGTAGGGCTGACCGCTCTTGACCCGTGCGTAAGCGGCGCGGAACAGCGCCTCCTTGTCGGGGTCGTAGGAGAACCCTCGCATGTCGCGCGGCTGTCCCTCGATGTACTGAGCCCGGCTCGGCGACCCCTCGCACCCCTCCTCGGTCGGGAGGAAGTGGCGCGACTGATGGGACAACCCTACGGTGAGGTCCCACACGTCACAGTCTGCCGGGTCGTAGTCGACTCCGTGGTTGGTGATTCTCTTGGCAACCAATCCCACGATCAGCAGGTTGTTGCCAGCGGCCACGGGCTGGCCGCACTTGTCGCAATTCCCTTCGAAATCCATGGTGCCTCTCTCTAATCTGCCTGATGCAGTACGGGTTGAGCCTCACCTGATGCTTCGAACTTTGTTCAAAGTCTCAGGTGAGCGGGCCGATCCAGAGTGGACCGGCCCGAGTGGGCAGAATTGCCCGAGTCGTTACTGCCAGCCGAGCAGCTCCGAGGCGCGGGTCTCCGAGAAGGTGACCTGCTCCAGACCGGGCCTGACCGAGGCAACCACGGTGGCGCTCAGCTCGGGCGCGAAGTCGTCCTCGGTGAGCTCGACCTGCTCGGTCTCCCCCACGACCATCTCGAAGCCCGGAATCTCCGAACCCGAGACCTCGTCGAGGTCGACGACCTCGATCTCGCCCTCTCCGTGGAGGTCGGACCCGAGCTCGACCTCGGCCACGGTGAAGGTCATGACCTCGGCGTCGGTCTCCTCGGCGTCGGCGCTGGCGCTGTTCTGGGAGTAGTACTCCCGCACGTGCGCGTCGTGGTCCTCGGCCTGCTCGTAGTACGCGGCGATGTGCGCGTCGTGAGGCTCCGAGTCGACGGTCAGGGCGGTGACGGAGGGAGTGGCGATGGCGAGCATGACGGGCCCGACTCCGTTCGTTGCGGCCTGGTGCAGGACCAGGCTCGCCATGACCGACCCGGACAGGTCGGTGTCCGTGGTCGCGGCGGGAGCGGCGGCGGCCGTGTTCTCGTACTCGTGGGTCAGGCCCACGGTCACGAGAATCGCGATGTAACCGAGTGCCAGAAGCTTGAAGGTCCGCATGGTGTTGGCTCCTTTGGTGCCGTTGGTTGAGCGGTGAAAATCACTGAAACTGATTATCAGAAACTTTCATTGCTCAATCAACGAAAAAGCCGACTACTAGGCATTTCCGGAAGAAATACCCAATAATCGGCTTTTTATCTGGAAATACCAGATAATCGCTTACTTTTAAGTAAGCGGAACGATTTAGGTCTCTCTCCCCAAACGTTTTAGTTTTAAGGTCTGTTTTACCTTTACGCGCATTACTATATCACATTTTGGCAAGTTTGTCAAGAGCTACGGACAGTTATTTGACTAAAGTTAGCTAAATATCTTGTCTTGTCAAAACACAAAAACGTATATTGACTTTTTTGTTTTAATCCATTATTATCCGAACATCGTCAACTGCTCAAAATGACAAAATAATATCAAATTATGCTATCAATTAGATTATCAAGAGTTGGAAAAAAGAAAGCCCCTATCTATCGAATCGTGGTTATGCCAAAACACCGCGACCCATGGGCAAATTCTCTTGAAATTTTGGGGCATTACAATCCTCGCAAGGAACCCCGAGAACTAGTTGTCAAAGCGGATCGAATCAAATACTGGCTTGGCCAAGGCGCTGAAGCAACTGACACGCTATGGAATTTGCTTGTAGATGAAAAAGTTATTGAGGGAAAGAAACGAACAGCTACGCACATTAGCAAGAAACGTAAGACCAAGATGGAAGAGAAAGAAAAGACGGGTAAAGAGGTTAAAGAAGTCGAAGAGGTAAAAGAGGTTGAAGAAGAAAAGCCAGCAGAGGAACCAAAGGCTGAAGCACCTGCTAAGGAAGCAAAAGAAGAGGAACCAAAAAAAGAAGAAACAAAAGAATAAATTTCAGGGATTGACAAAAAAGTTGATCCCTGTTATTTTTTAAATACAATTAAAGAAAACGTATTCAGAGTGCAGTGAGGGAATTGGCCCTATGAACTGCCCGCAACCTGTCTGAAAAGATAAGGTGCGAAATCCAAACCCATTTGGGAAAGATGCGAACGGAAACCTGAATACGTCGCGCAAGCGATCGTTTTTGTTTGTGAGACGTATTCTATTCCGGTTGGTTCAGTGCGTCTTTTCTGTTGGAAGACGCTTTTTTTAATAGGAGGACTCATGCGCATTCTCGTGGTTGATTGCAATCCGCGCCAACTCCAGGCAGCACAAGAACAAATGCCTGAGCATGACGTGGTCGTCTTTGACAACTACACAGAAGCGGTTGCATACGTCCGATCCAAAGCGGACACGGATGAGGCAATCGAAGCGATCATGGTTGATCCCTGGATCAAGGAGAGGCCAGACTCTGACAACAACTCTCCGTGCGGAATAATGCTCGCGGGAACAGCCTACCGCCGCAACGTTCGCAGGATCGTTCTGTACACGGCCGGTCAGCTCATGGGGATTGATCGGTACATGAATGGAATGATCATCTGTCAACAGATTGGCGAGGATGAAGAAGCTCGTCGATCAGTCCTGATGACAGAGCACCTTCCCTATCCTGGAGGTGGAGCATACGCAAACTGCTCGGGCGGTTACGACCCAAAGTACGTTTCGCTCAAAAACTGGGCAAAAGCATTTGCCCAACTCAACCGTAGGCGAGCTGCTGCTTAGCTCGCCCCTTTCTACCCGCTCATAAACTTCTCGTGAGCGGATACTAACGGAGGTCTATCATGAACGTCGATCCCAGGCGTGATGCTATTCTTGCGCTCACCAACCACCTCAACGCCCTGCTACGAGTAGGTGACACAGTCGGCGTGATTCGCAAACTCTCTGATAAAGAGAAAGCTCGAACCGGTCTCACCGAAGCCAACGTTGAAGTCATCGAGGTTTTCCGTATTGATCTGGAGGCTGGCTTGCTCGTCTTCAATCCAACCGCGATCACCTTCACTCTGATCGAGACCTCTGACCCCTATGCCGTGATCTAACTCGATCACGGCTTTTCTTTTTATAAAAATTTTGACCCAACTGCATCAGATACGGAATCAAATCCATCTTTTTTCAAAAGTCTCACAAGACCTTTATTAATCTCTCCAATCAACTGGGGTCCATTAAAAATCATTCCAGTTGCAAGTTGAACCAAAGACGCGCCGCGAATAATTTTCTCATACGCATCCTCTGCTGAAAAAATTCCTCCTACGCCAATAATTACATAACGATCCCCTGTGGTTTTATATAAATGTGAAATAAGTTTATTCGATGGTTTAAATGTAGGTCGACCGCTAATTCCACCCTTTTGTTCTTCTGACAACTCTGATTGATCGATTGTTGAACGATCCTTTTTCTTTGTAAGATTTGAAATTATAAAACCATGCACACGATGCCTACCAGCAACCTCAACCAACCCATCAAGTTCACTTGGCGAAATATCAACAGCGATTTTTAGAAAGATTGGTTTTGAAGTTTCTATTTGATCAAGCTCAGTTAAAAGCGCGTCTAACCGATCAGGATCTCCAAATGGTTCCCCGCCAAATACGTTTGGGCAACTGATATTTATTACAAAAAAATCCCCAACATCTTTCATTGTGTTCATTGCTTTTTTGTAATCCTCAATTCCAGCCTCCACACTAACAACCTCCTTTGAGTTTGCTTTTACAACACTGATGCCTAAAGGAATCTTAAAAGACTTTTTTTGTAATCTTGAAGCAATAACTTCTGCACCATCATTTTTCAATCCATAATAAACAACCAGACCTTTTGATTTTGGAAGTCTCCAAAGTCTTGGAGCTGGATTGCCTTTACAAGGCATACCTGAAATTGAACCAACTATTTCAAAACCAAATCCAACCGATGGCATGATCTGAGTCATCTCTGCATTCTTATCAAACCCGGCAGTAAGCCCAACAGGATTCCTAAATGAGATGTTAAGAATCTTCTGCTCTAGCATTGGATGCTCAAAAGCAAAAAGCCATTTTGTTACTGCGCGGCAAATAGACGAATCGCCTAGTTTTTGTCCAAGACGGCAAATGCGGTCATGAACTTGCTCTGGATCAAGCTTAAAAAAGAATGGCTTTGCAAAATATTTATAAGCGAATTTTTGAAATCTAGTTGCAAACATATTATTTATTATGCTCGTGCTTGCGCTTCCAATTCTCAATCTCTTTATGGTGTCCGCTAAGCAACACTTCTGGAACTTTCATTTTTTTGTAAACTTCCGGTTTGGTAAATTGAGGATATTCAAGCAAGCCTTCTTTTGAATGTGACTCTGTTTCAAGCGAAGCTTTTGAACCTAAAACACCTGGCGCCATTCTTGAAATTGCATCAATCATAACAAGCGCTGGCAATTCCCCTCCTGTTAGCACATACTCCCCAATTGATAATGACTCATCAGCAAGATTCTCTTCAACACGATGATCAACTCCTTCGTATCTGCCGCAAAGAAAAATTAGCTGGTCATATTTGGCAAGACGCTTTGCATCTTTTTGAGTGAATGTTTTTCCAGAAGCCGAAGTGATAATGACTCGAGTTTTTTTCCTACTGCTAACCCCCCTTGATCCCCCCTTGAAAAGGGGGGAACTTCTAATTTTTCTAATTGCTTTATCAAAAGGCTCGACTTTCATCAACATGCCAGGCCCGCCACCATAAGGTGTGTCATCAACTGTTTTATGTTTGTCTGAAGTAAAATCACGTAAGTTGTGAGCCTTAACTTTAATCAACTTCTTTTTCTGAGCACGGCCAAGAATCGACTCAGAAACATAAGAATCAATCATTTTGGGAAAGATAGTTATCACGTCAAATTGTAGTTTTTTGTTTTTCATAAAAAAATCAACTATGACTAGCATAGCTGATTTTTTTTCTTTGATCTAGTTTAGATTCCCAGATCGTCTACAGACGCCTCATCTACAGTTGAACTTTCACAAGGTTCCTCGCGAGAATCTTCACGTCGTTCAAACGAACGTCGTGAACCTTCTGGCTCATAGATCTTGAGGTTAACGCGAGCATTTGCTTTTGCACCAACAATCTTGAGCAAAGTTCGAATAGCACGAGCTGTCTGACCCTGTCGACCAATAACGTATCCCATGTCTTCTGGATTGATATGAAGAGTGATGAGAACGCCACGCTCGTCAACAATACGTTCTGTCCTAACATCATCCGGATGATTGACAATGCCTCTGACAATGTATTCAACAAACGCTTGGTCCATTTCTTGGTCTGCCATAACTATTACATCAGTTGTTATCGCTACTAAATGTGGTCACTGTCTTTTCGCCCGTCGACCTATACAAGCATGGTTGCGTGCCGGACATACAGTGACTAACGGTGCTTAGTATACCTGATTTTGACCCTTATGTCAATCCTCCCACAACTACTCCCCAAAGGGGCTTGACAGGTTTTCCATAATTTCCTAAAATGCTGCCACCTGATGGTTTCACAATTTGGCTTAGCTCAGCGACTCACTATGAGCATCCGCTCAAGTGAGTTTTAAAATGAGCTGTAAAATCAGGCGCTTGATCATTACAACCAAATACCATTCCAAGCCATTTGCTCAACCAAAGCAATTGGCTGTCTATTACAAACAATTACACATGAAACAATTGTCTATTGTGTGATTGCAACGTTATTCCTTTATCCGCCATAGCTCCAAAGGAGCGACGGCGGGTTACAACCCCTCTTTGCAAAATGCTTAGAGGGTGACAGAGCTTGATTCAAAAATCAAAGTTTTTACTGAGAGTTTGATCCTGGCTCAGGATGAACGCTGGCGGCATGTCTAAGGCATGCAAGTCGAACGATTCACCTTTCTTCGGAAAGAATGAACAGTGGCAAACGGGAGAGTAACACATTGGTAACCTACCTCGAACTCGTGAATAAACCGACGAAAGTCGGTCTAATACACGATGATAATGGGGGGACTTCGGTCATTCCCATTTAAAGATTTATCGGTTCGAGAGGGGCCTATGTTCTATCAGCTTGTTGGTGAGGTAAAAGCTCACCAAGGCTATGACGGATACCGGGCGTGAGAGCGTGGCCCGGCTCACTGGGACTGAGACACGGCCCAGACACCTACGGGTGGCTGCAGTCAAGAATCTTCCGCAATGCACGAAAGTGTGACGGAGCAATGCCGCGTGGTGGATGAAGGCCTTCGGGTCGTAAACACCTTTTATAAGGGACGAACAAATGACGGTACTTTATGAATAAGGGGCTGCTAATCACGTGCCAGCAGCAGCGGTAATACGTGAGCCCCAAGCGTTATCCGGATTTATTGGGCGTAAAGGGTCCGCAGGCGGTTTTGTAAGTCGTATGTTAAATCATCAGGCTCAACCTGGTGGCTGCGTGCGATACTGCAAAACTAGAGACTGGGAGAGGCAGATGGAATTGCTGGTGTAGCGGTAAAATGCGTTAATATCAGCAAGAACACCAAAGGCGAAGGCAATCTGCTGGAACAGTTCTGACGCTGAGGGACGAAAGCGTGGGTAGCGAAAGGGATTAGATACCCCTGTAGTCCACGCCGTAAACGATGAGTGCTAGGTATTGGGAGTATCGACCCTCCCAGTGCCGTTCAACCAAGCTAACGCGTTAAGCACTCCGCCTGGGCAGTACGAGCGCAAGCTTAAAACCTAAAGGAATAGACGGGGACCCGCACAAGCGGTGGAGCGTGCGGTTTAATTCGATATTAAGCGAGGAACCTTACCTGGGCTTAAATCACAGCTGCAACCCTCCCGAAAGGGAGGAATCCTTCGAGGGTGCTGTGAAGGTGCTGCATGGTTGTCGTCAGCTCGTGGCGTGAGCTGTTCCCTTAAGTGGGGTAACGAGCGCAACCCTTGTCCTGTGTTATATGTGTCACAGGAGACTGCCCTCGCAAGAGGGAGGAAGGTGAGGACGACGTCAAATCAGCATGGCCCTTACGTCCAGGGCGACACGCGCGCTACAATGGCCGGTACAACGGGTTGCCAAACCGTAAGGTGGAGCTAATCCCTTAAAGCCGGTCCCAGTTCGGATTGAGGTCTGCAACTCGACCTCATGAAGCCGGAATCGCTAGTAACGGCGGATCAGCCACGCCGCCGTGAATACGTTCTCGGGTCTTGTACTCACCGCCCGTCACATCAAGAGAGTTGGTAACACCCGAACGTCGCCGTAGGGCGGCGGAAGGTGGGACTGATGATAGGGATGAAGTCGTAACAAGGCACCCGTAGCGGAAGCTGTGGGTGGATCACCTCCTTTCTAGGGATATTTGCTCAACGAAAGTTGGGTACATAGTCTTAGGTCGAGATTAGTCTTTCAGATTAATCAGAATCCGGCCTTCAGGCCGGATAAATATTCGGAGTAACATTGCAATCACAAAGTAGACAAATGAAAAACAGCCGTTTTAAACCGGCTGTTTTTGGTTGCTTGTTTTTATTCATGAAAAAATAGCCACAATTAAGTGACTGCTTTTTCATGGTGCCGAGGGAGAGAATTGAACTCTCGACACGTGGATTTTCAGTCCACTGCTCTACCACTGAGCTACCTCGGCAATTGTGGTGGGCATGGGAGGACTCGAACCTCCGACCTCATCCTTATCAGGGATGCGCTCTAACCACCTGAGCTACATGCCCACAATGCCGCCTAAAGATAACAAAAAAAACCTTATTTAGCAAGCCCTGCTTACTTCCTTTTCTGCGAATTCTGCAATGCTTCCTCAAGCACACGCGTTCGATCCTTAACTTTTTGCTCAAGATCTGTCATTGCGTTTTCAAGTTCTTTTGTTCTCTCTTTTACTTTGTGTTCTAGATTATCACGTGAAACCCGCATCTGCTCCCGCATCAGCTTAAATGAACTTGCAAGTTCACCAATCTCATCTTTTGATGACAACTCAATGGCTTCTGTAAAATTACCTTTTGCCATTTCTTCAACTGCAACACGAATTCTGTTAATTGGCTTGGAAATTACTTCGGTTAGAATCAACGAAAGACCAACCAATAAAACCAATAAAAGTGTTAGCAGCAACCAATTAACATTTGAAGTTCTTGAAAGATCTTGTTCATTAAAGAGCTGTGACAACTTTTGTTCTTGAGCAATATTTCTATCAACAATATCCAGGTTGATCCTTTGGGTGTTTGCATAAGCTAACTGCGCAGCTTTGACTTGTGCTGATACTGCGCGTTCGTTTCTATATCCATCCGGATCTGCCAACTCAACCAATTCTGTTAACTCATTACTCAGAGCCGTAAACGACTCAACAATTCTTTCAGTTAAATTGTTGTCAGTGTCCTTAAGTTTGCTTGTAAAGAAATACATGTGCTGCTGCGCCTTTGCAATCTGGTCAAGAGCCTGCTCCTTTTTTTCTGCTTTATTCACCACTTCCAAAGATGAAATAACCGCCGCGTTTAATGAATCTTTATACCTGGGAAATGTATTCATTTTTTGCAAAGTACTTTCACTAAAAACCAATAAGTCACCTTCTGGTTTTTGTATTGAAAATGACGATAATATCCCAATTACATTTGTAATCAATAAAATCGCAAGAAATCCAATTAAAATTTTGTACTGAATACTAAGGCTGTGAAAGAAGTCAAATTTTTTCATATATACATAACCCTAACAAATTCTTCAATTGAAGTTTCAAGAGACAGAACCTTTCTCACTGCATCTTCATACATAGTAGTCATGCCTTCTTTAATCGCTTGATCTTGAATCTGTTTAGATGATGCGCGTGAAATTATTAAATCTTGAATCTGTGGCGAAACCATTAGCACCTCAAACATCCCAACCCTTCCCTTGTACCCTGTGTTGTTACAATTTGGACATCCAACCGCTTGAGCAACCGCGATTGTTTGCTGTTTCCCAAACATTGTTTTTATTGCACTTTGAGTAAAAATCTTTTCTGCTTTTTCTTTTTGAAACGGTTTACTTGACCAACAATCCGAACACACCTTGCGTAAGAGACGTTGGCCAACAGCGCAAATCAATGTTGATGCAACAAGAAAAGGTTCAACACCTCGATCCAAAAGTCTTGGAATTGCTGCAGACGCATTGTTTGTATGAAGCGTTGAAAACATCCTGTGTCCTGTAAGGGCTGCATTTACTGCAATTTTTGCTGTTTCAATATCTCGAATCTCTCCAACCATTATTATATCAGGATCTTGTCGCATTATTGCCCTTAGCCCATCGGCAAAAGAGAATCCTGCGTTTAGATCAACCTGGCTCTGGTTTATTCCGGAAATGTAATACTCTACCGGATTTTCAACAGTGGCAATATTAAACTGCCTTGAATTTAAAAGTTGCAATAAGGAATATATTGTTGTTGTCTTTCCACAACCAGTTGGCCCGGTTGTCAGTATCATTCCCCATGGCTGATCAATGGATTGTTTTATCCGAGCCAGATCTGAATCAACCAATCCCAAAGAAGAAAGACCAAAACTTTTTGATTCACTTGAAAGCAATCTTAAAACACATCTTTCTCCGTCTTCAACAGGGATCAAAGATATTCTAACATCAACATTTCCAGAAGGTGTTTCAAACCAAAGACGCCCATCTTGTGCAACACGGTGCTCGTCTGTACGAAGACGTCCGTGCACTTTGATAAGAGATATTAATCTGTGATGCAAAGATAGATCAAGCTCGAACTCATCTTGTAAAAAACCATCTATCCGATTTCGAATAATCCCCTTTTCTCGAATAGGTTCAAAATGAATATCCGAAGCCCTGGACTGATGAGCAAATAACAAAAGTTGATCAAGTAGATTTCCTAAAAGATTATCCCCCTTTCCAGTTGGCGTCATTTTAATTAAATCCTGAACATGCTCACGACGCGCTGACCTGCTCAATATTTTCTCCTGCTTTCTTTCAATTACGGTTTTTTTCATAGGTATTCTAATTTTATCATATAGGAGCCAGAGACCAAAAAAAATACTGTTTTACCGTGAATTTTGGAAATCGTCAACCAATATGGTTCCAAACCATTTGCCACAATGACTTCATTGATTGTGCAATGTCTTTGTCTTCAACAACAACGCCAATAAGCGCAGAAAAAGAGAGGAGTGCGATTCTGTTATCATAAATCAATATCTCGTTTGGTAATAGATATTTTTTGTTATCAAAAAATTTTATTTGCCGCATGGCTGACTTCACTTCCCGCTTGAATTTTTTGTTTTCTGGAGTATCAGGTAGCAATACGTTCACTTGGATATTGCGTCTCACTCGTTTTTTCACATATTGCGCAAAAAAATCTTTGCCGATCGTTTTGAGTAGATTTTGTGGGTGCGCTACATTCAAAATGATTTTTTCTTTGCAGGTGAGTGAGTCTTCATAGATGCTTCGAATACCTTCTGCACCTTCGTAAAACATGATCGCGGGTTTATGCGCTTTTGACGCGGCGAGTAAAGAAAGTTCTGGCAAAACGTTCTTTGCAACCGCGAGCCTGCTTTCCATTTTCTCTACAAGTATCTCCGGCGACACGACTGTAAAGGTTTGTATGCCGCTGTACATCGCACTTTGAGCAATTCCCATTTCCGTAAGTCGTTTGAGTACTTCATAGGCAGTAATACGATTTAAACCTGCTTTTTTAGCGATTCTGCTGACTCTGCTTCTGCCTAATTCCAAAGTGGCCAAATAAACTTTGGCTTCTTTTTCATTTAGATAAAAGTTGTTTATGAACTCTTGCAACACAGCTTTTTGTTGTAGAAATTATTTACAGGCAGTAAAGCATGTATTGATATTGTTGTCAAGTTAGCTAAAAACAAAGCCTTATTTAGTAAATATTATTAACAATAATTATGAAACATGTAATCATACTGTGTTCTTTACAATTAAGTAAAGGTGTAATCGACACAACCACTTACAACAAGAAGGTTACATCCATGACACCTACACCAGAAATGAGAATGTTCGCGATGAACGCCCTGTTCTGGCTCGCTATGATGACATTCGTTGCCCATGTCGTCGTCCGCGTCAAGAACGAACGGATTCAACGAACATTGGCAGACCGTGACGAGCGGGACTTCTGGTTCCTGCTCCGGGCACGCACGCTTGTGGCAGCAATCGTAACTAGCGGTGGTGCAATGCTTGCGATGTTGGCGAACTAAAAAGGAGGGAAGGGAATGAAAAAAAATCAGCCAAGTTCTCTTGTGCTTTGGTGCTACTGTCTTTTTCGGCACCCTGTTTGTCGGTCTTCTCATTGATTCGCCGACTGTATTCGTCGTACTTCTGAGGGTGGGTGTTGCAAGCATGGCTGTGAGTCACATGATATACCTCCTAGATGGTGACAACAAAGGAGAAGACGGTGGAAACCAAACTCGTTGACGAAAAAGTTGCGCGCTTCAGACGCGTCGTGTACATCTCGGCCATCGTTATTGGCTATTTGGTCTTTGCGGTGATTGTCGGTATCTGCGCCGGATACTTTAGCGCGTGGCGGTCTGGTTACTAGTATCAACAAAAAAGGAGAAAAATGAAAAACAAACGCGTCTGGCTGATTCCTGTTGCGTTTGCTGTGGGGCTTCTCCCGCCGTGGCTGACTGCAAACCTGCTCGTCTACCTGAACGGAGGAGAAAAACACGACTGGCATCTGATGGTTGCCATGATTGTTTTCTTCTTTTCCTTCACCGCCATGGTGCGCATCATCTTCGGGGTGTTGGCGGCGAATGAAAAGTGAACCACAAACGATACCAGCGGGGAATTCGAGCAATCGAAAAGTACCGCTGGTCTTCTATTTATTTCAATCAGAAAACACACCCCAACAAGGATGTGTTTTTTACAATATCCAAATCATTTAAACCGACGACTGAGGAAACGGCTGAATCTCGAGCAATCTTGCTGTCTCTTCCGGACTTAACATATCTTTCTGAGCTAGAACCCTGATCAATTCAGTCACTTTCTTGTCTTCTTTGCGCATCATAATAACAAGATCGCCTTTTAAGTAAGCAAGCTTATCGTCAATGGCATCAAGGATTTCTAACTTCTGTGTTCTCATATCCCTTCCTACTTTTTCAAACCGTTCGTTTACTTCTTCCCTAAACTCATTAAATTCTCCTTTAACAACCATGTTGTCTTGAAGGAAATCCATGATTTCATCTGTTGTTGTATTTTCATTTGCCATACATCTTTAGTATATATTGATCTTGAAAATCTACAAGACTCTAGAAAAAATTAATTATATGACTCAATAACCCGAGTTACTACAACCGGTTCGACAGTAAACTCAACTCGTATGCCGCGGGTGAGGTTTTCTTCTGTGAGTGTGATTACGGCAACTCTCTGGCCAGCTCCGGGAGTTGTGATTGTGACATTGCACTGAGCTTCTAAAATATCAATACTGTTGGTTAAATAATCTTCCTCAAGAGTAAAATTGATAAGCAGCTCATCCATACAGCCCATAAGATTTTGTTTTGTCACAATTGAACGTTCGTGTGTATATGAGTCTACAAATGAATCAATACTGCCTCTTGAAAGCGCAAGAAGAGCAGCAAAAGATGCGGTTGCGAGAATCAGGACTGTAAAAAACAGAACAGCACCTTTTTGGTTTGTAATTAATGATTGTTTCATGCTCATAGTTCTGTTGTACGAGACTGAAGAGCAATTGTTGTTGTTGCATCAAAAGAAGCACTTTGATAAACACCTGTTTCATCCAACATATCAAACTCAAGATTAATTCGAAGACCTGTTAATGTGCCTGAGGAATTTCTCACTGCCTGAATATTCCACTTATCTACCGTCATATCTTTGTCACTTAATAAAACAGCGGGATCAACACCTCGTTGAATTCTAAGACGCCTGACTGTTTGTTCAACCTCAGAAAAATCTTCTGTGAACTCTTCAGTGTCCAAAATAATCGTTTGTGAATTGTCATCCTTAAACACAAGCACGCTTGTATCAGTTCCAAATGTTGAATTTGTTATATCAATTGACTCAGCGTTTGTAAGTTCGTTTGTAAGTTCTGAAAGAACAAGAGAAGCTTTTTGCTCCATTCTTGTTCTGGGATCAATAAGATTAAATTGTTCATTCAAACGTAGAAGCGACAAAGAAAGCATTGGAAGTATAATCGCAAGAAGCCCAATATAAATAATGGTCTCAATAAGAGTAAATCCTCGTCTTGCTTGTTTTGTACGAATTTGCTTCATAACAAATTATCCCGGTATAAATGGATCGGTTGTAATACTTGAGCCATCTGTAAAATCAATCTTGATTGTAATTGTTGTTCCAGTCATATCCTCTGTAAACTGAACTTTATGAATTTTAAAAGTTTCTTCATCCTCAATATCCTCATCTTCTCCATCAAGTAATGTCCCTGAAGGTTGACGTCCTGCTGGGGTTCCCGGTCCATTACGAGCCCAGAATTTATCACTATCAACAAATACTTGCTCAATCAAATTTGGATTATCCCAAGTAAAAGTTATTTTATCGATCTCAAATTCCTTTTCAGTGTGAGAATTGGATACAAAAATATCACGTAGCTGTTTCCCACCGTGCCAATTAGCACCAGCGGTATTTACAGTTACGTATTCCGAAGCTGGAGCAAAACAGTCCCCCATTGGCAAACCCCAATCAGTACGGAGACTTCGAAAAGTAACTGTTTGTGCTTTGCCCAAATTGTCTGTCCAGCCAACTGAACTTTCTAAAAAGTAACTATCAATATCTGTTGATCCACCTTCTGATACATCACAATCAACATCTCTTTCAACCGCCTGAACCTTTACATTACGAGAAAGCCCATTTTCTAATTCTTCTGGCCCATTAGTCGAGAGCGACCATTCATTTGCTGCAAAAGTCAGATCACCGGTTTCTGTGGCAACCAAATCATCCCACGCGATTGTACTCAATGCTGCAAGCCCTTCTTGAGCTGCCCAAACAGCACGCTGTCTTTGAAGAGCTTCTGAACTTCCCTGATTTGCAATAATAACCAAAGAAACCGAACCGGCCAAAAACGCTATTGCAAGCCCAATTGCCAGAATTGACTCAAGCATTGTAAAACCTTTTTCCATATTGTGGACTTGTGGAATCATTAAAATTCTCTAGTTACTACCCCCTCCTCAGTAACAGTAATGGTCCGTGTTGCTTCAAGACTTTTTAATATTAAATATCCGTATTGCGATGTTGCTCCGGAAAGCGCACTGAATACAATTTCGTGATCATTTCCTGAAGATGATCCTGCACCACTTAAATCAATATAATCAAATAAAGTTGTCTCAGGCATTTGATATGAAATATCAAATGCCACATCTCTTGTAGCATAACTATTTCCAGAAAAAACAAGAAGCTCATTGGCTGTGCGTGTGGTCTCATTATATGGAAAATATACTCCCCATGAAGATTGCTGCTCACCAGCCCTGGCCCTACGATTGGCAGTTGTAAGCACATCGATCACGGCAATGTCTGCTGTTTCAAGTGATATCCCTCGCTGAACCTGAGTTACTGCAAAAAAAGATATTCCAAAAACAATTAAAACTATGGTCATTACCACAAGCAGCTCAAGAGTTGTAAATCCATGCCTCATATTAAAAACTTCCCACAACCTGATAAATTGGCATAAGTATTGAAAGTGCAAGACCTCCCACCAGCACACCAATAAAAATCAACAAAAACGGCTCAACAATTGTTGAAAGATTTTGTGTTAGCTCATCAACTTCTTGTTCATAAAAATCAGCCAAATAAAGCATCATCTCTTCAAGTGTTCCTGATTGTTCTCCAACATAAATAATACGCATTGCCATTGGTGGTATTAAAAAAGGATACTGTTCCAGTACAGACGACATTGTATTTCCTTGAGCAATTTCTTTTTCCATCTTTGTTATCATTTTTCTGTACTGAGCATTTTTAAGAACTGTTTTACCCAAGGGAAGTGTGTCATCAATTGACATGCCACTTTTTATCATTGTGCCCATTAGTCGCGTTAGTCTGGCTAAGTTCACCATGCGGCTAATTCCACCGATAATAGGAAGAGCTAATAAAATACGGTGAAAAAACGGTTTTAACGGTGGGAAACTTTTTATGAACCCTAAAAGGATTATCAAAACACCAAGACCCAGAACAACAAGAAGGCTGTGGTTTCCAAATAAATTAGCAATCAACAAAAGTATTTTTGTTGGCAAAGGTAATTCAATACTTAATGCATCAAAAATTCCCGTTATGTTTGGTAGTACAAAGACAACAATCCCTATGCTAATTAAAACCGCACTTGCAACAATGATCATTGGATAAATCATTGCTCCCCGAACTTTCTGACGAAGATCATAATCCTTTTGCAATTGGTGAACAAGATGCTCAAGATTTTCTTGAAGGGTTCCGGATGCTTCACCGGCTCCGATCAAATTAATGTACACAGGGGAAAAGACTTGTGGGTGAATTGATAGCCCATCAGCAAGCGTGTCTCCTCGTGCAAGTGTTTTTGAGACATCAGCAATAATTTTCTTAAGCGGCCCTTTTGATTGTGCACCAAGAACCTCAACAGCTTCATCAATGGCCAATCCGGAACGCAACAGAACCGATAGATACTTAGTAAAAATCAAACGTTCTTTGTGAGAAAGTCTTACATTTACTCGTTTCCATAGTCCTGCCAGAGAAATTTTTTGTTTTGATTCTATGTTTGCCATCTTATTTTTTCTCTAATTTTTTTGTACGCTCTTTTACCTTTTTCTCAAGATCTTTTTTTGCTTCTTCCAATTCTTTTGTTCTTTCCTGTGCCATACCCTCAATGTTTTCATAAAAATCCTTTAAGCGATCGGTCATTATATTCAAAGCCAGTGCAAGATCCCCGATTTCGTCTTTTGAATCAACAACCACTTTTTTGCCCAATTGGCCACTTGCAATATCAAGAGCAAGCTGTCTGGCTTTTAGAATTCTGCCTGCCAGTGAACGTGAAAGATATAGCGAAACAAGAACAATCAAAAGCATTATAATAACTGAAATCCCAACTGTTACTTTTGTTGCTCTTGCTAAAAATTGCTTATTTGCACGCCTTTCATATTCACGTTCCTGTTCCAATAATTTGTCAACCTCGCCATGAACAGAATTCATTGCTCTTGTTTTTGCAATGCGTAGTTGTTTCATTTGCTCGAGAACAACTTCCTGATCAGCCCCTTGATTGTGCAATTCAAGAAGCTGCTCAATTTCATCTTCAACCTCAGAAAATGCAACTTGCAATCTATGATTAATAAAAGAATCAGCTCCGTTGGCATGGCCTAAAAACTCCAAATATTTCCCCAAAGAAAATTCTGCTTCATTTAATAATTCTCTGGTTTGAAATTCAGCTTCTGTATCAAAAGAATCTTCATAGGCGCTAATAATTGCCATGTTAAGAAAATCCTTAAAATCAACAAAAGTATCTGTTTTTGAAAGCGTGTACTCATCAAAATCTCTAAAATTTCTATTTGCTTGTTGAACAGTTGTGATGCTATAAATCGCAGCAACGCCTGTTAGAAAAATGATTATGAGAAAACCGAGAAGGAACTTTGCTCGTAATTTGAGATGCTTAAACATATTTATTCTTGCATTACCCGAAGATACTCTTCGAGAGTTGTTTCAAGAGAAAGAACTTTTTTTATTCCATCTTCAGCAAGTGAGGTCATACCTTGTTCAATTGCTTTTGCATTGATCTCTTCGCTTGTTGCACGTTGGATAATAAGTTTTTGAATTTCTTCGTTTACCGACAAGACCTCAAAAATTCCAACCCGCCCATGATAACCGGTTTCCCCACACGATTTACATCCTTTCACTTTTGCAACAGAAACACTTGATTTTTTTTCAAATAATGACTCAAGGGTTTCGGGTTCTAAAATATCCGCTGCTTCCTTTTTGGTCATTTTCACACTTGACCAGCAGTCAGTACAAACCCGTCGCATTAAACGCTGTGCCACAGATACGATAAGTGTTGAAGCAAGAAGAAAAGGCTCCACTTTCATATCTAAAAGTCGTGGAATTGTTGTTGCGGCATTGTTTGTATGAAGTGTGGAAAGAAGTTTGTGGCCTGTCAGAGCTGCGTTCACTGCAATTTTTGCGGTTTCTTCATCACGAATTTCTCCAACCATCATAATGTCCGGATCCTGACGAACAATTGTACGAAGCCCGGAAGCAAATGTTAATTTTGCAGCACGATCTACCTGGCTTTGATTTACTCCTGGAATGTAAAACTCAACCGGATCCTCAATTGTTGAAATGTTTACTCCGCGCTTATTCAAAATTTCTAAAATTGCATAAATGGTCGTGGTCTTTCCGCTTCCTGTGGGACCTGTTGCAAGAATCATGCCCCAAGGTTTTTTAACAGCTTTTTCAACACTGGCATGATCTTTTTCAGAAAACCCAAGTTGCTCAAGAGTTAATTTGTGAGACTCTGCAGAAAGAAGCCTGAGCACTGCTTTTTCACCATCTGATACCGGCATGACTGATGCTCGGATATCAACATCTCCTGTACTTGTTGAAAACTGATATCTTCCATCTTGTGGCGCACGATGCTCATCAGTGCGCATGTGAGTTCGAATTTTTAAAAGTGAGATTAGTCTTGCGTGCACTGCCACTGGTAATACAAACTCATCCCGAAGGATTCCGTCGATTCGCAATCTAACAAGACACTCTGCTCTTCCCGGCTCAAAATGAATGTCTGATGCTCTTGCTTTGTGTGCAAATAAAAACAGGCTGTCAAAAAGACGAGTAGCCCCTTCATCTTTTTTCTTGGAATCAGCCTTTGTTACCATTGCTTCAATCTCTGCTTTTTTAGGAACATTGATTGTCTTTATTTTTTTGGAATCAACACCCTTTTTTACCTCTTTTACATCTTTCACCTCTCGGACTTCTTTAACCTCTTTACCCTCTAATTTGTCTTTTGGTTTTGCCATAATAAATAAATCATCAAATGATCAATTTCTTCAATTAAATCTCAAAACCACCATATAAAAAAGCAACACGGATCCTTTTGCAATAATTGCATAAAGGTC
Organism: uncultured Gammaproteobacteria bacterium; assembly: GCA_964399675.1. Classification (GTDB taxonomy): domain Bacteria; phylum Patescibacteriota; class Patescibacteriia; order UBA9934; family GWF2-40-263; genus CAYNRK01. Next base: position 61,661 of record CAYNRK010000001.1, on the reverse strand, counting down.
CGTGTTTTTCCTTTTTGACTTTTTTATCGTGCAACGGAAATTTCCGTAGTGTTCTCTGATTCGCAAGCGCGAACAGTTATAACACCGGTTGCATCACGTGACATTGTATATCCACTACCCTCTTCTCCAACTGCGTTACCATCATCCCATGTGATAGTACCGGCAGGGCTAATTGGCATTTCAGCCACATACCCTTCAGTAAGAAGTCCTGCAATGTTTACACAATGCGCGTCGCCTGTAACATTTGTGTCACAAGCTGCGTTATTGTCATCACATCCAGCAACCATTAGGGCACCATTAACCACCATGTAAGTCTCACCCGCGGTCATTGCTGCAATTGATGCAAGGTATGTTCCCCCATTGTCAACTTGATCCAATTTAACAGCGCTGAGCATTTCCTCAACAGCAGTTGCCCGAACAGAATCTCGAGCGTCCTGGAAACGTGTTGCCGGGTCTAAAGCAACAAAAACGACAAGAGCCAAAATGGCAATGATGGCAATGACCACCAAGAGCTCAACTAATGTAAACCCAAGTGTTTTTTGTGTTTTCATAATAATATTGAATTAAATTTATAAAAATTATCTTGCAGCGGAAATTTCGGTTGTGTTCTCAGACTCACATGCACGCACTGTAATAATCCCTGTTGCTGATCTTGATAATGTATATCCACTACCTTCTTCTCCTACTGCATTACCATCATCCCATGTGATAGATCCGGTTGGACTTATTGGCATGCTTGGCAGATAACCTTCAGAAATTAAACCTGCCACATTTACACAATGAGTATCACTTGTAACATTTGAATCACAGCTTGCGTTGTTATCATCACAACCAGCTACCATGAGAGCGCCATTCACTGCCATGTAAATTTCTCCTGCTGTCATTCCAGCAATTGAAGCAAGATATGTTCCTCCGTTGTCAACTTGATCTAATTTTACTGCCGTTAATGCTTCATTTACGTCTGAGTCGCGCACAGCGTCTCTTGCATCCTGAAACCTGGTAGCAGGATCAAGTGCCACAAAAACCACTGCTGCCAAAATTGCGATAATAGCGACCACAACGATAAGTTCGATTAAAGTAAAACCTTGTTGATTTGTTTTATTAATTTTCATAAATTCAATCTTTAAATAAAATTGTTTTGGTATTAAAAGAATTGCAGATTCTTGTTAATTAAAGTATAACACGTATTCTTTTATGGTTGTAATATGGTATCCACAACTTTTTTAGATAAAATCTCCTAATTTTTCTCCTCCCAATTACTAAAATTCAACCCTTCTGCAGTAGCAGAAATGTTTGAGACAAGTGTTAGATTTACCTGAACGTCTCTTGTGTTTTGACCAACTGTTGCAACAACTGTTGCAGTTCGTGTTGTGCCAGCACCGCTTATTGAAATAGTACAGCTTCCGACAGCAAACGTTAGGCTTCCACCAGTATAACTTGAATCAAGTTTCAAACGAAGTGCTGATTCTTCTGCGCAGGCCTCTGCAATCTGCAAAGCCTTGTGTGACTGATCTGATTCTAAGTTAATCGCAAGTCCATTTAAACTAAACTTACTAACAACAGTAATCAAACTAAACAAAATTGCCATAACAGCAATCACTGTAATAAGTGCTGCTGCGCCCTGATTATTGTTTAATAGTTGGTGATTCATAAATTAATCCTCTTCTTCGCGAATAACAATTGAGTTCTGAATTGAAATGGATGTTGTATAAGTAATACTCTCTGCATTGGCGTGCTCAACTGTCAGTGAAATATGAATATTTTTGGTTCGATCTGTAATACTTAAATCAGTAAAAACCAAATTCGTGACTGTGACTTTGCTGGATGTTAAAAGTATTGGACTCCCTGCTCCTTCTGTGATTCTCAGCCTACCGTCACTAACATCAAAAACTGTTGGGTCATTTGCAAGTGTGTCATCAGCAAGTGAAAGAACCCCGGGATGACTTTCAAAAGTTGATGCTCCAACATTCACATCATCAGCTGACTGGATTTCGCGAGTGATTCGTTCAAGAGCAAAGCGTGCGTTTTGTTCAACCTCGTGAATTACTCTTGCCTTTTCCGCAGTGAGCACAATATTTTGCGAAAACTGAACAAGCGCCACAAAAAACAAAAAGAAAATTGCAATGTAGATGATTATTCCAATAAGTGTAAAACCGTTTTTCATAAACTATTTATATGTTATAACCACATCTCCTAGAGCTGGAGTTACCGCAACATTTGTTGTACTCAAAGTTGCTCGATATTGAAAATACCTGCCAGCCTGAGATGAAATATCAATTCCACTTGAATCTGTATACTCTGAGGAAAACGCAGACCAAGTTGCATCCGGCACAGCTGCGTTTCCACTTCTAACAGCCACGGTTATGTCTGTGTCTGTTGGAAGTGTTTCATTCCAAAACAATGTTTGCCAATCAGTATCTGCAGAATCACTATCAAGAACCTGGGAAGTAAACGTTCCGTCTGTAACATAACCGCTAATTTCAGTTAAATACAAAGACAGGAACATTCCTGAATCTCCGACTATCCAACCGTTGGTTTCAGAATTTGTATAAACAGAGTGGAGACTTGTGCTGGTTGGTGAATCTTTAATAAGCCATGCTGAACCATTATAGTTTAAAATTCCACCACTGTTTCCAACTATCCAACCATCAGATTCGGAATTCATAAAGATACCGTTCAAATTTTGAGATCCACCAAAGACCGTTGAATGAACTGACCAGGCTCCATTGGAATATCTCAAAATTTTTCCATTGCTTCCAACAGCCCAGCCATCAGAAGATGAGACCATATAAACACCTCGTAAATCTACGGCTGTTGGAGACGAAACGGCAAACCAAGAAGAACCATTGAAATGAATTATAGTTCCACTATCACCAACCGCCCATATATCAGAAGGAGAAACTGTTGAGATTGCATTAAGCTGATTTACTGTTGGTGAACTTGCGGTTGTCCAATCAACACCATCCCATTCAATAATCACCCCACCATCTCCAACAGCCCAGCCAGCAGAAGTTGAAGAAAGACTAACTGAATTAAGCTGATTTGATGTTGGCGAATCAAAATACGACCAAGTTGCACCATCCCACTGAGCAATATATCCGGACTGACCAACAGCCCAGCCATCATTCGCTGCTACAAGATGAACTCCGTATAAATCGTTTGGTGTTGGAGAACCCCATGCAGTCCAAATATCTTGATCAAATCCCATAACTTCGCCACCAGAACCAACCGATCTTCCATCAAGTTCAGATGTCATGTGTAAATCATATAAGTTGCTGGAGATATCCGGATCTCCATATCCAATACTTACAAAGTCAACAGCTGGACTCACTGTTGAATCTGATGTGGTCAGTGTAATTCTATATTGCAAATACTGATTGTTTGAAGAAGTGATTGAGGATCCATTTGGATCGATCAGCTCTGGACTCCACCCTGTCCATCCAGCATCTGGTACAGCAGAGTTCCCGGTTCTGGTTGCAAACGTAACATCAGTTGATAGATAATTATTCTCTACCCAGTTCAGGGTATTCCAAACAGTTGTTGCTGAACCACTATCAAAAACTTGTGAAATAAAAGTGCCTGATGAATTATAAAAATCTCCAGAGTCAGTACTGAGTTGCACAACTGCTGAGATGTTTGTCCCGAAAATTGTAGTATCTGAAGTTGACCCTGCTCCAAAATCTGTGTCTGTATCATTAATAAATGAAGAGCCTCCTCCCGGCACCCAACGTGTTATCCCTTCCACAGTTGAAATTATGAGCTGAATACTTGCACCTGCACCCACACCAGTAACGCTTGTGCTTGAAACCGTCCCTGCACCAAACTCTGTATCATTTGTCTCTGCCCAATCATAAACATTCCAATCAGTAAGATAACTGAGTGCTGATGTTGAACGAGTGGATCCGCGAGAATCCCAACTCACTGATGATAAAACTTTCTTTGTCCTGACATCAACTGTTCCGTCGCTTGCAACGACATTCCCATCTTCATCCCGCTCTACATCAGAAATTGTTATAACGCGTGTGTAGATTCCGGTTGTATCACTTGAACCAGAGAACTCCCAATATCCAGAGGCTCTTGTAACACCATGAGGTCCGTTTGAAAGATCGGAAAACTTGTTATCGCGAATACTCCGCGAAGCATCAAGTCCTTCTTGAACAAGCGAGGTTGCTTCTGTTAGTTCATTTCCAACTTTAAGAGCGGTGATGTTATCTAAAAAAATTAAACTTGCGGACAAAACTACAATTGAAAAAATTGCAAGCGCCACAATAAGCTCGACAAGTGACTGACCAGATGTGTTTTTGATAAATGACAAAATATGCTCTTATCTTAATTCATGTCCACCATTCCCATTTCATTAATGCTTATGGTTTTTGTTTTAGATGTGGTTACATCAGAAATTAATAAAGAACCATATTCATCTGTATCTCCATATGGGTCATCAAACAAAACATCAGTCCCTCCGCCGTTTAAAGAGATATTTGAAATTGTCATGCTACTGCTTAACACGGTTGGAATATTGTCATCAGCCTCAGCAATGTATGTTGGCCCAAGAAATAAAACAAAACTGTCTGAGGTAAAATACACTCCCCAAACACCATCCTGTTGACCGTTCATGGTATGTGATTGTGCACGACGAAGTGTATCAACTACATCAGAAGATGTGTTAAGTAGTGTGTTTTGTTGAACAGCAATACCTGCAAAGCCGCTGCTTAAAGCCGCTAACAAAACAACGATTGACAAGACAACAATAACTTCGATTAATGTAAATCCGGATTGATTCATATCGAAGACACCTTATAGAGTAAGGCTTTCTGTTACAGAATATATTGGTGAGATAATTGATAGTGCAACAAAGGCTACTGCAAGGCCAATAAATACTAAAAGCACCGGTTCAATTATTGCGGAAAAATTCTTTGCAGTATATTCAACTTTTCTTTCGTAAAAAACAGCCAGATACAAGAGCGAGCTCTGCATGCCGCCCGATTGTTCTCCAACAGCGACCATTCTATGAATCATTTTTGGATAAAGATCTGGATAATTACCAATAATTGTTGAAAAATTTTCACCTGAGGCAATCATTTCGTGCATTTTATTCACTGAATTTTTATAAACCACATTTGGAAAACTGTCTGCAGCAATTTGCAAAGATTCTTGGATTGGAACTCCGCTTTTTAATAGAGTGCCAAGAGACCTACAAAAACGAGCCCGGTTCACATCTTTTGAAAATGTACCAACACCGGGAAGAGCTAGAATCAACGGATGAGTAAAACGCTGCATGAATTTTTGTTTCAAAAACATGACAACAAGGATAACTCCAACAATAGTGGCAGGGGCAATGAAAAGGCCGTAATTACCAAAAAGGTGAGCAAGGAAAATCAAAAAGCGGGTTGTCCAAGGAAGCTCCACATTTAAAGACACAAAAACATCAATCATCTGAGGTAGCACAAAAGTTGCAATTGCAAAACCAAGACCAATTGTTGCAACCAGAACTATTATTGGATAAAACATTGCTGACTGAATGTTTTGTCTGACTCTTAAATCATGCTGCATTTGTGTTGCAACCTGTTTTAAATTTTCCGCCAAAGTACCGGATGTTTCACCTATTTTAACTGCACTAACAAAAATTGGACTAAACACTTTTGATTCAGTTTCGAGCGCGTCACCAAACGCATCACCTGATTGAATGCGTTTATGAATTCGCTTAATGGTTTTTTTAATAGATCCGCTTGATTGCTCCTGAAGTACATCAAGCGCCTCTGGAACTGTCAGCCCTGCATCAAGCATTACAGAAAGATTTTGTGTTGTGGTAACAACATCAACTGTTCGCGGAGGCAAAAAAGCACCAACGTCTTTTTTGTACCATGGAGTTTTTTTGCTCATATCAAATTTTAAATCAATTTCTTGGCTTCAAGCTCTTCCACTGCCCTATCCATACTAATCATACCGTGCTTCTTTCCTGTCTGGACTGCAGATCTAAGTGTGGCAAGATTATTTTGTCTGATTGCATTTTGTATTGCAGAAGTTGTTACCAAAACTTCTCTTGCAGCAATAAGTCCTCCATCTTTTTTTGGTAAAAGCTTTTGAGCTACAACCATACGAAGAGTCGCTGATAATTGAATAAGGATTTGCTGTTGAGCAATCCCTTCAAAAACATTAACAATCCGTTCAACAACTTCGGGTGCGTTTGGTGCGTGCAATGTTGATAAAACAAGGTGTCCGGTCTCAGCCGCGGTAAGAGCTAAAGCTATGCTTTCTTGATCGCGCATTTCTCCAATCATAATCACATCCGGATCTTGGCGCAGAACATGACGAAGGCCTTGTGGAAAGCTGGAAAAATCAAGTCCAAGTTGTCTTTGCTCAATAAGTGACTCTTTGTCTTTGAACCGATATTCTATTGGATCTTCCAGGGTTATAATGTGGCGCTTTGAAGTCTGGTTCATTTGCTCAATGATTGAAGCAAGGGTTGTAGATTTTCCTGTTCCTGTTGCACCACTAACAATCACCAGACCGTTTTCATATTCTGGAATCTGGGCCATTGTTTCATGAAAGTTCAACTCTTCTGGAGTTGGGATCTTTGTTGGAATAACTCGAATTGCCATTCCAAATCCACTTGAGTTTTTATGAATGTTAATTCTGAGTCCAACACCATCCACAACAACACCAACATCCACATCGCCGTCTACTTCAAGTTTTTTAAGTTGATTTTGTTTAAGTAATCCCATTGCTTTTTTCTGAACTCCTTGCGGAGAAAGCAGGGTTTTATTGATTGCAATAAGTTTTCCGTTTACACGAATGTATGGAAAAGCATTTGCAATAAGATGAATATCCGATGCTTTTTTCTTTACTGCAAATTGTACGTATTTTTTTAATTCGTCCATAAAGTTTGGTTTTTTTAATTATTCTATTCTTGCACGTAAAATATTTTATATTATAGCATCTAGCATGCCCCAAAAAAACCACTGAAACAAAAGAACTGATGAAACTTATCATCAGTTCTTTTGGTCGGGGTGACGGGCCAACAACTTGTTTTAAATTATAACAAAGAACAGCCCTGTTGGCTTGATTAATCTATGTTTCTCTGCTACACTCTCGCACATCGGGATGTAGCTCAGCAGGCTAGAGCGCTTGGTTTGGGACCAAGAGGTCGCAGGTTCGAGTCCTGTCATCCCGACCATTAAACTATGGTTTATGCAAATAACAACCGAGAAGGCTCGTGAACTCATACAGAAATATTTACAGGATAAAAATAATCAAATCCATTCTCGTGAAAGTGAAGTTGTTCTGAGGGCTTTGGCAAAGGAATTAGGTGAAGACGAAGAAATTTGGGGGATCGCTGGTCTTTTGCATGATTTAGATTGGGAGCAAACTTCTGAAGATCCTGAACAGCATGGAATTAAAACTCTAGAGATTTTAAAAGAAGAGGATTGTGAAATTACAGAAGAAGTAGCGCATGCAATTTCTGCACATAATGAAGATCACACAGGAGTAAACCGTGAAAGCAAGCTTGATTACGCTCTTGCAGCTGGCGAAAGTGTAACAGGACTTATTTATGCTTATGCTCTGATGCGGCCTCAAAAACTAGAGGGCATGAAGGCCAGTTCGCTTAATAAGAAATTCAAAACAAACCACTTTGCAGCAAATGTTTCTCGTGAATTAATTTCTGATATTGAAAAAATCGGATTGGAGAAATCAAAATTCTTCCAAATTGCAATACAAGCCATGCAAGAAATTTCTTCAGAAATTGATCTATAGTGTAACTAGAAAACACATCAGTCCATGGCTGGTGTGTTTTCTTTTCAAAAAAATCCGCATGGTATACTAATCTTTGATATGGCAAAAACTGGTAATAAACACAAACCAACTGTTCTTATCATTCTTGATGGTTTTGGTTTGGCTGATCCGAAAAATAAAGGTAACGCTATCACTCCAAAAACAGCACCAACAATTTTTTCTTACTTAAAAAAATATCCAAGCACTGAACTTGTTGCGTCTGGAAAATCTGTTGGGCTTGCAACCAATCAAGCAGGAAACTCAGAAGCCGGGCATTTGAACATTGGTGCAGGAAGAGTAGTAGAACAAGATCTTGAAAGAATCTCAAGTGCAATCAAAGACGGAACCTTTTTCAAAAATGAAGCATTTCTACATGGACTCGACTTTGTAAAAAAAAATAAATCAGCAGTTCACGTGATGGGGCTTCTTACAAACGATCACAGTGGGCACGCACGCCTTGAGCACGTGATTGCACTTTTGAAATTCTTTAGAATGAACAAACAGAAAAAAGTTTACCTTCATCTTTTTACTGACGGACGCGATTCATCTCCCCACTCTGCAGTTAGATTTTTGCGTGAGCTAAGACCTCACATGAAAAATGGCGAAAAGATTGCAACTGTAATGGGGCGCTACTATGCAATGGATAGAAATAAAGTGTGGGGCAGGACTAAAAAAGCATATGACGCGCTTGTGAGCGGTAAAGGTTCGTGCGTAGCCGGGTCAGCAGAAGACGTTATTGCCCAAGCGTACAACAGAGACGAAACAGACGAATTTATTTGTCCAACTATTCTCACAGAAAATGGAAAGCCTTTGCCACGAATCAATCACAAAGATGTTATTTACTTTTTCAACGCAAGAAGTGATAGAGCACGACAGATTGCCAAAGCATTTGTTCAGCCTGACTTTTTCAAAGACAATCCCGGGTCGTTTCATCGCTCAAAAAAACTTGCGCACACTCACTTTGTGGCAATGTCAGAATTTGGACCAGACCTTCCTGGAATCTTAACAGCCTTCCCTAGTCCTGTTATCCCAAACACCCTAGCAAAAGCAATTGGGGAGTCGTACGAACAACTTTATCTTTCTGAATCAGAAAAGTACGCTCACGTTACCTACTTTATAAATGGTGGTCATGCAAAGCCTGTAAACGATGAAACGCGAAAAATAATAAGAACCAAAAAGAAAAAGCATTTTGATGAACACCCTGAAATGCACGCTCAAAAACTTACAAAAATAATTTTAGAAGAACTAAGAAAAGAATCTTTCTCATTCATTTGTGTGAACTTCCCAAATGCAGACATGGTAGCTCACACCGGAAACTTTGAGGCAACAAAAAAGGCAGTTGAAGTTGTTGACACGCAAGTTAAAAAAATTACTGAGGCTGTGCTTAAAAAGAATGGACAAGTGCTTTTAATTGGAGATCACGGAAATGCTGAAAGTATGATTGATTTAAAAACAGATGAAGTCTACACAGGCCATACTACAAATCCTGTTCCTTGCATTCTGATTAGAAAAAACAAAAAAGATCTAAAATTAAATAAAGGCAAGCTGGCTGATGTGGCGCCAACTATTCTGAAAATGCTTGATTTGAAAAAGCCAAAAGAGATGACAGGAAAGGCATTGTTCTAAATGCCAAATTTTTTCAAAAAAATTAATTAACATCACATGGCGACCGTCATAGAATGGCGGTCAGTTTGTTTTAAGGAATAGCAATACTTGAACCCATAAAATGGGTATGGTAAAATGATATATATGAAAATATCGCTTCGTGAACAAGCAATTGATTTAAGAAAGAAAGGTTGGTCTTACAATATTATTTCTGAAAGACTCGGTGTTGCAAAAAGCACTCTCAGTCATTGGTTAAGAAACGTGCACTTCACTCCAAATAAAACCGTTAGAAAAAGAATGAATGAGGCTTGGGAGAAATCTGCAAAAACAAGGCATGACTTGAAAAAAAAATCGATTCAGGATGCAAAAAATAAGGCTCTACGAACAATTGACAATGTCTCAAAAAGGGATCTGATGATGCTCGGATTAGGTTTATACATAGGAGAGGGTATGAAACTATACGAGACCACTCGGGTGTCAAACTCGGATCCGTTAGTCATTAAATGTTTAATGAGGTGGTTTCGAGAGGTGTTGGAAATTCCCAATAAACATTTTCGTGGACGAGTCCATATTTATCCTGATATTGACGAAAAAGAAGCATTGACATACTGGTCAAGAATCGCTAAAATTCCACTCACGCAATTTGGGAAATGCGCGGTTGATAAACGTACGGACAAATCAAGAACAAAAAGAAGAAAATTGCCTTATGGAACAATGCATGTAACTGTCAACGCTTGTAGTGATCCAAAATTTGGTTCCTTAATGCACAGGTATATTATTGGACTAATTGAAGCTTCATTAAACCAAAAAAAGAGTGTGCGGGTGTAGTTCAATGGCTAGAATGCGACCCTTCCAAGGTCGAGATGAGGGTTCGATCCCCTTCACCCGCTCCAACAAAAGATCCTGGCAACAGCCGGGATTTTTTGTTTTGAATCAATCAATTTGACACACCTATTATTCATTGCTATGCTCAGCGCGGCATAAGGCCAATTCTTTGCCAGAAAAACTGGCAAATCCAAATAGGAGCAAGATCCATGGCAAAGCTTGAGCACCTGGTCAGTGTAGACCAGCTCACACTGGAGATCATCACGTCGCTGTTTGCTCGTGTTGATGAAATGCGGTCTGTGGCAAAGAACCACGGCAGCCAGCTTCTCTCAGGCTATGTGCTTGCGTCTTTGTTCTACGAGCCCTCGACCAGAACAAAGATGTCGTTCGATACTGCAATGCATCGTCTGGGCGGACGTGTGGTTGGCACAGAAAGCGCAGCGCAATTTTCGTCTGCTGTCAAAGGGGAAACCCTTCAGGACACGATTCGCACAATCTGTCGGTACGCTGATGCGATTGTGCTTCGTCATCCGGAGATTGGTTCGGCACGACTTGCAGCAAGTGTTGCAACAAAGCCAATCATCAACGCAGGTGACGGCGCTGGCGAGCATCCTACTCAAGCGCTCTTGGATCTCTACACAATCCAAAGCGAGCTTGGCAGGATTGATGGCACAACTGTGGTCATGGTCGGTGACCTCAAGTATGGCCGAACAGTACATTCGCTGGCTCGGCTACTCGCACTCTACAATGTGCAACTGATCTTTGTGTCTCCGGAGAGCCTCTGTATTCCTCAGAGGATCAAAGACGAGCTCGGGGAAAAGAGTCTTGGTTTCCAAGAAATGGAAAGCCTTGACGCTGCAATCGGCCGGGCAGACGTGCTCTATATGACACGTGTACAAAAGGAACGATTCACAGATCAGACCGATTACCTGGCAACTCGTGATCGCTACATCTTGCGCAAGCGGGAGCTTGATCTTGCCAGGGAGGGCATGGCTATCTTGCACCCTTTGCCCAGGGTCAATGAAATCCATCCTGAGATCGATGCTGATCCTCGAGCTGCCTACTTCAGGCAGGTCGAAAACGGCATGCTCGTGCGCATGGCTCTTCTGGACATGATCCTGCGCAGCAACGGCTCCTAGGCCAACCAGCCTTCGGCCACTTAACCACCTTAGGGTGGTCTTTTCATTACTGTATTGATTTTAGTAATTTTTCAAGACCGAGCCTTTTTAACCATTCATTAATATATTGACTATCCAATTCATTCTTCATTATTTCAAACACTGATTGTGCATCATCTAATTGCCTATTGGATCCAGACTTTTTTGCCCAAATGAGTTTGCTTATGATCAAATCCTCGGGGGATATAAAATAAATTGTTTGACCATTAATTTTTTTTTCAATTCTTCGAGCCATTTGTGTCCGGCTTAACTCATCGTCTTTTTTTACAAAAAAATCTACTTTAAGCCCAGAGTTTGGATGAATGATATTAAATTCTCCTTTTCGATCAATTTCGGATCGTATCATCTGCTCATCAACATAGATTGATTCATCAATATTGCGCATCGACTGTATAAAGGGATTGACATCAGCCTGATTCATTACAATAACCAAATCGAGATCAAAAGTAGTTCTTGGCCGACCCCAAACACAAACAGCAAATCCGCCTGTTACAAAATAGCACACATTGAGGTCTTCCAAGATCTTGCCCAAAACACTCAAAAAATGTTCAAAACTCATATCATTCCTTCAGGCGTAAACGAGAAAGCTTCTGAGCAAATTTTGAGAGTCTGGCCATGAGTGCAATACGCTGTGTTGGAGTCATCTGTTTTAAAATATCGTCCTGAATCTCCTGAGCCTTTTTAGTTGAATAATCCTTCATACAATATTACCTTACCTTTTTTTGATCAAAGAAAAAAATCTCTGACATTACCCGGACAAACCGAGCACATCTAAAATAATAGCTTTTAAATCTTCCGGAGTTTCGATTCCATATCCATAACTATTCCATCTTAGAGTCTTGCCAGCCGAGCAACTTCCAGCACCATCGGGTTTTCTGTCTGGTATATCATCAACAAACTTTTTTGCTGCTTGAGCATTGTCATAATGTCCACCCAAATCCCCTGCCACAATTAACTCTTCTTTGTGCCAATAATTAAACCTGGTCATTTTAAGTTTATGCTTTTCAGAATCATAATCCTCAACACCTATCAAATGATTAACCCAATAAATTTTCATATCACCACTTTTTATTTGCGGCTGTAATTGCAACAGCCAGGGCATCTGCAGCATCATCCGGTTTTGGTACGCGAGGCAAACTCAGCAACTTCTTTACCATCTTTTGCACCCCAGCTTTTGTGGCCTTTCCGTTTCCAGTAAGTGCTTTTTTAACCTGTGCTGGAGTGAATTCCAAAACCGGAACTCTGGATTGCGCTGCCATAAGAAGTGCCACCCCTCTTGCTTCTGCAACCTTCATGGCTGTGGTTGTGCTTTTTCCAAAAAACAATTTTTCAACTGCCACAACATCTGGATTATGGTGAACCATTAAATCATGTAAATCATTTGCCAAACTAAGCAACCGATCCTCAAAGTGCTCTCCGCTTGTTGTTGTGGCAACACCATAATCAACAAGCTCCACTTCACCACCCTCAACATAAACAACTCCAAAACCCATTCTGCCATAGCCTGGATCTACTCCCATTATTATATGTCCATCTTTTTTCATAGTGTGGAAATGATAACAAAATCTACTGAAATCTAAAAGCGGCGTCTTTTCAAACACCGCTTTTAGATTTACTCATTATCTGGAGCCTCTTTTGTCTCAACAGTCTTATTTTCTTCAAATGCTTTTTCAACTTCTTCTGTTACATCAACCGGTGCCTCTTCAACCACTGGCTCATCTTTTTCATATTCAATGGTTCCAATAAGCTCCTCTTGCATGTCTCCGAATCCTGTTCCTGCAGGAATCAATCGTCCAATAATCACATTTTCTTTCAGACCCTCCAGCCTATCAATCTTTCCTGTTACAGCAGCGTTGATGAGAACTTTTGCAGTTTCTTGGAAAGACGCAGAAGACAACCACGAATCAGTTGAAAGAGAAATCTTTGTAATTCCTAAGAACAGAGGCTCGCTCTCGGCTGCTTTTTCACCTTTTCCAACACCATCATTAGCATCCAAAAACGATGCTTTTTCAATAATATTGTTTGGCAAAAGATCTGTATCGCCTGGATCAGCAACTCTTACGCGTGAAAACATTTGTCGAATTATAATCTCAATGTGCTTGTTATTAAGCTTTTGTCCCTGACTTGAATAGATGAACTGAATTTCCTTTGAGAGATATTTTTGCACTGCATCCTGACCTTTAAATTTGAACAAAACTTGCAAATCAAGGTTTCCATCTGTTAGTGTATCTCCGGCCTGGATCTCATCACCGTCTTTTACATAAAGCGTGTAACCAGGTGGGATAATGTACTCTCTAATTTTCAACATCTCAAAAATTACAGTCACTGAATTTTCTTTTTTGATTGTAATTGTTCCATCAGCCGGAGCCAAGAGTTCAACCCCTGAACCTTTTTTAGCAACCACCTGTCCTTTCTTAACTGAATCACCGTCCTTAACAAAGCACTCTCCTGTTTTTCCATACAAGAAAATTTCTTCGTCTAATCCAAGGTATTCGATCTTTACTGTCTTTTGTCCAGGTCGTGTGTCAACAATTTGTTTTCCTGTTCCAGCTTGAACAATTTCGCGTTGAAGTGATTCAATGGTTGCCTTCCCAGAGACCTCTGACATAATGGCCTTTTGTTTTGGATTTCGAGCTTCAAACAATTCCTCAACACGAGGAAGGCCTTGAGTAATATCTTTTCCAGCAACACCACCTGTATGAAAGGTGCGCATAGTAAGCTGCGTTCCTGGCTCACCAATTGATTGTGCTGCCATGATTCCAACAGCAGTTCCCAATTTCACAAGCTTGTTAAATGCAAGATCATATCCATAACATTTCTGACACACACCTCGACGCAAATGACATGTCATAACTGAACGAACGTGCACTTCTTCCAATTCTCCTTTTGCTGCTTCGATTTCACGAATATGTTCTTCTGTAATCAACTCACCGGCTTTAACCAAAATTTTTCGACCACCTGGTTTTTTAAGATCTGACAAAGCAAATCTACCAAGCGCACGCACAAGAAGCGGCTCACCAATTTCTTCGGATTCCTTTCTGGTAAGAACCACACCTTTATCATCTTCACAATCTTCAATGCGCACAATCACATCCTGGGCAACATCTACCAAACGTCTTGTAAGGTATCCTGCATTAGCGGTTCGAAGAGCTGTGTCAGTCAAACCTTTTCGCACACCGTGACTTGAAATAAAGAACTCAAGCACATCGTAACCATCTTTAAACGAACTCTTCACAGGTAGCTCAATAATTTCACCTGCCGGGTTTGCAACCAGTCCTTTCATTCCAACCATCTGTGTCATCTGACCCCAGGATCCACGAGCACCGGACTCAATCATTGTTGATGCTGGGTTATTTTTTGGAAGAGACTGCTTAGCCTCTTCAGCAATACGATCCTTGATTTCACTCCACACCTTAATAATAGAACTGTGACGTTCTGTTTTTGTAAGCAACCCTTGTTCAAAATAATCCTCAATCTCACGAACGCGCTCCTCGCCTTCTGCAAGAAGATCCGGTTTGGTTGTAATGGTTGGAAGATTGGACATTCCCCAAGAGTATCCGGAAGATGTTGAATATTCAAAACCAATTTCTTTAAGGTCGTCTAAAAACAAGGCTGTCATCTCAGATCCATGAATCTCCAAATAATATTTCACAATTGCCGCAAGCTCCTTTTTACCCATTGTTTGATTCTTAAACGGAATCTCTTTTGGAAATTGCATATTCACCAAAACACGACCTGGAGTTGTTGTCATAACTTCCTTGTCTTGTAATCGAACAACAATCCAATCTCGCAATTCAACATTTCCGGTTTTGACCGCGTATAACACATCCGCTTCGTTTGCAAATATTTGTAACTTGCTTCGGTCTTCAGGTTCATCCTCAAGAGTCATGGTCAAATAATAAATTCCCCAGGCAATATCTTTTCCCGGTGTTGCCACTGGACCACCATGAGCTGGCTTTAATAGATTCTTAGATGCAAGCATTATTTCACGAGCTTCTGCGCGAGCTTCTTCTGTAAGCGGAACATGCACAGCCATTTGGTCACCATCAAAGTCTGCGTTGTATGCATCACAAACAAGTGGGTGAATTTGAATTGCTTTTCCTTCAATAAGAATTGGTCTAAATGCCTGAATACCCAAACGGTGCAAAGTAGGTGCACGGTTGAGCATTACAAAAGCATCTTTTGTAACCTCTTCCAAAATATCCCAAGTCTCTGCTCTGTCAGATTCAATAAATCTATTAGCACTTCTTATGTTGTGCACGTACTCACGATCAATAAGCTTTGAGATAATAAATGGTTTAAAAAGCTCAAGTGCCATCTTTTTTGGAATTCCACATTGATCAAGAGCCAAATGCGGACCAACTACAATTACAGAACGTCCGGAATAGTCAATACGTTTTCCAAGCAGGTTCTGACGGAAACGACCCTGCTTTCCTTTGAGCTGGTCAGCCAAAGATTTGAGCTGTCGCTTTTTTCCGGTTGCAGCAATAACTGTTTTACTATGACGCGCAGAGTTGTCGATCAGAGCATCAACAGCTTCCTGAAGCATGCGCTTTTCATTTCGTGAAATAACTTCCGGTGCATTCAAATCATACAATCGTTTGAGTCGATTGTTTCTGTTAATCACACGTCTGTACAAGTCGTTGATGTCAGATGTTGCAAACCGCCCTCCATCAAGCGGAACCATTGGTCGAAGATCCGGTGGAATAACAGGTACGGCCTTAAGAACCATCCAATCAGGCTTAATCTCATTAATGAACAAAGACTTAAGAAGTTTCAACCGTCTGAGCAGTTTGTTGCGTTTTGTTTTTGTTGCGGTTTTTAATTCTGTTTCAAGTAGTTTCATTGTCTCTTCAACATTTGCTCGCTTGAGCATCTCATCTATAGCCGCTGCTCCAATCATTGCTTCAAAAATATGACCGTACTTGAGCGACCACTCATGATAAGTTTGCTCTGAAATGATTCCCATGACTTTCATGTCTTTCAAATCGTCCATGACCTCATCGTAATCTTCCTGAAGCTCTTCAAGCTTTCTGTCCCGGATTGTCTCAAGTTGTGTGAGCTCGGCTTTAATCTTTTTCTCATTGCCCTCAAACTTTTGCTCAAGTCGTCCAACATCGCGTTTGAACTCACCTTCTATCATTTTAGTCTTGCTCTTTTTTTCTTGCTTGACCTGTTCAGTGGTTTGTTCTTTTGCCTCTTCATTAATGTCTGTAATCAGGAAGCTTGCAAAGTAAATAATCTTTTCCAAATTCTGAATAGAAACATCAAGTACAGTACCGATCTTTGATGGAACACCGCGCAAAAACCAAATGTGTGTAATAGGAGCCGCAAGTTCAATGTGAGCCATTCGCTCGCGACGAACAATCGAGTGAGTCACTTCAACACCACATTTATCGCAAAGGATTCCTTTGTAACGAATTTTTTTATACTTTCCACAATAACATTCCCAATCTTTTGAAGGCCCAAAAATTTCCTCAGCAAAAAGCCCTGTCTTTTCCGGTTTCTGAGTTCTGTAATTAATGGTTTCCGGTTTTAGAACCTCACCATATGACCATGACCGAATCGTTTCCGGGCTTGCAAGACGCAAACGGATTGAGTCAAAGTCTGTTGTTTTGAGTGTATCGAGTTTCTTAAACATATTATTTTTGATCCTTTCCTTTCTCCCCGGCTAACTCGACTCTTGTGTTGTCCTTTAAAAGCTCCACGTCCAAACACAATCCTTTGAGCTCTCTTACAAGCACATTAAATGATTCGGGAATATTTACTTTTTGAATTGGATTTCCTTTGATGATCGATTCGTACGCTTTGGAACGTCCTGGAACGTCATCAGACTTGATGGTCAAAATCTCTTGCAGTGTGTGCGCTGCCCCATACGCTTCAAGCGCCCAAACTTCCATTTCTCCAAACCTTTGTCCACCAAACTGTGCCTTACCACCAAGCG
Source organism: uncultured Gammaproteobacteria bacterium (assembly GCA_964399675.1). Taxonomy (GTDB): domain Bacteria; phylum Patescibacteriota; class Patescibacteriia; order UBA9934; family GWF2-40-263; genus CAYNRK01. Next base: position 44,336 of record CAYNRK010000001.1, on the reverse strand, counting down.
GCTGCTGTGTAATAAGCGAGTAAGGACCAATTGAGCGTTGGTGCATTTTGTCTTCAACCATGTGACTGAGTTTCAAAATGTACATGTAACCAACGGTTATTGCGTGTACAAACTTATCACCGGTTCGTCCATCAATAAGCTCAAGCTGCCCGGACTCAGGAAGCCCTGCATGTGAAAGCTCTTCTCTAATCGTTGTCTCAGGCACACCATTAAGAACAGGGGTTGAAACATTGTATCCAAGCGCGTTAGCTGCAAGCCCCAAATGCACCTCCAAGATTTGCCCCAGGTTCATACGTGAGACAACTCCAAGTGGAGTAAGAATAATGTCAACCGGAGTTCCATCTTCCATAAACGGCATATCTGCAACCGGAACAACACGAGAAATCACCCCCTTGTTTCCATGGCGTCCTGCAACCTTGTCTCCAACCTGAACTTTTCGAAGGTCTGCAATTGTAATCTGAATTGACTTGATAACTCCTGGAGAAAGCTTGTCACCATCCTCACGTGAGAACACTGTTACATCAACCACTTTTCCATGCTCACCGTGCTCAAGGTACAAAGATGAATCGCGAACATCGCGCGCTTTTTCTCCAAAGATTGCTCGTAACAATTTTTCCTCAGCTGAAAGTTCTGTTTCACCTTTTGGCGTGATCTTTCCTACCAGGATGTCACCGGACTTTACTTCAGCACCAATTCGGATAACACCTTCACCATCCAAATTTTTAAGTTTTTCTTCTGAAACGTTTGGAATATCTGAGGTCACAACTTCTGGTCCAAGCTTGGTGTCGCGAACATCAATGGTGTAATGCTCAATGTGCACTGATGTAAAGCGATCATCATGTACCAACTTTTCTGAAATAATCACAGCGTCCTCATAGTTGTATCCGTCCCAGGCCATAAACGCGACAAGCGCGTTTTGTCCAAGCGCCAACTCCCCATGGTCAACAGCTGATGAATCAGCGATCACATCTCCTTTTTTAATACTGTCGTTAAGATTAACTACAGGCCTTTGGTTAATGGAGGTGGAGTTGTTTGAGCGCAAAAACTTTTTGAGCTCATACTCATGGACATTTTTATCCTTGTCTGTAATCTCAATTTGATTTCCATCAACGCGGGAAATTTTTCCAGCCTGCTCGGCAACAACCACATGCCCTGAGTCTTTTGCTGCACGCTTTTCAACACCGGTTCCAATAATTGGCGCATCCGGTTTGATTGTTGGCACAGCCTGGCGTTGCATGTTTGTTCCCATGAGCGCTCGGGTAGCATCATCGTGCTCCAAAAAAGGAATCAAAGATGTTCCAATTGAAACAATTTGTTTTGATGAAACGTCCATGTAATCGATATCTGATTGGGAAACGATTTTTGGCTCACCATATTTTCTTGCTCCAATAAAACCTTCAGCAAAATATCCTTTATCATCCATTGGAACAGTAGAAGGAACTGTGACAGATCGCTCTTCTGTAAATGCGTTAATATATTCGATTTCACCTGTTACATGCGCAACTGATTTTCCACCTTTCTCTTCTTTTACAACCTTTTGATATGGGGTTTCAATAAATCCGTAATCATTGATTTTGGAATAACTGGCAAGGTGACCAATAAGTCCAATGTTTGGACCCTCAGGAGTTGCAATCGGACAAATGCGACCATAGTGAGTTGGATGAACATCACGAACTTCAAATCCAGCACGCTCACGAGAAAGTCCTCCAGGCCCCATAGCAGACAAACGTCGCTTGTGCTCAAGTTCAGCCAAAGGATTGGTCTGGTCCATGAATTGTGAAAGCTGTGATGACATGAAAAACTCGCGCACAGCTCCGATAACAGGACGCGCATTAATAAGTCGTCCAGGAGACAAATTATCAATGTCCTGTGTTGACATTCGATCTTTAATAATACGTTCCATTCGAGCAAGGCCTACACGAAAACGACCCTGAATAAGCTCACCCACAGCTCGCACTCGACGGTTCCCAAGGTGATCAACATCATCTGGTTCTTCTTGAGTAATGTTGAGACGAATGACTTCTCTTATAATTTTTATAAGATCCTCTTTACTGATTATGCGATTCTCTTCAGGATTAACCACTGCCTCTGATGTATCATCGCCAAATCGCAAATTAAACTTGTAACGACCCACTTTTCCAAGATCGTATCTGTCAAAATTGAAAAACATGGAATGGATCAGACCCTTTGCGTTATCAGCCGTAGCTCGATCACCAGGTCTGATACGCTTATAAACTTCAATAAGCCCCTCATCTTCATTTGAAGAAACATCTTTGTTAAGTGTTGCTTCAATGTAACGATTGGTTGGATGAGTATCAATATCTTCAAAAAGCTTGATGATCTCTTCATCTGTTGTGATTCCAAATGCACGCAAGAGCGAGGTAACCGCAACTTTTCTTTTTCTGTCGATCTTTACCCAAATAACATTTTTTGGGTCAGTCTCAAACTCAAGCCATGCTCCGCGGTTTGGAATAATCTTGGCACCATAATAACGACGACCACGATACACATCACCAGTGAAAAAAGCTCCGGCCGAACGAACCAGTTGCGAAACAACAACACGCTCTACACCATTAATCACAAACGTTCCGCGAGGTGTCATTATTGGCAGATCTCCTAAATAAATCTCCTGCTCTTTAACATCTTTGCTGCGCAAATTCACAAGACGTGTTTTCACACGAAGCGGTGATTCAAAAGTTACATTCTTTGCGCGTGATGTTTTCTCATCGAACTTTGGTTCGTCAAGATAGTAGTCATCAAAGTAAAGCTCAAGATCACGACCAATAAAATCTTTAATTGGTGTGACCTCTGAAAATAATTCACGGATTCCTTCTTCAAAGAACCAGCGATATGAGCGACGTTGAACCTCAATAAGGTCTGGAAGCTCCATTGCTTCCTCTACCGCTCCAAATGTTTTGCGCTCGCGGGTCTTAACAAGCGCGCGACGATATTTGGACATATATGAATAAAGGGGTCAGTAAATAATTCTTGCAAACAAAAAACGTCGTCCAACAAGAACGAAGCCTTTTTAATTGTTTGTAGCTTGGAAAATCATCAGAGATAAATTAATTCTCTTAAGATTCGTGATCCGGTTGACCGTTCAGCTACAAACGAGAACACGTTGTGTAAGTCAACTTTAGCTAAAATTAGCAAAAATGACTCAAATGCATCGAGATAATAACATGGGGATGCAGAGTCGTCAAGTGCTAATAGTGGATTTTTAGTGGATTGTCAATATAATCAAAAATTGTACTAAAACCAGCAAAAAAATGTCTATTCGTTATCTATTGTCAAGCAAACCTCACAATTTATCCACAAAACAAAAAACGATATTCCACCTAAAGCTGCAAAACAAGGTCACGATTACAGTAACGAATCAGAAGGTTTGAGCATGAGGAGAGAGATTTTCCTCGCACCCAAAGGTGCAAGGGATGCTCGCGTTTTTGATTCAGTGAAATCGTACCCCGCTTCGCAGCTTTAGAGGGAATATCACTTCTTCTACATATGAAATTGTATGAAAAATCTAGATTTTTTTCAAGAGCTTGCCCTTGCATCTAAATAACTCGTTCCCGCGCTCTAGGCCCGGGGCGTGGGGCCCGGGCGTGCGGGCGGGAACTGAAAAGAGATATTCAAATGAAAAGGGGTCCAGAGTACGTTGTGCATAAACCTGATTTGGACCCAGAATCAGAAACGCTCGTTAGAGCGTTGCGGGGATAGCGGGTGTGGTGTCGAGCTCGACAGCAGCATCGACCTTGGTGACTGCTTTCCGCAGCTCGACAGGCAGCCGAACCAAGAACTTCATCCCTGCTGCACCGTCACCGGTGAACAGGTCTGCAGCAAAGTCGTCGAGCAGGGTGCTGACCACCTGGCCGTCGTCCATGAGAGTCAAGAAGATCGTAACTCCTTGTCCGTCAGGCATCATGACACCGACTGCGAACAGCCCATCGACGATCGTGTGCGAGAAGGGCTCGCTGCAGCTTGCATCCGCTACGCAACAGCGCTCCTTGCGCTCGCGAAGAGGAACCCACGTGTCATCACCCGACGAGCTGACCAGGATAGGACGCTCACCGAACTCTTCACCTTCAGGGTACCGAATCCTCGGCACCTGGTCACCGTCCTCCCGGTGACTTGTGCCAGCCGGCGGCTGATCGATTGCCGGGTTCGGCACTGGGAAGGGCGTGGAAGGCCCTACGACCTCGACTGCAAGACTGCGAATCGTCCGCACCCTGCCGTCGACATACACCGAACCTCCGGTCAAGAGCGTTCGTGCCTCGGGCTCTTTGCGCCATGTGATCGGCTTGCGTGGCTCGAGCGTGGTCGAGCTGTAGCAACCCTGGGGATCGCCATCGTTCCTTACCGGAACAACGGCCTTGCCCTGGTAGCCAGACGCTTCCCGATCGAAGAAGCACTGAACGAGCTGGTCAAGCTCTGCCTCAGAGGTTTCCAGAACCTCTTCGGTCAGCCGCCTCTTGGAACGCTGCTCTGGATCGAGCTTGCACGCTTCGACGATGTGGCGTCTGACTTCTGCGACCTCATGGGTCACGTCGTGCTCGCACGTACGCGCACGCGCCAGGTTGAGGTTACGGCGGGCGTGTCCGATCCGGGATCGGAACTGCCGGAGCCGATGCAGCTTGCGAGCCTGCTTTTCTGCCTCTTGCGCAGCCCGCTCTTCTGCCGCCCGAGCCTCTGCCTCCTGGAAGAAAGGCTCGGAAAGCTCGTGATGAACACCCATGGTGTGAGCCAGGCGACCTACAGCTTCACGCTTACGGTCTGAACCGGACTCAAGTGCCTCGGCGAGCTGTCTGCGCAACGAATCGCCCAGCGAACTGGATGCTTCGCCATCGCGGACTCGAGGCTTTCGTGGCGCAGGTCGACGCCTTTGCGATGCAGGCGCATCACGCCTGGCACCTTGAGCCAAGTCAGCCATGTCGACTGTTCTTCCGCCGACCGTGACCGAACGCTTGCCTGTACCACGAACGGCTCTTGGTGTTCTGACCTGCAGTCCGGGCTTTGCACCCTTGACTTCACGCCTGACTGTTCCGCCAAGAACCAACGCCTTGCGCGGGCTTGGCAGCGGGATGACCTTGGTTGAGATCTCCACGTCCAGCTTGCGTAGGACGCTGAGAAGCGAGTCAGTGCCCCTGAACTCCAGACATCGCTGACAGACCGTCTCCTTGACAGCCTTGTCTGCGTCGGTGTGGTCGCGCGTCACGCACAACCACGGCAGCTCTTCGCCTGTGTGGTTGGTGACACCGCCGAGTTCGTATGACTCAGCGCAACGGGAGCACGAAACTCCCTGGGTAATGGAAATGCGCTCCATACGTCCTCCGGCTGAACAGATTGATTTGGATTACGGCCTCCTTATTGAAACCGATCTCCAGTCTAACACTAAAACCCCTTCTTGGAGGTCGAGAATCCCATTGAGTGGCTTGCCGAAGCTATGCATCAATGGTGTGGCGTGATCGCATCGGTGCAAAGAAAGCCGGAGCCTTGTTTGCATCGTGGATCAAACCGACAGTACTCTTTCACCAAATTAGTGATCTCATCAGCACAAGAGACTGATGAAATACTGCCTCCTATGATCCAACCTTAAAGCCGGATCTATTCTCGTCCTCCAAAAAGGGGTTTAATGATCAGAGAAGAATCCCTATCAGACAACAAACAAATTCATTGCCTAAATTGGGAAGCTCTGGAACGTGCTTCCACAGCTAGCTGTGATGATATTCATCACGTCCTCCTTTAGTTCTTACCAGCCTCGCTTGCCCTTGTGCTTGTACCTACGGCTGTGACCTTTTTGAAGATCACGATCACGAGTGTGAAACCGCTGACACGGCGGAATGCGAGCACGAAGCTTTGGCCGACGCAGAGGAACCACGATGACGTTTCCGTCATCTTCTCTCATCTGAACCGGCTGCGGCTTTTTCCGATTTTTTGCCACGGCTCCTCCTTGAAACCAAATGAAAAACCCATATTTACAGAGAAAGATTTTGCCTGCAAATACGGGGTTTTCATGACTTTTGCAACTCTCTCCAGATATGCAAAAGTGAGGAGGATTGTAAACTTTATGACTCAGAAAGATACCACAATTTGATGATTTTGTCAACCTATTTGCATGTTTGTGATAAAATACTTTCATGGCTCGAAAATACAAGCGCAAAAAGCGTAGAAAAAAAAGAGAAGAGTTCCTTGGTTTTGATATGAACCCTGAAACCAAACGCGGCATTTATGTTGTGTTACTTTTTGCACTTGCCGCCATAATGTTCTTATCGTTTTTCGGAATTGCTGGAAGTCTTGGAACATGGGTGAACATGATTGTTACAAAATTCTTCGGATTCGACAGATTCCTGGTACCTATTGTCATGATCATAATTGGAGGATCGCTTAGCTTTCCTGAGCGTGGAACTTTCTCAAGTTTTAATTACTTGGGAATGTTTTTCTTTTTCTTATCATTCAACGCCCTTCTTAATCTCTTTCTTGTTAATAATCCGGATCCAATCACAACAGATCTTTCCGTGGCCGGTGGCTATTTGGGACAATTTCTTGGAACTCTACTTCCTGAGTTTGTTGGTTATTGGGGAGCGATCGTTATCACAGCTTCACTGCTTTTGGTTTCCATCTTACTTATTTTCAACACCTCTCTTCGAAGTCTAATGGGTGTGCATAGCCACATCACAGGCTGGTTTGGTGAACTTTTGCATATGAAGGGTAGACGTGAGGAGGAAGAGGAGGATGAGGACGAAGAGGATTGGGATGAAGAGGATGAAGAGGTCCGAGAGGTCGAAGAGGATGACGAGGAACACACTTTTAGAACATCCCCTGTTGCAACACCTGAACGACAAGAATCAGTGCTAACCACAAAGCAACGTAGAACAGTTTCCATTCCAATGAAACTACTTGAGCGGTCTACTTCTAAAGCAAAGTCAGGTGACATTGAACGCAACAAAGAAATTATTGAACGTACATTTGAAGAGTTTGGAATGGATGTTGAAATGGGAAAGAGTTCGGTTGGGCCAACTGTTACACAATATACTCTTAGGCCATCGCAGGGAGTTAAGCTCTCCCGAATTGTAAGTCTTCAAAATGATCTGGCACTTGCACTTGCTGCACATCCGATTCGTATGGAAGCTCCAATTCCTGGAAAGTCTTTGGTTGGTGTTGAGGTTCCAAACACAAAAGTTGCAACCGTAACTCTTCGCGAGGTCTTGGAAAGCAAATCATTTAAAACTGCCTCAAGTCCGCTTTCTGTACCGCTTGGAAAAGATGTATCAGGTCTCTGTTCAGTGATTGCGCTTGATAAGATGCCACACATGCTGGTTGCTGGTGCAACCGGATCTGGAAAAAGTGTTTGTCTTAACACAATGATCCTATCAATGCTTTATCAAAATGGACCAGATGATTTGAAACTGATTCTTGTTGACCCAAAGCGAGTTGAGCTAACATCTTACGCAGGTATTCCGCATTTACTTGTTCCGCCAATCACAAGTGTTGACGATACAGTTAATGCACTCAAATGGACTGTTAGAGAAATGGATCGACGGCTTGATATGCTCTCAAAGTTTGGTTCGCGCAACATTGACGACTTTAATGCACGCGCTGAAGAACGTATGCCAAGAATTGTGGTTGTAATTGATGAGTTGGCAGACTTAATGAGTATTTCGGGACGAGAAATTGAGGCAGTAATTGTGCGTATTGCACAAATGGCCCGTGCGGTTGGAATCCACTTGCTGCTTGCAACACAGCGCCCAAGTGTTGATGTAATCACAGGACTTATTAAAGCAAACATCCCGGGGCGCATTGCATTTGCTGTGGCATCGCTTATGGATTCACGAACAATCTTGGATTCCTCAGGTGCTGAAAAACTATTGGGTCGTGGAGATATGTTGTTTACATGCGCTGAGCTTTCAAAGCCGCGACGACTGCAAGGTGCTTTTGTATCATCAGAAGAACTTGATCGGGTTGTTTCCTTTCTTAAAAACAAAGGTGAGCCAGATTACAACATGGCTGTCACAGAAATCACTAAAGCGGGAACGGTGTTTGATGAGTATGAAGATGATGATCCGCTTTTGCTTGAAGCAATTCAAACTGTGATCCAGGCTGGCAAAGCATCAACATCATTTTTACAACGACGTTTAAAAATTGGATATTCTCGAGCTGCTCGAATCATGGACATGATGGAGGATCGTGGTGTTATTGGAGAAGGACAGGGTGCTAAAGCACGAGAAATTTTGTTAGACAAATGGCCGCCGGGTGGAGATTTGGGCGAAGGAATGCCAACTGCGCAGGATGATTATGATGAAGCGTATGGAGATGAGGAAAGGTTTGGAGAGGATGAAGAGGCCGAAGAGGTCCGAGAGGAAGAAGAGGAAGAGTCAGAAGAGGGTGATGAAAACGAAATCGATGACGGTTGGGTTGAGGAGGAGGACGAAGAAAAATAAAAAAACAAACCTTGACAAAGACCCAAAAAACTGATTTAATATCTTTGTAAATTAAAACTCCCTTCCATAACTGGTTGGGAGTTTTTTGTTGAGTGTTGAAATTCGTGGGTCTGGCTTGGTGCGCTGCCCGGCTTATCATCCAGGGCAGTCAGGGTTCGAATCCCTGCAGATCCACGGATTTCAGTATTTGACGAAACGAATCAATTTTGTTATTTTTTGATTGATAAGCCGGGCAGTGCCAGCTAAAAAAACCCTCCAATCCGGTAGGGTTTTTTGTTTTTTGCAATAAGAATATTTGACATTCTCAATAGCCAAATTGTCAATCTATGGCTATAATAATCGTGAATTATGACCTTTGTTATTCGAAAATTTAATAATGAGCAAACGCTTGGGGAAAAACTCAAAAACATGCGTGGTGAGGTGAATTTGACGCTTTCTGAAATGGCTACAAAAACCAAAATTAGAAAAGCATATTTAAAAGCTTTTGAAACAGGTGCTTACAACAAACTCCCGGATCCAATCTATGCACGGAATCTTCTCAAGACATATGTAAAAACTCTGGGTGGAGAAGTAAGTTATTTTCTGGATCAATTTGAACACGAGCGCGGAACTTGTGACTTTGTAAAAAAAGCTCGACTCCCCCGCCAACGCGCAAGTGCTTTTCAATTATTTGTTGCAAGCAAATTAGTAAAGGTTGCAATCCTTTTTGTTCTTGTTTTGGGAATCACCAGTTATATTGGATTCCAGGTTAAAACAATTATTGAACCACCAACTCTTATGGTTCATGCTCCTGCTGACGGTTACCTCACCAAAGATGCAACAATTATTGTTAGCGGACAATCAGATTCAGGTGCTCATGTAACAATAAATGGAACTCCTGTTTTACTATCACAAGACGGTTCTTTTGAAGAAGAGATTGTGCTTGAACGAGGAACCAATGTTATTACCATTGAAGGAACAAAACGTTACTCGCGAGTAGCCACAGAGTATAGACGTGTTGTTTTGGAACAAGACAAGTCTTTGTCCATTGCACACTAATGTGGATAACGATACACTGTAAGAAATCATTGACATAAAGGGGGAGCTAAGACTCGCTCTTTTTCTTTTCCTGTGTCAAAGATCATAAACATACCCTTGAAATTTTCCTAAAATTAGGTAAAATAGAAAGACTTATTGATCCCGAAAAAAAATGTATGGCAAAACAAGTTACAAAAGAAGCCCAAGGCAATGCTAGACAAAAAGCAGCCCTGGACGCAATCAGTCAAATTAAGCAGCGCTTTGGAGACGGAGCTATTATGCGCCTTGGTGAAGCTGAAACAATGCAAGTTGAATCCATTTCAACCGGATGTCTTTCCCTTGATCTGGCGCTTGGAGTTAATGGTGTTCCGCGAGGAAGAATAATAGAAGTCTATGGCCCTGAATCATCCGGAAAGACAACTCTTGCCCAACATATAGTGGCTGAGGTACAAAAAAATAAAGGGCTGGCAGCGTTTGTAGATGCTGAGCATGCGCTTGATCCTGAGTACGCTCAAAAAATTGGTGTTAATATTGATGAGCTATTTATCTCTCAGCCTGACACTGGTGAACAAGCTTTGGAAATTGTTGAAACACTGGTTCGATCAAGTGCAGTTGATGTAGTTGTGGTGGATTCAGTAGCAGCGCTCACGCCAAAGGCTGAAATCGAAGGTGATATGGGAGCTTCACACATGGGCCTTCAAGCGCGGTTAATGAGCCAGGCGCTTCGCAAGTTGGCTGCGATTGTTAGCAAGTCAAATACAACCGTCATCTTTATCAACCAAATCCGCATGAAGATTGGTGTAATGTTTGGCAATCCTGAAACAACAACCGGAGGGCGTGCGCTTAAATTTTATTCTTCAGTAAGGATTGAAATCCGACGCTCAGCGCAAATCAAACAAGGTGACAAAATAGTTGGAAACAGAACCAAGACTAAAATCGTCAAAAACAAAGTTGCTCCACCATTCCGCACATGCGAATTCGACATCATGTACAACGAAGGAATTTCTATTGCCGGAGATTTGCTTGACCTGGGTGTTCCTTATGAAGTGATTAAAAAATCCGGCAACAACTATTACTACAAAGAAGAAAAACTTGGGCTTGGTAGAGAGACTGCAAAGGCAGCTCTCAAAGCAAACCCAAAAATGATGAAAGAGATAAGAACTGAAATTGAAAAGAAAATAAAAGCAGGCGCCGAATAAGGCCCCTGCTTTCTTTTTAACTTACGCGTTCTACGTACGAACCGGATTCTGTATTGATCATGATCGAGTCCCCTTGAGTGATAAATGAAGGCACTTTGATTTTGAGTCCATTATCAAGTTCGGCTTCTTTTAAAACATTCCCAGACGCTGTATCACCCTTTACTGCCGGTTCAGTGTAAGCAACAGTGTACTGAATTTTTTGTGGAAGTGTGGCCGTAAGTGCTGAATTGTTATGCATTATGACCGTGACTTCCAGCCCTTCTTTCAAATACGGAATCGCCTCCTCAATAACATTTTTACCAATGGTTACTTGCTCGTACGACACGTTATCCATAAAGGTAAACCAATTTCCATCATTAAAAAGATATTGCATTTTTTTGTGTTGAACGTTTTCAAAAATCAAATTCTCAGACGCCTTTAAATTGTGCTCAACAACTTTTCCTGAAGTAATACTTTTTAATTTCGTACGCACAAAGGAACCCCCTTTTCCAGGACTAACGCGCTGAAAGTCAACAACCACCCACAGGTCATTATGCATATTAATGACGATTCCTTTTTTAATGTCGTTTGGCGAAGGCATATTTTTCTGCGTCATTGCGAGCGCTAGCGAAGCAATCCTCGCATTTCTCATCTTGTGTCATTGCGAGCGCTAGCGAAGCAATCCTCGTAAAAACGAAGATTGCTTCGTCGCCCACGACCCAGAGGGTCGGGGCTCCTCGCAATGACACGGATCAACTTAAAAGTTTAGAAACAGGAAACGCTAATACATCATTGATTGACGATCGTTCGGTAAGCACCATATGCAACCGATCAATACCAAGTGCGTTTCCGTATGTTGGATTCTGGATGGAGGGTAACAGCTTGAGCAGTTCTTCGTCAATTGGATGAACTGTTTTGCCAAGCGCACGACGTTCTTCTGCTTCTTGTTCAAATCGTCTGCGTTGTTCATCTGCGTCAGTGAGTTCTGTAAAACCATTACAAATCTCAAGTCCGTTCATGTAAAGCTCAAATCGCTCGCCATAATTTTTGTCAGGTGTGAGCCTTGCCAATGCTGCTTGATATTTTGGATAATCAAAAACAAATGTATTGCCTGAAATGTTTGGTTCGATTTTTGAAAGAAAAATTCTATAAAAAAGATCCGACTCTGTGTCATCTTGGATTGTTCGAATATCTAACTTATTACAAGCTTCTTTCAAATCATCTGAATCAAGATTAATGTCTGCGAATTTTTGAAACAAATCCCTGACGCTAGTTCTCTCCCACTTGTCATCTCGAGCGAGCGACAGCGAGTCGAGAGATCTCGCATCTTCGAGATCTCTCCGCTCGGCAAAAGCCTCGGTCGAGATGACACGGATGAGTTCTCTGGTCTCCCCCATACACTCTTTATAATCCCCTCCTTGCTTATACCATTCAAGCATTGAAAATTCCGGGTTGTGATTTCCACCAAACTCTTCTTCGTTTCGAAATACTTTTGTAATTGTAAAAATCTTTTCCATTCCACTCCCAAGCAACTTCTTCATGGAATACTCAGGGCTTGTGATTAGGCTTGCTTTATGTTCTTTTCCGTCTGGTTCACTAACCACTGTTTCAAACGGCGATAAGTTTGGTTCCATCCCAGGCGAAGCCACTATGATTGGAGTCTCAACCTCAACAAATCCACGGTCACTAAAAAAAGCACGGATCGATTGATTTATAATTTGTCGCTCAAGAGTAATTTGTTTTAAATCATTTATCTTTCCAATAGTCATAATTCATTTGTGTCCATCCACTCTTTTTCACATATCCACTAATCTAGATTGTAGGATGAAGGTTGTAAAAAGTATTGTATCTGCTCTTCGAGATTAAAGGCTTTGTCGATTTTCTCGGTGTAAATCTCGTGGGTCTTTATAAACTGTTCAGCCATAAACTTAAAGTAGTATTCTGCTCTCCCGTCCATATATTTTTTAAAAGCAGACATGTGGGTCTGTCTTCTCTTGTTCCATATAATCATTGGGTGATAGCGATGCTTTCTTAAAATGGCATTCATGAGGAGTCTACCAACTCTGCCATTCCCATCAACAAATGGATGGATGCGCTCAAATCGATAGTAAAAAGTGAAGGCAAGTTCTGGTGGATACATATTTTTTTCACTTTTCTTATACCAATCAAGGAGCGATTTCATATCTTTTTTAATGTGCTGCCACTCCGAGACGTCAGCATTCCCAACTACAACTTTTTCTTTTCGTAATCCGAGCTGACTTGGTTGATGTGCAAGGAGGATGTCGTGCAATTTATCAATCTGTTTAAGGTTGAATCGAAATGAGCTATCAATAAAATTGATGGCACGAATTGTATTTGTGACTTCATTGTTCTTATTTTTCGCTCCCTGACGAACAATCTCCTCAACACTCTCTCTTGGAATTTTACTTCCCTCAATCCTATTCGAATTATAGATAAAATCAACCTGAAATGCGGTTTCCATTGCCCCTGTCGCAATGTCACCCATACCCTGCTTTGAGCGGTAGAGTCTAGCTCGCAACTCTTCAATTTTTTCTATCCTCACATATTTAACAAATTTTGGATCGTGAATATGTCTGCCCCAGTGAGCAAACCTTAGTCTTGCTTCCTCTTTAAGAACATATTCGAAAAAATCTTTTTTCTTTCTCGCTATATCTTTGACATTTTCTGCAGGCCCAAGCGATTTATTTTTTTGAATGGTCTTTCCCTTTGCAACATAAATACTATCTGTCGCATATAGATAATCTTTGCCATTAATGTGACTTATGTATGTTTTCATAAAAAATTAGAGTGAACTTTTAAATTTTTTTGCAAAAGTGTTATATATTAGCCAAAAATCTACACACATTTTTAACATATTTCTTTAACAAAATCAACTTTTATGGTATGGGGTCAATAATTTAATCCTTATCTATAAACCTACGCCACGCAATGATTTTATATAAAAATGTAAGGAATCGAAAATAAAACAGCCCTGATGTCAATCAATGGGCTGTTTTATTGGCTGTTTATCTTACTTTTGTACAAACGGTAAAAGTGCCATTACTCGTGCGCGTTTGACTGCGTTTACCATTTGTCTTTGATGCGGCTGACAAACTTTTGATCGCTTGCGTGGCACAATCTTTGCAAATGATGACAAAAAGCGTCGTAACAGTTTTACATCTTTGTAATCAATTTGCTTTATGGTGTTATAGCAAAAGTAACATTGCTTTTGCTTTTTAAGTCCTTTTGAATTTGCCATAATTTAAAATGGAATATCTTCTAGATTAATTTCTTCGTCTGGATTTACTGCTGGTTCATCTTGGCTTTGAGCCGGCGCTGGAGGAACAAAACCTCCTGCTGAACCAGAACTTGTTGGAGCAGCTCCGCTACCACCGGGCCTATCCAGGATGATCATGTTTTCAGTAATGATTTCTGTTCGATATCGACGAATGCCATCCTGACCTTCCCAATCACGAGTTTGAAGTCTACCTTCAACATAAACCTTGCGGCCTTTGTTTAAATATTGAGAACAAATTTCCGCAAGCTTGCCCCAGGCAACAACATTATGAAATTCAGCTGACTCTTGCTTTGTGCCATCCTTGCCTGTCCAGTATCTATTAGTTGCAACACCGAATGAACACACAGCTTGGCCGTTTGGTGTTTGTCTAAGTTCCGGATCTCTGGTGAGATTACCGATAATGGTTGCTCTATTTAATGAATACATAATCTTCGTTTAAATATTTTCAGTAATATCATCCTCCAAAATCGCATCCAGTTTTTTATCAAGCTCTTCCATTGTCATCTTTGATTCCTCAGGAGTCTCGGCTGAAGGTGCAGGAGGAGCAATTGGTGTTGGCGCAGGCGCTGGTGCTGGTGCAACCGGTGCAATAGGTTTAACTTTTTTATGTTCCCTTGCCTCTCGTTTTTGCTCACGCGCTTCTTCTGAAAGAGGGGCTACATAAGACGTGAGTTCAAACTCACGCTCCTCAAATCCTGGAACTCGAGTCACGATTGTGTGACGAAGCATCTCTTCTGAGAGTCCAAGTAATCTGTTGAGTTCTTTAATAGACTCAGGTTTACTTTCAAAGTAAACCAGCACATAAGATCCATGACGGACCTTTTTGATTGGATAAGCAAGACGGATCTTCCCGAGATTCTTGCTTGAAGAAACAGTACCGCCGACTTTTTCGACAATGCCACTTATCTTCACCTGAATCTCGTCCACCTCCTGATCAGTATATTGCGTTGGCACAATATACAAAAGTTCGTATTGATTCATATATATTGGTCCGGCTTTTAGGCTGGACGACCCTTATTTGGGCCACGGACAATTATGATTTAGTGCGGGTATCCTAGCGATTTTAGTAAAAAAAGTCAATATTAGAAAAGTCCGCCAGTTTAGCGGACAATGAAGACGTAGAGATCGTTGGTGATCATGATCAGGAAGAGCAGGAGCTCTATTCCTAACACGAGCAGGAACGAAGTTTTCCACATGCGATCCAGGATGATTCGTAGGATCGGCTTTGTGACGAATTGTTGGACCAGCTCTGACCAGATCCTGGACCCGTCCAGCGGCGGGAGCGGGAGCAGATTGATCACGGCCGCCAGAAGCGACAACATCCAGAAGAAGAACAGAAAGAGCAAGAGAGATGGACCCTTGTCGCCAACCACCATGATTCCAACTGCTGGAAAACCAATGTAGCGATTTCCGAACGAGCCCTTGATCGTGCTCGACCATCGGTCGAATCCGTTGACCAACCTGCTAAACAGCTCAGCTGGAAAGGAGGCTGTCTTCTCAACAGAAGCATGCAATGCGTCGACAACACTGGTTTGTGTTTGCGTGGTCTGTTGCATTTGACCCAGCTTTGACACAGGACTCAGTCCAAGCATCAGCGCCAGGGTCATGGCAAGCACTGCTGTTACCACATTGATTGCTGGACCTGCCAGCGAAATACCCAGCCTCTGAACAAGCGTCTTGCTCGGCAATGCTTGAGGATCGTGGTCATCGCCGTCTTGTTCTGCATGCATGACAACAGAACCACCCATCAGGAAGAGCTTGACTGTCCACTCTGTCTGCCACTTGGTGCGGGCAAACAGAACCGGGCCGAATCCGAAGTTGAACTGCTTAACCTTCACACCGCACGCTCGCGCGGCAAAGAAGTGGCCGAACTCGTGAATGATGATCACGAGCGAAAGAAGGAAAACACCTATGAAAAGTGCCATGTAGACCTCCCGTTTGAGGACCGAACACTTTTCCATAAATTGCCGATAATGTCAACCCTGCTGTATAGTAGGGCTTGTTATGATCTATTTTATATTAGGATCTCATCCAAAGTTATCAATTCAGGAAATTTATTCTGTGATTGAAAATCCGCCTAAAGAGTGGATTAACACTGATTCCCAAATTCTGTTGCTTGATGATGTAAAAAATAATCTAGGGGAGCTTCAGAACAGATTGGCTGGAACTATAAAAATCGGAAATATTATTGGCGAGCTAAAGCAGGATGAAATAAAAGATGTCACTGAACTCATTGCCAGCTTTGCCTCAGAAGCCATTGGAAAAAATAAAATTTCTTTTGGGCTAAGTGTTTATGACAACGGGAACAAAGAGCTTGGAAAAAGAATTGAAAAATCATTAAAGGAACTTGGAAAAGAAATTAAGAAAGCTCTAAAAGAAACAGGACGCCCGGTTCGATATGTAAGTTCAAAGGAACCTAAGCTGTCATCAGTCATTGTTAAACAAAATGGATTACTTGAATCAGGTGGAGAATTTGTGTTTATTGCATGCAAAAATAAAATCCTGATCGGTCAAACTGAAACTGTTCAAGATTTTAAAGCATGGTCAAAACGAGACTTTGGACGACCGGCAAGAGACGCGAAGTCAGGCATGCTTCCACCAAAGCTCGCACGCATGATGATCAACCTTGCTTCATCAAATCATGAGACGATCGGCCCACTTTTGGATCCATTTTGTGGCTCCGGAACCATTCTTATGGAAGCAATGCTTTTAGGATTTACAAAAGTTATTGGGTCAGATATTTCAGAAAAAGCAATTGATGATACGCGAAAAAATCTTCAATGGCTCAAAGAAACCTATGACCCACTTATGGGACGACCGTCCCATAAGTGGGATCAGGATTTAGAATTGTTTGTCAGTTCGGCTGAAGCATTATCCGAATCCATACAAGAGCCGGTTGATTTAATTGTTACTGAAACTTTTCTTGGCACACCTCGATCAAGTGCAATACGCAAATCAAAAATAGAAAAAGTTACAAAAGATCTTTTGTCCATGTATCGACCTTCTTTTGTTGAACTTCACAAACTTTTAAAAAAAGACGGAATGGCTGTTGTAGCTTTTCCGGCTTTTGTTCTTTCAGATGGTTCTGTTGAAAGACTCCCGCTCAAATCTATGCTTGAAAAAATTGGTTTTAATTTTATTGGTTCCTATCTGTATAAACGCGACAAACAATACATCGCCCGCGAAATTGTTGTGCTTTCTTTATAAAAATATTATCCTACTCCCAACAACAAAAAAACTATGACAACATACGCGCAAAAAAGAATATTGGTAATTTTCACCGGAGGGACTGTGGCTGGAAATGTTGCAAAAAGCGATGTTTCACAAAATACAAAATCTGATCCAAACAGCTTTCTTTCAATTCTAAATAACTCAGTAGATATAGTTAAAAAGAATTGGAACATTGAAATCAATCCTTCAATTGTGGAGTTGTTTAATGTTGATAGTTCAAATATTCAACCAGAAAACTGGACAACCTTGGCAACGGAAATTCAGGAAAAGTACGATGACTATGATTCTTTTATTGTCTTGCACGGAACAAACACAATGGGATACACAGCTGCAGCGCTTTCGTTTGCTTTTGAAAATATAAACAAGACTGTGATTCTCACAGGAGCTCAAGTACCTTTGGGATATTTAGGAACAGATGCTGTGACCAACTTAGTTAATGCTTTGCGTTTAGCTGTTTGGGATTATCATGAAGTTAAAGGTGTGATTTGTGTTTTTGGAAGTAAAATAATTACTGGCGCAAGAGTAAAAAAAGGAACTGATTTTGATTATGATCCGTTCAAAGCATTTCAAACCGGAACCTTAGGAAACATTGGAAGGTTCATGAGAATAGATGATGCAGCAATGAGAAAACATGTTAAGTATCTGTCTCAAAGAAAGGCATTGGCTGTTCAATCAAGAGTGCTGAGTGTTAAAAAAGATTTTGATACAAAGAGCATTGCGTCTTTTACAGAGTTCCCAGGAATGTCAGTGAATGTCTTTCAATCGCTGGTAGAAAACAATGGAATAAAAGCATTTGTGTTTCGGGCGTTTGGTGCAGGTGATCCAAGCTCTCATTTATTTCCAGCGTTTGAATATTTGAAAGAAAAGAAAATCCCAATTGTTGTTACAACCCAGGCTCCTGGAGGTGTATCAAATTTTCAGGTTAATGAAACAGGGCAGCATTTACGAGATAACGATTTAGCAATTCCTGCTTTTGATATGAGCATTGAAGCAATGACAGTTAAGTTAGGATGGTTGCTTGGTCAAAAGAAAAGCTATGAGGACATTAAACAAATAATGATCGAGGATCTACATGGAGAAATCACTCTGGAAAATGAATTGATATAAGAAACTAAAAAATGACGGCCAGCCGTCATTTTTTGATTTGAAATTTTTGCCAGTTATACTCCAACTCTGAAGTGGCACACGTCCCCATCTTGAATCACATACTCTTTTCCTTCAATTCTTTGCTTACCAGCTTCTTTTGCTCCAGCCTCCCCACCGAGGGCAACAAAATCTTCATAAGTAATTATCTCTGCGCGGATGAATGCTTTTTCAAAATCAGTGTGAATCACTCCGGCAGCAACAGGAGCTTTGGAACCTTTTTTAACAGTCCAAGCTCTTGTTTCTTGTTCCCCGGTTGTTAGAAAGGTAATTAGATCCAACTTTTTATAACATTCAGTAATCAACCGATCAAGCCCTGACTGCTCAAGTCCAAGCTCACGCAAAAATTCTTCTTGCTCTTCCTCTGGCATTTCAACAATCTCTGACTCGAGTTTAAAATTTATTGAAAAATCTTCTGAGACATTGTCATCAGCAATGTTTTGAATATAAAGAATCGGCTTGCGAGTTAAAAGATTCAAAGACTTTACAATCTTTTCCTCGTCTTCTGAAAGCTCAACAGTATTTGCCATCTTCCCTTCACTAACCGCACCAAGTAATTGTTTGATGATGTGCTCTTCGGCTTCCAATTCTTTTGTTCTGCCAGCTTTCATTTTTGATTGAACATTATTCAAACGCTTTTCAACTGTTTCAAGATCTGCCATTGCAAGTTCTGTTTCAATAGTTTCTGTATCCCGCTTTGGATCAATTGAACCATCAACATGGTGAACGTTTTCATCCTCAAAAGCACGGATCACATGAACGATCATGTCAACGTTTCTAATGTTTGAAAGAAATTGATTTCCAAGTCCTTCTCCTTTATGCGCGCCTTTTACAAGTCCGGCAATATCCAAAAATTCAATTGCGGTTGGAATAATTTTTTCTGAACGAGACATTGTTGCAAGCTTTTCAAGACGTTCATCCGGAACCTCAACAACACCAACATTTGGCTCAATGGTGCAAAAAGGGAAGTTCTCGCAATCAACTTGCTTTTTGGTAAGTGTTTTAAAAAGTGTGGACTTGCCAACATTTGGAAGCCCAACGATTCCGACTTGAAGCATAAATTTTTTGTGTCATTGCCCTCACGGCGTCGTTGCGAGGAGGCCGGCAAGCCGACGAAGCAATCTCCGTGCGCCTTCCACGGAGATTGCTTCGTCAGTCGGCTTGAGGCCTCCTTCCTCGCAACGACGCAAGAAAATGATAATAACAAAAAGAGTATATCTACAAAATTAAAAAGTGTCGAGAAACAGAAATCCCCCTTCGCTCTTCGAGCTTCGGGGGGACTAGTTGGCCGCGATGTAGGCGAGAACCTCGGCTTGCTTGTCCGGCGTGATCCACCCGATGTGCACATAGAAGTCGAGCAGCTCGCTCATGGTGAAGATGGCACGGGTAGTGCAGTCGTCTGCCGCGAGCGTTGCCACGCCATCGGACTGCTCTCGGTCCACGACCACGAGAAGCTCGGTGACCTGGAAGCCGGCTTCCCGTAGAACAGCCAAAGCCTCCTTCTTGGTGTCCGCTCCTGTGATCACATCGTCCAGGAGCAGGATGCGTGCACCTGACCCAAGTCCTCCGCGATCGAGAACAGCGTCGATCTTGCGACTGCTCTCGCCCGTGGTCTTGCGCAGAGTCACGAGCGGATGAGCTGTACATTGGACACCGAGCACTTGTGCAAGAGGCGTTCCTGCGTTCGGGATGCCGCAGATGCCATCGAACCGCAGCACCTGCTGCATGATCATCCTCGCGAAGATCTTCGCGATCAGATCCAGCTCGCGCGCGGTGAGCGGCCCAGGGTTGGGGTTGTCCTCTGTTCGCAGGTTGAAGTAGATGGGCGAGAGCGGTGCATCCGGCTTGGTCTCGTGAAGCTTGAGTTGGAAGCTTCCAAACTTCACGGCCCCAATCTCGAGCAGTTGCCGAGCGAGCTCTTGTAGGTCTGACGAAAAGTGATGTTCCATTGCATCCTCCGGGTTGCGAAATGATCATATCTAGTCCTGTGTTATTCGTCAAACAAAAAACACCCCAGACAATACTGAGGTATTTTTTAATTTAATTATTCGATTTCTTCCTCTGGAATAAGGCCGGTACATCTCCAATTTACTTCTGCTTCTAAGGTTTCCTCATTAACAACACACGCTGGATTGCATCCGTCCTTTTCAAGTTCTGGTTCTCTTTCCAAATCAATCCACCAAGTTTTTGTAATCTCATTATAAACGTGATCCTCTTTTGCAATTCCAGCCATTGAACATTCTTCACTATCATCTGCAATTTTATAAGCCTTGTCTTTTGGAAGCTTTGGACCAACATCTTCTTGCTCCTCAAAATAAATCGATACTTCAAGCGCATCATCGAGTTCAGGCAAATCTGATGGATTGTCCTTTTGCAAAATCAAAGTTCCATTGTTGCGATATTCAGGATTAACAAACTCAAGCGAAGTAGTAAATGGCACAAACTCATCTGTCATCCAATCACCTTTTGCCGCAGCAAATCCTTCAGCAATAATTTTGCCATCCCAATCAGTTAGCATAACCGGAAAGTCTCCTTCAAAAAACCATGTACCAATTGCTTTTCCTTTTATAGTCAAAGGACTTGTAATAATATCGTTTGGCTTTGGAGTAGAGACATAAATGGGTTTAACTTCTTTTGTTTTGTCACTAATGTCTTCAGTGTATGTTCTGTCATTATGACGACATTGCCTTGGATAGCTTTCCATTGCTGGATTGCCAGCGTCTATGCATTCCTCAAAATTGGTTACAGAAATGATTTGGTCTTTCTGTGAAACCGCAATTATAATTGCCACAATGATAACCATTGCGATTACGAAAAATAGTTTGGTCTTATCCATATTTTCTGATTATATTAAATTTTTGATTGGCTTGCCACGTCGAGCTCAGCTCGACTGCCTCGCTGAAGAATACACGGATGACCTGCAGCAAAGCTCAGCTTTGCTTTTTTGCAGTCAACCGAGCTCAGCTCGGTGGTGGACCCTGCGGGGCTCGAACCCGCGATCTCTTGCATGCCATGCAAGCGCGATACCAACTTCGCCAAGGGCCCGTGCTGAGGATAGAGTATAAGAAATCTTGGTTTTACTCAACCTCTCCTGTGTCATTGCGAGGAGCCCAAAAGCCGACGCGGCAATCCCCGTTATGCGGAGATTGCTTCGTCAGCCCGTCTGACGGGCTTCCTCGCAAAGACGCAATATTAAGCCGTAATAGAAAGAACGACTCGGGCGAGTCGTTCGTGAGAGTTGATGAAGCAGTTGCCTCTGAGGCTAGGCTGCAGCCAGGAGTGCCTCGCGAGCCGCGTTGATCTCGGTGTTGAGCCGGATCACCTCAACCGCTGCCGCGTCAGCGAAGTCCGCTTCTGTGGACTTGTGGATGACACCGCGGCTGGAGCTGATGATCATGCCCACACCTTCGGGGCTCATGCCGGCCTCGACCGTGGACCCGAGCACATCAGGCTGGCCCTCGGTCTGCTTGCCGATCCCGGGAATGAGCAGTGGCATCTCGCCGACGATCTTGCGAACGAGTGCCATGTCCGAGAGGAACGTGGCTCCGGTCACGAGCGCGCAGTTCCCGTTTCGGTTCCAGTTGTGGGTGACGTTGTGCGCCACGAGCTGGTGGAGCAGAAGTGTGTGAACGTCCGTATCCTCGAACTGCTCGAGCACGGCACCGGTCGGGGTGTCGTTCACGCGCGCGAGCTCTTCGCCGTGCACGACGACTTGCCGGTCCTGGAACTCCTCGGCACCAGGGTTGGACGTCTTGCACAACCAGACGCAGCCCCTGTCTTCGCGATCGAGGAACGGAGCATTCGCACCAGCGCCCAGGTACGGATTGAGCGTGACAGCATCAGCCCCCATCTCGTCGAGCGCGTAGTCTGCGTACGCCTCGTTGGTGGAGCCGATGTCCCCGAGCTTGTGGTCCAGAACGATTGGTACATGTCGATACCTCGAACGGACGTGCTCGATGAGCGACCTGAGTGCTCTATCTCCTTCTGGAACCCTCAGCCAGAACGCGATGTTCGGCTTGAAGCAGAGGGCATAAGCTGCCGTTGCCTCAACGATTTTCATGCAAAAGCGGTACAGACGCAAGGCACCTGTTTCTCCACTGATGCTCTCGTGGATCTGCGCAAGCCTGGGATCCAGGCCAACACAGGTGAACTTGCCCGCTTGCCAGCGAGCCTGAAGCATCTCGACGAATTTACTCATCGTGTCTCCCCCTTTTGGGATGGACTGTGGTGATCTAAGAAGTGGTCGCCCGCACGCAGCGTACCCGCGCACGGACGACCTGACGGCTGACCGCTACTTCTGCGGAACCAGCTTGCTCCAGCGCCGCCAGGGCACGAATCCTCGCTCAAAGCGCCGCGGCCTGGGTACGTGACCCAAGAGCGACGGGAAGAACACGGGATCCGGCCAGGTGGGGGCACTGCAACCACCAGCACCACATTGGTAACGACGATCTGAGTTTGCGTTGCGCATGACACTCCTTAACATCCAGACACTGTGAACAGCCGCTTGCGCTGCTGCATAAAAGACCGACTTGTGTTCAGCGGGGATTCCCACCTTAACGCTGCCCGTCGATTTGTGCCTGAAGATGGTCATTTGTGAAAGCGCAACACCGCCCTCAACCGTCCGAGCTATCCTAACAGTCAACAAAATTTTTGCCAAGTAAAAAATCGAGCTAAGCTCGATCAAAAAACCCGTGTGCTTTACACGGGTTTTTATTTAAGAGACTCTGGCAAACCTTTTGTAACCTGTCCTGTTAGCAATCTATCTAATCTGGTCTTTACCAGCTCATTGCCAGGATCCAACTCAAGGACTTTTTCAACCTGATGAGCAGCGGCTGCAAAATCCTTTTCACGCTCATAAATAGAAGCCAGGAACCATCTTGCATTTGCATATGCCGGAGCAAGCGAGATTGCATATTCAAAAGAATTTTTTGCACGCTTAAGATCCAGTTCACCTCCGCGTCTTAAATAAAGAAGCCCGAGCTGGAATGCCACACCAACATCCAATTGATTGTACTTGGCAACTGCCTCCATTTTTCCTACAGCTTCATCCAGTTTTCCTTCACGCTCAAGAGCAACTGCCACCTGATAATGCGCTGGTGAATACGCCGGTCGAAGTTCAATGGCTTTTTGAAAAGATTGATGAGCTTTTTGTAACATTTCCTGCAAATCAACTTTTGCCTGTTCAGAAACACTCTTATCCTCTGCAACTGTTAGTGGCCGTTTTAATTCAGCAGCTGAAAGATATGTTTGTCCAAGCTCTGTCCAATGACTTGGATTGAATGGCTCAAGCTCAACCGCTTTTGTGTGTGCCTCAATAGCAAAACCTTCTGCATCAGACATAAGAGGCATAAGCTCTTGATAAACAACTCCGCGAGTAAGCCAATTTTGAACATTATAAGGAGAGAGCTCTGTTGCTCGAACAGCCGCGTTCACAGATGAAGCAACAATCCCCTGAACATAACTCCGCGACTCTTCTGTCATCTGAACACCAGAGGAAGACTCGCTAATATAATCGTCCACTCGCAATAGAAGTGTTCGAGCCAATGATCGGTAATACCCATCATGAAAACGATTCCATGTTGCTGCTTTGTCTAAATATTTGACCACATCTTCAGTACTGGCCCCATCTCGATCCAAACGAACTGCCTTGGCATAAGCTATCTCAGCCCCATATCGTTGTGCAGTAACAAAAATTCCCACCAAAAAAACAAGCGAGCCTATCATAAAGACTGCGGAGAAAAGTAGAGCAAGAGAGGGTGCTTGTGAGTATGATTTCTTAAGCGTCTTTGTAATAACTTGCGAACCAAGCAAACCGGAAAAAGCAAAAAATAAAAACATTAGAGTCATGTTGAATGGATACAGGAATGATGCCACAACAAGTGTAAGCCATGGCATAAACGCAACAAAGCTTTGCAGCCATTCTTCTCGCGATTGAGGTTTTATGATTTGTTGAAGAGATCTAAGAGCCAAAACAAGTATAAACAAAAGCCATACACCTGTACCTATAAAACCTGTTGTTGCAAGAAGTGTTGTATAAAAGGATGAGCTGCGATCAAACCGTGTATTCCAAAAATTGGTTTCATTGATCCCTGCGTCATGAAACATTGTGTAATCAAATAAATATGTTCCAGGCCCTGATCCATATGAACTTGAAAAAGATTGAAGTGCACTATTGGCAATTCCCATGCTTGCTGTGTGAGTTTGAACAACCTCAACAGGAAGGGAAATATTAAATGGGGAAGAAAACCAAAACCAAAACGGAAGTCCTAAGAGCAACAGAAGAACAGGAAGAATAAACTTGGAAGAGCTTTGAAAATCCTTTGCGCGAAACAATGCAAAAATCATCAAAAAGATAATGCCAAGTGAAAAGATGAGCCAAAGTAGTGCAAAGTCAATTACCAGCAAAACAAAGAACGTTATCAAAAATAACAAGACGATCATGAGGTGCTCCACAAAACCCAAAAAACCGTTATGCAAAAGTGCGTCTTGTTTTTTGTGAGAGACAAGAAGAGCACCAGCAAAAATTGTCATGATAACTAAATAAATCGCAAATGTGCTTAGCGATCCAATTGTGTTGAAAACAAGATTTTGCGCAAACGAAAATGAGAAAACAGAAGCCCCCATTATTGAAAGCGAACCAACAAGCCCAACAATCACAGCGCTTAACAGTAACCAAAAATGAACTATTCGATGTGCAGCGCGCTCATGGGTTGTGTTAACTAACAAGTAAAAAAGTATTACTCCTCCAAATGCTGTAAGAGCGCTTGTGTACTCCTGCGTCATTGAACCAACCCAAGAAAGGTAAGGTGCTACTGAATAAAAAGCAGAGACAACCATTCCAGCAAGTAATAAAACAGGAAATATATTTATCCAACCTCGTCTGAAAACAAACTGTTTATTTTTCATCATTGATCCAATCCACAAAAGAGCTGATGCAAAGACTAATACTAAAAGAAGAGTTTGTTTGTTTATCTCAAGTATATCCAGGGTTATTGGAAGAAAAAATAAAGGAAGTAAAAAAAGCAATGCATAGAGCAAACCACGCGATGCACTTAATAAAGAGTCTTCTGTTTTCCTTTGAGTTGACATACTCAACATAGTATAGCAAAAAATGATTTCCCGCGCTCTAGGCGCGCGCTCTAGGCGCGGGAATGCAAAAAGCGCGAGTGTGGGGATCCCGCGCTTAATGCTATGAAATTGTGTGTGACCCATTTGGGTCTATGCAAACTTAAACAAGGGTTTTGTTTAAACTCACATAAGCCCCGGATAATACCGGGATAGGCGTTGTAGAAAGAACGTTTCTTCAACGCAGTCAGAACGGCTTCGTGGCCAACATTGCGTGGGGGCAATGTATAGGTATGGGAGCCTTGGCCTATTTAGTCCTAACCGCATTGACGATTAAGGGTTCGATACTGGTTCAGATGGTTGCTCGGCAAGTATGCCACCATCATCTTGAACCAAAGGATCGACTGGGGTTTCATCAGGACTCACCTGAGGTGCGGGATCATCTAAAACTACCTCTTCGTTATTCAATGGGTCGGATTCGACCAATGGGACCAATGAATCTTCCTCTTCATTTTCAACTTTTTCTTCTTCTGTAATTGGTTCATCTTTTTCAATTTCCCTGACCTCTTCGCCCAGGCTAAAGCCTGGGGCTACCTCTTCTTCCACCTCTCGGACATCTTCCACCTCTCGGATCTCTTCAACATCTTCCTCCGGCTCAAAGCCTTTGCGATAAGCAGTTACCATCCAATCAAACTCAACATCAACTTCATTTCCTCCAAATCGTTTTACAATAAATCCATTCTGATCTTTGTGCTCAACATAAAGTGAGACAGGTCCCATTGGAGTAACAACAACACGAATCGGCGCCCAGGCTGAAATTACATCATTGTATTCAGGAATGACTTTTTCAAATCTGACCTCTGCTTGGCCGTCTTTAAGTTCGGTTGTGCCTGAAAGCGTGATGATTGCTTCTGGTGAAGTTACAGCGATTGTTTCAACTTGTGTACCTTGATGTGAAGTGATTACAGTCTTGAGAAGACTCTTTGTCTTCATTGTTCCATCTTGATCAATAGACCAGTTGTCTGAGATGCCGGCAAGTTTTCCAATACTCAAAATCTCATTACCGGTCATGTAAATATTTCCGCTCATGTTTAGGGACGTATAACTTGTGGCAAAACTTTGAGCAAACTCAGATGCTGTATTTTGCGCGCCAGGAGTTGCTCCCAGACTTTCTCCGGCAAAATAACCAACGTTTACAAATACAACTATCCGATCATCGTTTTGTGATCCTGTGTATGGCTCAAGAGCGTAACCAATAATCATTCCGGATTCTGTTGCCTTCATGGCAGATCCGGGAGTTGATGAACTTGTAAGAGCGTCACCGACTTCAATCACGCCATTTTCAAGAACAACTTTTGTTGGCACACGCCCAGCTAAAGCAACCGGATAATTACCAGCTAAATTTTCGCCAGCCAAAAATCCCGGACGAGTTGAGACAATTCCTGCCAACTTGCTGTCATGTGAATTGAGTGATCTTGAAACATTTATTCCATCGCCAGAAAACGCAACAACCTCACCAGCCAGAAGCGCTTGATTGGACGGGAACATTTCAGCAAAGTCGTATGAGCCTGTTGACCAACCACTTGCGTTTGTACGCATAAAATCTCCACCCGGCCCTGATGAACCGTCGTAGTAAATATACTTTTCAGTTTGTGCAACGCCTCTGTCAGATGGATAAAGCTTTCCGGCAATCACCATGTCACCAGAGATACTCATTGTTCCTTCGTTTGTGATGTAAGCAACTTCTGTTCCAATTGTGTCACGAACTGACAGTCGATATGAATCTGCGTTTGTAATATCTGTAACAAGTGTCATTTGCTTGTTAACTGCCTCTGCTCCATTCCAAGCTGAGCCACGCAAACTCAAACCATACGAATCAAAGTCTGGTGTTTCTTCTGTTGCAATGCCAAGCGGAGCCATCACCGCATTGTCTGTAATAAGAGTTGAAGTTCCATCGGTTCCGATTACTCCACCTGCATACCAACCAGAGCTAACATGCATAAGAACGGTTCCAGTTGCTTCATTGAAATCCTCAAGCGCCATTCCAACAACCGGACCGGCTTTTGTGGCTTTCATTGCGTGTCCACTAACACTTGAGCTTGTAAGATAATCACCAACTTTGATTGCGCCATTTTCATTTGTAGCTTTAACCGGAACACGACCGGCAAGTGCTACTTGAGCTGCAAAAGTGCTTTCACCCTCACTTCCCAAAATAAGGCCTGGTTGGGTTGAAACAACACCGAGCAATGCTGTTTGATATTGTGCTGAGCTTTTCTTAACTTCAACAGAGCTATTTGAATTTGCAATCACAACTTCTCCGGGAACAACATCTTCTGAGGCCGGATACCACTCAGCAACGTCAAAACCATCACCGTTTGAATTGTTGGCAGAACTAGGCATGTATGAAACAAGGTGCCAAACAGATCCGTCAAACATCCAAACGGTAAAGTCTCCACTGCCTGTAGTAATATTATTTGTTCCAAGGCTTATTGTTGCACCAGCCTCAGAAAATATAGTATTATAGGTATCGACATTTTCAATAAATATAATCTGACCGGCAACTCCATCATCAAAATTTGTAATTGTTACACCAACCGGATTGGTATTTACTGTTCTAAAAAATGATCCTTGCTCAACAGAAGGGTCTGTATCTCCATCAGCAAATGCTGCTTGAGTTCCAAAATCTATTGCCCCCTCAAGAACAATCGCTCCGTACTGACCACTCGCACTTTCTGCATCACCAGGGTTGAGTGTAATAGAACCTCCGTCGCCCGCTGCTCCTGTACCTTCTCCATCACCGGCTGTAATCAGAACAGACCCGCCTGCGGCTGACTCTGCGGTTGCTGATGATCCAGCGTCTCCAGCACTAATTGTAAGAAGTCCTCCAGCACCTGTTCCAGCCATGGCTCTTGCACCACCTGTTCCAGATGAAATAGTTAATGCACCACCATCGCCGGCATCAAGAACCATTATTCCTGCACCTCCATTACCAGCAGCTATTGTTACGCCTCCACCCTCACCACCAACATCCACTCCATCTGATGCAATCCCACCGTCTCCAGCGTTCATTGTTGCAGCTCCTCCATCATATGTTGCAGCTCCTGCTCCAGCATTAAAATCAAGCGCTCCTCCAGCAGCACCTGATCCGTCTCCTGCTGTAACATCAAGCTCTTCACCGTTGCCTGTTATAATATCGCTTTGAATATTTCCAAACGTTATCCCGTATTGATTTTCAGTTCCACCTCCATTTGTAACCGTACCACCCATAATTGCAATCCCAACTGAAGTAACAACATCATTTGTTTCTCCTGCTCCTGTATCAATGTCTGGTGTATAAATCTGGTTTCCAATCCAAGAAACAATTGTTGTATCTCCTGCAGCTCCAGTTGTGTCTAATGTTGCTGCAGATGGGATATTAAACCCAACAAGATTTGTTGTTGTATTACCGCTTAACGATGTTGAGCTTGGAGATTTTACATTTATTCCATTCCAATCAACATCTTGAGTTGCTGTTGCGTTTGTAAAATCAAGATCAATTCCTGTCACTGAAGTTCCTGTCATAGCAGTAGACGAATCCCAATCAGCATTAATAAGATCTCCTGTTGTCCACTCTGTTTCAAGATCAAAATCAAGAACCGTTCCTGTTGTATTAGGAGTAAATGTCATGAAGTTTGTGTTTGCTGCAATATCAAAATATGGAAAATTAACATAAGAACCTGCTGCTCCTCTTATTGCAACGGTATCTGCAACATCCCCTAAATAAATATTGTCTGCAGACGCATTAGTTGCAATATCAACCACTGCACAATCAGCTGAATTACATATTGAAATAGTTGTTGCATTTGTACCTCCAATTGTTAGCTGTCCGGCAGCTGCAACATCAATTCCAAGTCCATTTTCATCAACTGTTAATTCATCAAAATCTCCAGACCCTGTTACAACCAAATCTCCTTCGTCTGAATCATCTGTAAGTGTCATCAAAGTCTGACTATTATTATCATTCCAAGTGATCGTACCCCCATCTGCCACTCCGATATTTGTTGTTGTATCATTAAAAAGTATATTGTGATCCCAACCAGCATTAATCTGAATCCCTCTTTCCCAAGCCTCAGCATCTGCGGTTCCAAGTGCTGCAACATTAAGTCCGGTTATAATGTTTGTTGAGCCTTCATGATCCGCTTCGTTTGTAACCGTAATCTCCAAACCATTCTGTTGTCGTGACATTCCGTCTAAAAGTCCGATTGTCATCCCAATTGCCACACCATTTTCGCTTGCAGCTGCGGTTCCGGTACGAGTAAATGTAAAAGTCTCACCAGCAGTACCGGTAATTGAGGTTGCTGTGTCAAGAGCCATGGTGTCAGACAATTCTGTAAAGTCCAAACAGTCGCCTGAAGTACAAGAAAAGTCATCTGCTGTTAGATCACCTGTAATCACAAGATCACCTTCGTTTGAATTGTCTGTAAGTGTCATCATTGTATTACCACCATCATCCCAAGTAAGAACTGTTGAAGATGAACCGTACTGACGCATTGTGTCAAAAACAATATTATTAGTACCAATGTTCAGGGCGTTCGTGATGTTTGAATCAGATGCATCAAGCGCATCTACTACGCCTGCTTCAACACCTGAGGAAGTAATAATAATTGCATCCGTTATGGTGGAGTCTGTTGTTTCTTCATTATCAATCCTAATGGCAGCATCCATAACAGTATTTGCTGTTCCTTCTTCCCATTCAATACCAATTCCTCGGAATGTATCTCCTGTGTCCCCGCTCTCAGATGTAAGATCAAGTTTTATGGCATAGAAATCATCTGTGCCATCACCATCATCGGTTTGATCTGCGTTAATTGTGAAAAAATTTGTATCACCGTTTGTGTGCGTTGGGGTGAGTGTGAGCTGAACTCCGTCAGCTGCTGTAAAGGTTGTATCAGTATCAATGGCTGAGGAGTCGCTAATTTGTGCAAAAGTGAGTGAGTCATCTGTTATATCTGCTGCATCAACATTTGAAAGAGAGTTCTCTGTTCCATTAGCATCAAAATCAACACCTGTAATCGTTCCGTCTGTACCAATATCCCAATCAGAAGAATTGATTTGCATTGTGTTTACACCGTCTCCTAAAAGAGTTGCGCCTCCTGGAGTAAGTGTGAAAGCACCAGTTGTTGTAAAAGTTGTTGAAGCTCCATCAAAAGCAATGTCAGTGTCAGCTACTAAAAGATTTCCATCTAAGTCTGTGGCACCGTTCACCTCAAAATCACCTACAACAAATAAATCATTATCACCTGTTGCCGTTGTATTGTCGGCTTCAGCACCGATTGAAACAAGTGATCCAATAAATTCAAGTGAGTCGCTCGCATTGTCAAATGCGGCCACCAAATCCTGCCCAGCACCCCATGTAACACCAACCCCATCATCACCAACAAAGAGCCCGTCCCATTCAAGAGCTGTTGTACCAAGAGTTTCTTGACCAGCATTTGCTGGATTGGCATTTCCATCAACAGAAAGATTGCCGGAAATTGTTGTATCGGTTGCTGTTATGGCAATGGTTCCGTCTGCTGTGTTTGAAATAGTTTCTCCATTTGACAGACGAATATCAGAGGTTTGCACTGTGGCACTGTTCATGTCAATGCCATAAAGAAAATCTCCTACATTAGATTCAAAACGAATCCCTGCTCCAACATCATCAGAGTCTGAAGTATGAGAGTTGTCAATAACAAGTAAAGCATCCACTGCATAACTCAAACTACTGGTGTTATCAATATAGAGACCATACTGCTCTGTTGTTGCACCGGTTGAATCGCTAGGAGTTACATTAAGCGTCATTGCCTTCTCTGCAGTGGCATTAGTCAGAGTGCGAGACCAAGTAATTGTCTCACCTGCCCCACCTAATACAGTCAATGCAGCATCAAGCGACATTGAGTCATCAAACTCTGTAAAATCTAATGAGTCATCTGTTATATCTGCTGCATCAACATTTGAAAGAGAGTTGCCGGAACCATTGGCATCAAAATCAACGCCTGTAATCGTTCCATCCGTGCCAATGTCCCAGTCAGAAGAGTTAATGGCAACTGTGTCTCCGTTATCACCTAAATCAACTTGGCCATCAGCATCAAGCGCGCCATCAAGCTCTGTTTCTCCATCAACTTCCAGACCGCCTTCAACATAAAGATCATCATCTCCATTTGCAACTCCAGGGGTTCCGGTATCACCAATCCGAACATACCCAGTTGCTGAAATATCAAGATTTGAGTCTGATGTAATTGAATCGCTGTTTACTCTAAGTGCGCCCGTAATAATAGTCACAGGACCTTCGAAAGAACCTGAACTATCAAAATTGAATGCACCATCCACCTCAATGTTTCCCTCAATATAAAGGTCGTCATCAGAGTTTGGTGTGCCACTAACATTATCCGTATTGTCACCAATAACGTTATAAGCAACACCCGAAGCACCCCCAATATTAAAAACATCCCCATCTGCAAAAAGAACTTGTCCGCCAGCTGCGTCAATGGTGAGGTCACCATCTGAAGTAATATCGTCTCCGTTGACTGCCAGGTCACCTTGCAATGAAACCGTACCAGCAACAGCACCTATTGTTATGTCTGTTGCGGTTGTCAAAACACTGGCTGTAAGTACGTTTTCGTTAAATAGGTTCATGGATGTGATGCCATTTGTGGTCAACCTGTTACCACCAATTTGAACATCTCCATCTTCCCTAACTGAGAAAAGCTCTGTCCAATTGGCTGCTGAGTCATCAACATCGCCATAACCAATTTCAAACACTTCGCTGCTTGCTGTCATTCCAGCGTTTGCCGTATCTGCTGCAAAAGTATAAATAGCAGTATCTGTATCTAAAGAGGCGGTTTGTGCTGTTCTAAAACTCATTATTGAATCTGTTGAATTGTGAGTGGCAACGAATTCCTGTCCAGCTCCAAAAGTTACCCCAACCCCATCATCTCCAATATAAAGTCCATCCCATTCATTTGTTGTAAGACCAAGTGTTGGAGTTCCGGCGGTTGCTGGAGAAACCTCATCATTAAAAAGGAAAGAATCAAGCCCATCATCCCAACCAAGATAATGTGCTGTTGCAGCTTCGTCGTCCTCAAAATAAAAATATAAATCCTGATCAGCAACTCCAGAGCTGTCTGTATCAAGAGTAAATGTTGTTGCGGTTGTTCCACCAATATCTGAGACTCCAGAAAGTGTTCCGCTTACTGTTAAGTCTCCTGCAAATGTTGCGTTTCCAGAATCGTTTACAGTAAATGCTGGTGTTCCATCATCTGCAACAATAAAATCCCCGGTTGATGTTAGATCAAATGTTATTGCACCTGTTCCTTGGTTTGAAAAAGTAAGAGTTTCAGTACCATTCTGTGTGAATTGTGTGTCTGAATCAAAATCGAGAGTGTCCTCAAAATCTGGAAAATCCAAACAGTCTGTACAACTAACATCACTGCTTGCAACCAAATTTCCAGTCACGGCAAGGCTTCCGCTCACTGCCAAATTTCCAGTTGTTCCTGCGTCAGTAACTGTCATTAAGTCGTTTCCGGCTGTATCTTCAAAAACTAAGACAGTAGAGCTTGATGAATATGCTCGCGTTCCATTAAATAATACAAAGTTACTCCCAGCATTAAGAGCATTTGTAATGTCACCGGCTGAAGCATCAACAGCGTCCACAATATCACCAGATGTACCAGATGATGTTGTAACAAGAAGAGCGTCGGTTACTGTTGAAGCTGTTGGCTCGGTGTTTGAAAGACGGATAAGTGCTTCATAAGAACCCGCTGCTGCGTTATCAGTTGCATTTGCGACTATATCAATTCCAAACATGTCACCATCTGCATCATTTGCCGCAAGAGTTAAATTAATGGCCTCAACATCTGCACCACTAGCTGAACCATCCGACTGAGTTATATAAATATTTAAACCCTCAACACCAGCAGTTACGGTCGAAATATCCACATCAATAACACCCGTTGTTGCAGTTGTTGGTAATGCATCGATTTGAAATTGTGATCCTTGAAACACAACCAGTCCATCAACTTCTAAATCACCCTCTATATAAAGATCGTCATCAGAATCAGTCTGCCCACTTGCAGTTGCAACACTGTCACCAATCACATTGTAAGCCTGACCTGCAGCAGTTCCACCAATGTTAAGTGTGTCACCATCTGCAAGACTAACCTGTCCGCCTGCTGGGTTGATTGTCAAATCTCCATCTGAAGTAATATCGTCTCCATTAACTGCCAAGTCGCCAGCAAGTGTTACATCACCGGAATCATCAACTGTGAAGGCTGGAGTGCCGTTGTCTTGAATCACAAAATCTCCTGTTGAAGCAAGATTTGTTGTTACATTTGATGATCCATTATTTGTGATTGTAAAAGCTGGATCATCTATTGAATCAAGTGTAAATGTAACAGCACCTTCATCGTCAAGAACAAAAATATCAGCAGCCCCGTCTCTCACTAAAAACGATCCAGTCCCAGTAATATCAACGCGAAATTGCTCAGTACCATCTAGAGTTGCAAGAACATTGCTTGAGGTTTGTACTTGGCCTTTAAGATAAGATAGGCCGTCTATTTCAATAGCATCTGATACAAATAGATCACCGGCCCCTGTTGCTGAACTAGGGCTCTCAGATCCAACACCTACATAAGTGGTAGCAATGATGTCGAGATTCCCATCTGAAGTAATATCATCGCCGTTAACAGCAAGATCACCGGTAAGAACAAGGTCTCCAGTATTCGAATTATCAGTAAGTGTCATCAAATCATTTCCGGAAACATCTTCCCAAGTGAGTGTATTTATATCTATCTCAGCAGTTCTGAGATTATTGTGTCTTATAAAGTTAGCATCAATGTGCAATGCGTTTTCAATATCACTATCTGCTGCATCAATTGCATCAGTAATAGCTCCGGCACCATCAATCAGAATCGCGTTGATAACAGCGTCAGCAGCATCGGTATCAGAATTCTCAAGACGAATCAGAGCATCTGTTCCAATGTTTGATGTAACCTGATCAATGTGAATGCCGTAAATTGTGTCTCCATCATCTGCTGTGGTGTTGTATAGATTCATGAACATTCCAACGCCTGTATCTGTACCATCATCATCATCTAAAAACTCGTAATCAAGAAAAATTCCTCTGTTATTATTTGTTTCAGAATCAACATAAATACTTAGAGCTCCTGTTGTTGTGGTTGAATCAAATGAAGCTGCATTAACCAATAAGTAATCTGAAGCACCAAGATCAAAACGACCAATCCCATCAACTTCAAGATCGTCTGTAACAAACAAGTCGTCATCAGAACTTGCGGTTGTTGGGACTCCTGAATCACCAACCCGAACATAACCAGTAGCTTCAATTTCAAGATTGCCGTCTGAAGTTATATCGTCACCGTTAACCGCCAAGCCACCAGCAAGTGTTACATCTCCGGAATCATCAATTGTCATTGCGGCAGTTCCGTTATCATAAAATATAAAATCGCCAGTGCTTGTCAGATTGATAAAACTATCTGTTGCACTGCTTAGGTTTGCTGCGATTCTATTATCAAAATAAGCAGCTCCATCAACTTCAAGCGCCCCCTCAATATAAACCTCTTCGTCATCTGGTGTAATTCTGTTTGGAGCACCATCTCCAACTGACAAACTTCCAGTTAGCTCTAAATCTCCTCCAGATGCTTGTAAAAACGATGATGAATCAATACCATCAAGCGTATCTGCGTTCAGCGCATATGGCGCGGCTGTAATTCTTTTTCGAGGAGTCAGTGTTTCGCCGGCAACAATCACTTCAAGATAAAGTGTTGCGTTGTCAGAAAAAATTGAATCCCCAATGGCTGCGTAACTATCATCTGTGTCACCTAAATTCTCTGTAAACAGCCCGCTTGTGAGCGAGACTGCTATGGTTGTTGTTGTGGCACAACTGGCGCTTGAGTTTGACCAAACACATGTACCGTCTGTTGATGCATCATAAAGTGCAAACACAATTGCCAATGAAGCGTCTGAGACAGGAACTCCATTTGAGTTTAAGATTCGCCCCTGGTAAGTGATTATGTTTGGTGCAGAAGCTGCGCTCAGAATTCCAGTAACGCCAAATACCATCACAAGCATGGAGATGATGGTAAATAGGTTAATGAATTTTGATCGCAAGGTGCGGATCATAATTGGAATTGAGTTTTATCGTCTGGATCTCTGTCTAACTGCTGGCCTTCGACAGGCTCAGGCGATATTTTTTTCTCGTTAATACTCCCCGAGCTTGTCGAGGGGGTAGAAGAATTTATAAGAGGCATTTGAGACGTGCTTCCATCAACTGACTTCATACCAACATCTTCTGTAAACGGTGTTGCCGCTTGATTCCCTTGATAATCGATTCCCTTAAGTTGTGTTGGACGGAATCCTTGTTTTTCAAACACAGCGTAATACTTACTTGGACCAAGCAAGAATGCATAACGTCCTTTACTATCAGTTATCTTTGTTTCAAGCAGTTTGTTGTACTTTGGTTCAAAGATACGAGCTACAGCGTTTGCAAGAGGACGTTTGGTTTGTTCGTCATATACAATTCCCCAACTACGCAACTTGGGCGGTGCAGCTAATCGATGTGCCAGGTAATACACACCGCCCTGTACAACAACCATTCCGACCGCAAGCATGTCGGGTCGAATGATTGCAAACACCACTGAAGCAAGGATTCCTGCATATGCAATTCCACGTTGCACCATTCGCAACCGTTCTTGGAAAATGATCTTTGCTGGTGTGGTGAATTTTGCTGATTGTGATGGATCTATAGGAACATTCGCTGAGATGATTGCTCCTTCATCACGAACCGTAACGGTCTCGCCGTGATATACATCAAGGTAAGAACCGTCAGTTTTTTTCTCTTTCAAGAAACTCGATGGGAAATCGAATCCAGCCTTTGTGGCTTCAATGCGATATATTCCAGGCTTTACCAAGAAAAAGTACTGACCACCTTTTCCGGTTACACGAGATTTGACCAATTTCCCGCGCGCTGTTGGATTTTTCGCATCAAGTTGAAAGAGTCGGACCACGGCTAAGTCCACGGGCTCTTTTGAAATGGCGTTATAAATAACACCATGGCCCTTTCGCCGTCTGCGCCCAAAAAATAGAATTGGGGCAGTGAAAAAATATTGAAGAAGTGGTAGAAAATCGAACGCAATTGTCATCACCACAACGCTTGCACCTGCAGTAACCGCTAAGGTTGGAACTGAGATTTCGGCAGCTTCCTCTACACCAGGAAGCTCACGAACCGCTTCCAATCCTTCATCAATGGCTTTTGCCACTTCTGATTCTGTAACAGCGCTGAATGTTTCGGTTACTGCTTCAACAACAGTTGTCGCCACTTCTGTTGTTGCCAGCGCAACCTCTTGCAACACATTGTCCGGCTCTTCCTTGACCAGAGGAAGAAGCACAACAAGTGGATTGATGATGGAGTTGCTTACAATGAACGCTCCTGAGTCATACACCTCAAACCCATTGGCTGAGGCAACGACTTTGTAAGTTCCGTTTGGAACATACCAAGCAAACGAACCGCTTGTTGTCACGTATGGATTGAATTGATTATAGGACGACCCATCCCAGACAATAAATTCTTTTCCAATTTTCTCGTGAACTGTAAGAGCAACTTCACCAAGTGTAGTTTCTTCACCATCGATGTCCCCAATGACCTGACCGGCTGCCAGGACGCTGAGGTATGAAGAAACAAAAGAGGTTTTGTTGTTCTCATACGTGGCGGTAATCGTGAGCTCATGCAAACCAAGCTCAGAAGGAATAACAACGCCGGCCTGATAGGCCTCTATCGGTTCCTCTTGGAACTGCGCAAGGGTAATGCGCGATCCCTGAGAGAGTTTCTTGCTTGAGCGCTCAAAACGATAAAGAGCGTGCACGTCCCCTTCTGTAACGGGACGCATAAGATATGTATCTGATCCAACTGTTAGTTGGACAGACTTGACGATTCCCTGACCCAGCTCACTTGCGGGAATCTCTATGGTGACCTTAGTGTCTTTGATTATCTCGATCACACCTGAGCTTGTGGATCGAAGAATCAATTTACCGGCACCAACGAGGATGCGCACATCTGTGCGATCCAATTGACCTTCAACTGCGCCTTGCAGAGAAGAATCTCCTGACACTCCAGAGGACGAACTTCCAGTACCCGAACCTGTACCAGAATCTGACCCCGTACTCGTGTCTGATGGGATGTCAGCACCTGAAGATGCTCCATCATCTGAATCATCTGATTCGCCCGCTTCACCGGCCGAATCTCCTAATCCAGAATCTGCTGCGTCTTCAGAATCTTCTAAGGATTCCTCAGCTTCGGCGCCCACTTCGGGCTCCTCAGCTTCGGGCTCCTCTTCTTCCTGCACCTCATCTTCTAGCGCGATTGGTGTACCTGATTCAATCGCACCAGAAGAGAACTGCCCTGCCCTGTCATAGGCAAAAACTCCATAGTAATAAATGTTGCCATTGGTGAGTCCTATGTGTGTAAACGTTTCTGAAAGTCCGTCAAAAATTATTTCACAGTCTGGATCTTGTGGACCGGATGGTGCCTCATCTTCACAAACAATAATTTTCACTCCTTCTAAATCACTATCTTCAGGATTCGTCATTGTCACAGTTATCTCCCCGTCTCCAGCTGTAAGACTTAAACCCGACACGTTTGCTGGTGGAAGATCTTCATCTGTTGTGAATGTTGCATCTTCAGTGGTTACCTGATTGGAAGAAGCATCCGCAGAAATAATCCGGAAATTGTACGAGGTGTTATCAGTAAGATCAGTAAGAATCACTGAATGATCAGTAACTAGTGCAACGTCTGATTCTGTATCTCCATACTCATCTGTCAGACCATACTCAACCGCGCTCGATGCTGCTTCATCTGTCGTCCATGTAATGCGCGCTGACGTGGTTGTGATATCTACTACATCAATGTCTGTGACGACCGGCGCTGTTTCATCAAGGGTTGTGAAAGTTTGTGTTGCAGAAGTTACTTCATTAGAACTACTGTCTTGAGATCGAATACGGAAAGAATATGTTGCCCCCTCTGTAAGCCCACTTAGACCAATGGAATGAGGTGTAACAAAACTTGCATCACTCTCAGTACCACTTTCAAATTCTTCTGTTAAACCATAATCGACAAAGCTATTTGCTGATTCATCAGTATCCCAGGTAATCGTTGCTGAAGTGGTTGTTATCTCTGAAGTCAGGATATTGCTGATTACAGGAGCTGTTGCATCATCTGGTTCTTCCGGTTCAGGTTCATCACCTCCTCCTCCTCCACCACCGCCTCCACCGCCCCCAAGAACAATTCCACTGACAACTATAGAATCGTCAGATCCAATAGGTAGAATAATGGATCCGGAATCTCCAAAAGTTCCTGCAATATTGAGATTGTAGTTTGCGGTTACTGATGGGTTGGTGATCTGATTAGAGCCCGTGCCAGAACTTGTCGCATTATCCCCGATCTCGATGGTGACAACACTTGTCGCAGCAATTGCACCACCGTCTCCTGAACAGATCGTTATTGTTATAACGTCTGAAGCAATCGCAATGGAAGCTTCCTCAGATCCTGAACAATTTGCAGCTGTTGTAAGATCAATCCCATCATCATCTATATCAACATCGTTTTCTGTAATAGATGATGTATCAAACTCTGATTCAAATGTGAGGGTTATTGTTGAACCCTCGGACACACCTGTTGGAGTTGTAAAGAACACCTTGTGATTAGACGCCTGACTTGTTTGCAAAGTAGACGGATAATCGTTTCCACTAGTTACGGTTGCAGCATGCACTGGCGCAACCACAACAATCGCCACTGAAATAGCCGCGACTGATAGGGTGTACCAAATGTTTCGAATTGTACTTTGCACACATGGGATCTAATTATGTGCGAGACCTCCTAGCACTTTTTTTATAAAGGGACACAACGACAATGACGAGAATCAGAATCGAGATCATTAACTGCCATGGAACAAACCAGAAACTTGTCTTTGCAAACAATTGTCCTTGTTGTCCATATTTCAAATCAAGTTCAGCTGTAACAGGACCAACAAGCAATGTTCTCATTTGAAAGTTCAGTGCTCCAAGAAAACTATTTTCACCAAGATCAACTTCTTCTTTGTAAGTTCTTGTTGATGATGGCAGGACCCTTCCCTGTTTTTCATTCACGGCTTGAGAATAAATCTGCCTACCAAAGACATCCTTGAATCTGAGAACGCCTTCTGGCCTAACATGAACATTACCTTGGTTTTGAATACGATATACAAACTCTCCTTTTATTGAAGAGACTGCCTTACCCTCAACGTCTGAAACAAGATCTAAAAGCACTGCGCTTTCGTTTGTTTCACCTTCAACCGTTAAAAGAACAAGCACGGCTGTCTTTGCATCCACAATCGCACCATTGGTTGCAACGATATCGTGCGGAGCGTTTGAGACAGTAAGTGCGGAATAATATCCTCCTGAGGAAATGTCATCTGGAATGGCAATGGTAAACGGTACATCCACCTTGGAATTTGCTGGCACTGGAAATTCATTCACTTGAAAATCGATCCATTCCGGAAGACCGGAACGATCTTTTTCATACGAGATAAAGGAAGGTGCTCCAGTTCCTTCAGTTGGTTCAAACTTCATCACACCCAGATAATATTTCTGCTCAGTTGTACTTGCATTGATCACCTGAAAAAAACTTTCAATTGTTTCTCCGCGGCTTGCACTTACTTCAATTAAAGCCGGTGCAACAGTGGCGCCAAATGCAGCGCAAGGAATCCATGCGAGAACAACGAAGCAGATAATGGAAAGAGCTCGTTTCATATCAGTAATTTCCAGAAGCAATAAGTGAGATGATGTGACTATACGATCCAGCCTGTGTTTCTGTGGCAATTGCCGCTTTCAATGTAATGAAGTTCCGGCTTTCATAACTCATAGAAGTGGTTGAAGCGACTTCTTTAAACGAAGTCGTGATTGCTGCATCTTCAGTATCAAATGTTGAGTTTGATAATGATGAATCTGATGAACGCGCACCATACTCTTCACTTCCTGCGGTAACTGTACCGTCTGACACATCGTCAATATCATCAGAATCATTTCTCATGTTTCCATCTTCAAGTACCTGCACAACGTATCCGTTATCAACCCGTGAACTGACTTCAAACCCGATCACAGCTGTTCTTACATATGAATCACTTAATGTAGGATATGTGATCGCGCTTCCATCTAGTTGATAGACATAATCGTTTGTTCCATCAATTGTGGGTGTGCTTCCAGAAGTTGTGAGCGAGTCAACAGTCAGTGTGCCCGCTCCTATTGAAGAAACCTTTCCAATGGCACTCACCTGACTTGCACCCTTGTCTTGAACAATGAGTATGTAATCATCAACCGAAACCCCTGTTGTATCCGTTGTCACGGTTGTACTTGCCAAAGCTGTTGCAGTTCGCTCGTCTGATACATCTTGGATCTTTAGAGAGAATGAGATGATCTGATCATCAATGGCAGACGCGTAACCGTCCTGTAGTTGATAGGAAGAGCTGGACCCAGATCCTGTGGCTGTAGCTGTAATAGAATCTCGCACAATATAACTCGCTGAGCTTGATGTATCAGAACCACCGGTGCTGAACGAGTCCCACCTAATCTTGTAATTTGTTGAGGACATTTCTGCGTGAACAAAGTTCACATATAGAAAAATCCCCACAATTGAAAAGGTAAGAATGCGTTTGAACATAGTTCTACCTATACAAATACAGTATACCATGAATACCAAAAGTAGTCAACGGAGAATTTAGCTAATCTTAGCTAAAAAGTTACCCACAAATAGGTCAAAAAAACGTTTATTTTTGTTCAAAATCAAAAAGTGGCCAAAAATGGCCTGCTTATCCACAGATTTTGAGTTTTGTCTACGCAGGTGTGGACAACGACGTGTCGTAAAATTAAATTAAGATTCCGAAGAAAAAACGACAGTATCAATTTCTTTACTAATATTAGCAAATTCTTATATTTTTTCAATTTTTTCTTTGTTTCTCGAGAAACAAAATACCGATGGTTGAACATCGGCACTTCTTTTTTCTATTTTGAATACTTCTTAAAAACTTCAAGGCTGTCTTTAACTTCCTTTTTAACTGCTGGATGAAGTGGACTAGGAAGATTATCTAATTCAAACCATCCGATTTCACAAATTTTCTCAGGTTCATTATTTCTGGCTTCTGATGCTTTAATTAAAACAATAAAAGATATAGCAACCCAATGCAAAGCTTTACCTTTCCATTCTCGATGCATTGAATGCGCAGGAAGTTGCTTTAATATCTTTCCTGGACAACCGTATTCCTCCTGAACTTCTCGCAAAACATTTTCTTTTAATGAACACCCGAACTCCAATTTTCCACCACCACAATCCCATTTTCCGTGCTCATCTCTACAGCTCTCGCTCCTTTTGTGAAAAAGAAACCTGCCACTTCCATCAGTACAGTAAAAAGCAGTTGTAACCCCTGTATAATCGGTGCCTGGCTTCATAATTTGAATATTTATTAAACTTGGTGGACCCTAGCGGATTCGAACCGCTGGCCTTCGCAATGCGAATGCGACGCTCTAGCCAACTGAGCTAAGGGCCCTAAATGCTTAGATACTCAACAGCCTGGTGTAAATCAGAACAAACAAAATCAGCTGAGTTAAAAGCGCATTTAGCATTAAATCTATTTGGAACTGCAATTGTAAAGGCTCCTGCTCGATGACCAGCCTCAACGCCGTTTTCTGCATCTTCAAGAACTATGCACTCATTTGGTGAAAACCCTAAAGATTTTGCTCCTACAATATACGCATCAGGAGCTGGTTTTCCGTTTTCAATCATGTCTGCTGTAATCAGCCCATCAAAAAAATCCTCTAAATCGAAAGCTCCAAGTTTCTTTTTTGCTGAACTGAGTGTAGAGCTAGTTACAACAGCCATCTTCTTTCCAGAAACCCTTCCAAGATCAAGTATTTGATCTAAACCTGGCAGCTTTTTGACCTTCTGATCATAGTTCTCAAAAAACCTTTCTCTTTCTAGTCGTCTAAACTCATCAACTGTGCAATCAATTCCGGTGTCCTTTATTATGTAGGGTACATAATAAAGAGCTTGTGTACCTAAAATCTTTGAATGTATTTCATCTGAAAATGTACCCCCAAATTTTGAAACCACGTAACTGATTGCTTCATGTGCAATTTCTTCTGTATTGAACATCAAACCATCAAGATCAAAGAGGAGGGCACTGTACTTGTCGATTAAAGCCATAAATTTAGAAAGTGAATGTGGTATCCCCGAGAGGACTCGAACCTCTATTTCGTCCTTAGGAGGGACGCACTCTATCCTGTTGAGTTACGGGGACTTAAGTGTCGTAAAATGAAATCGATAATTAAAAAATCATGATATACTGGGCAAACACGAGAACATAATACCCTTCAAAATCACGTGAGTCAAAACAAAATTTATGGAATATCTTTTAATTATTGTAATAATCGCACTTGGTCTAATCATTGCCTATCTTGCAACAAAAAAGCATGGTGACGGATCTTTAGATTCATCAACTCTGCAACTCATTAATGACTTACGAAAGGAAATTCAGGAATCCTCAAACGATCAAAGAAGGGAAGTACATGAAAAATTGGACTCAATGCATCATCGGCTTGTAAAAAACATGACTGATTCGTCATCAACTCTTCAAAAACACTTTGTACACACATCTGGAATTATCAAAGACGTAACAGAACGACTTACAACGTTAGACGAAACAAATAAACAGGTCCTTAATTTTTCAGAACAGCTGCAGAGTCTTGAGAATATTTTGAAAAATCCAAAGCAGCGGGGGATTCTTGGTGAATACTGGCTTGAGACACTTCTCAATCAGGTTCTTCCTCCTGGACAATACAAAATGCAATACCAACTTGGTGTGCACGAGGAATCTGGCCAAAAACTGATTCCTGATGCAGTCTTACTTATTAAAGATTTAATCATTCCGATTGATGCAAAATTTTCACTTGAGAACTACAACAGAATTTCACAAGAACCTGATGCTGTACGTCGTGAAGAATTGGAAAAGCAGTTTAAGTCTGATGTAAAGCTAAGGATCGACGAAACATCAAAATATATTCAACCTCAAAAGGGAACAACTAACTTTGCATTCATGTTTGTTCCAGCTGAGGGTGTTTATCACAACTTGATTACGGCTGACGTTGGTGCTGTCAAAGTGAATACCCGTAACTTAATTGAATACGCATTTGAAAAGGGGGTGATGATCGTCTCTCCAACAAGCTTTTTTGCCTATCTTCAAACTGTGATTTTGGGACTCAAAGCACTCCAGATTGAAGAGTCGGTAAAAGATATTCAAAAGCAAACAGAAAATCTTATGCGCCACATGCGTGCCTATGAAGATCATCACAATAGGGTTGGCAAACATTTAGATACAACCGTAAGAGCCTACACCGCTTCGTCAAAGGAACTTAAAAAGATTGATAAGGATGTTTACAAAATTACAGAAGGAACTGCTGGGAAGGAAATGGAGCCGCTGGAACTTGATGCTCCTGGCAAGGAATAATCTTGACAAAATAGGGATCTGAGCTATACTACCGACGTCTCAGAAGTTACACGCTCATGTAACATAAACTATGCCAAATCTACAAAATGCAAAAAAGGCGCTCCGTCAGTCTGCAAAGCGCGGGGAACGCAATAAAGTGATCAAGGCTGAAATCAAATCTTTGCGAGTAAAGCTTAGAAAAGCGATTGATGCAAAAAAGGCCGCAGAAGCACTTGAGATCGCAAAGCTGGTTGGGAAAAAACTCGACAAAGCTCATGCCAAAGGAGTGCTCAAGAAGAATACGGTTGCGCGATACAAATCGCGATTCATGAAAAAAGTGAATGCCATAAAGGCCTAATAAAAACAACCTCCGTAAGAGGCTGTCCCAAAACTAAAAACACTCTCACTCAATGTGAGAGTGTTTTGGTAT